>JBAUEK010000265.1:0-16077 GCA_049678565.1 Methyloceanibacter sp. | reverse complement strand
GCCACGAACATGTCGAAGGCGAGCCCCGCGTGTTTCGCCGCGAGGAAGGCGATGAAGAAGCCGCGCACGCCGGCGGGCAGCGCCGCGGTGTTGCGCCGGGCGCAAAGATGGACGCGGCCGCGGCAGGACCGCGCGCGGCGGCAGCCGGCATTGCCGCAGAGCCGCCACAGGCAGAGCATGTCGGCGAAGCGGCGCAGAGTCTCGGCCTCGCTCGCGGTGGCGCCGTCGCCTGGCTTGGTCACGTCCATTCCTCGTTCCTTCTCGTCATGGCCGGGCCGGTTCCGGCCGTCACTTTGGTCATACCGGCGCTGTCGTCATACCGGCGCCAGCCGGTATCCAGCCGCGCGCAGCGCAAAACAAATACTGGGCCCCGGCTTTCGCCGGGGTGACGCCGGGGATGCCTGAAGGCACGCGACATCCACGCCGCGACGCGGGATGCGCCCGGGCTGTGCTGAACTCTCCCCCCGCGAGTGAGGGGGCGGCGCGCCGAAAGACGCAAACCTATGGTTCCGTATCCGTTGCCGGATACGGCGGGCGCCTCTCGGCGCGCCACATGCCCTTGCGCTCAAGCAGCGCAGCGTTAGCGCAACAAAAAGAGTTGCGCATCAGCAGCGAAGCGATAGCGCAAACGCATGCGCATTTGCGGCGATTTGGCGAACACCGGGCCGCGCTTTCGCCGTCAGTGCCCCGCGATCCCTAGACCGGACGAAAGTCAACGGACGGGACGCGTTTGGACCCGAGGGTCCTAGGCCAAACGGTCGTCAGCCACTGGCTGAGCCAGATTCTGGCTATGCCAGCTTGTGGCGGGGCCTCGTACTGGGCCCGGGCGGAACCCCGGCGCCGCCCGAGTGGCTTGCCGGCGAAGGCAAGCCCCGCAGGGCGCCGCACCCCGTCCCGTATCCACGACGCCTCATGAAGCGCCCCTCAAACGGACGAGGTGATGTCAGGATAGAGGAGGCTGGAAGGGCGGGGATAAGTTTGAATAGAAATGTGGGCTTGGGACCAGGAAGCCAACATCTCGGAGGTGAAGGCCCGCATCGATTATAAGGAGGGGTGAACGCAATGGCCAAAACAACGTCGAAGAAGTCGGCGAAGGTCGCGAAGGAAGCCGCCAGGGGCGCTGCGAACCCGGCCCTCCTCGCAGGCGGCAACCCGCAGATCGCCAAGGCCGACGGCGACGCCCCCGTGCAGGCCTATATCGCGGCCATGCCGGGCTGGAAGCGCGAGGTCGGCCGCCGCCCCTCGACGCGCTCATCGCGCGCACCGTCCCCGGCGTGCGCAAGGCCGTCAAATGGAACTCGCCGCTGTACGGGGTCGAGGGCCAAGGAAAAGGAGAGACCTGGTTCCTCAGCTTCCACTGCTTCACGAAATACGTGAAGGTGGCCTTCTTCCGCGGCGCGTCGCTGCGTCCTGTCCCCCCCGGCGAGTCCAAGAGCAAGGACACGCGCTATCTCGACATCCGTGAGGACGACCAGCTCGACGAAGCTCAGCTCGCCGCTTGGGTGAAACAAGCCAGCCTTTTGCCCGGCGAACGCATGTGAGGGGGAGGTCGCGAGGTGCGCGCGTGGCGTGGGCGAACGCCAAGTCATCAGCCCAAAGGCACGAAAGCTGCGGCGAAGAAACTGCCTGGCGCAGTATGCTTTCCGATTGGGCGGTCAGACGAGATTGTCTGCTCCCGGCCAGAAGCGGACCGGCGATCTATAGCTGATCCTACTTGATCTCGATCCTCGGGATCGCGCGATCTCCTTTGGAGAATATCATCATTTCTTCAACCTCATCTTCGATGAAGGCATTTAAAAGAGCTATCCATTGATCTTTTCCGATCTCAACTGCTCTAGAAAATTGGTTTTTCTCTGACGCGACCAAGATGGAGGAGATGTCGTCCTCAGCGTCATTCGAGATAAATTCGAACGTAAAGGAGTGCAGTATTTCCGAAGAGAGCTTGTAAGGGGAGAAGGCTTCGCTCTCTGGATTGGCAAAATCAAAATGCTCAAGAATGTCGACGGACCCGAGTATCGACCGAGCGGTATGCGGACCTTCCTTCAATGATCGGTAGATCGGCAGTCGCGATGTTCTGGTGCGCAATGCATCTGTGACCTTGTGGCTATCAATAAGCCGTCTCATTGCCAAGGCGGCGTAAAAAATACTTCTTTCAAGCTGAAAACAGCTCTCTCCTCCCCATTTGTCTTTTCGATATTCAGCTATCTGTTTCGGGCCCCACGCAATAAATGCCGAGAGGTGCCCGAAAAGCTCACGCTTCCAAAACCAGCTTTCGAAGATCACAATTTTCCCTCGTTCCGGGTATGGACGGAGATCGCTCGACGCATAATCATATCGGCCGTCACTCAATGTCAGCAACTGGCACCACAGCGAACAATGGCCAAAAGGACGTCCAAGACGTCGGCGAAGGTCGCGAAGAAGGCCGCCGACAACAACCCCGCAGAAAGCGGCATCCACCATGAACAAGAGCAAGACCGCCTCGACGGAAGCAACAGGAGAAGCCTCTCCCTCTCAGCTGATTGATGCGAGAATCGCGGCGCTGAGCGATTGGCGGGGCGAGACGCTGGCTCGGGTCCGAACGCTCATCAAGCAAGCCGACCCCGAAACGGTCGAGGAGGTGAAATGGAGAAAGCCCTCGAACGCGATGTCGGGGGTTCCGGTGTGGGAGCACGCCGGCATTATCTGCACCGGTGAGACCTACACGGATAAAGTGAAGCTGACCTTCGCCAAGGGCGCCGCGCTCAAGGACCCTTCAGGCCTGTTCAACGCCAGCCTCGAAGGCAATGTGAGGCGCGCCATCGATATCCACGAGGGCGACAAGATCGATGACAAGGCGTTCAAGGCGCTGATTCGCGCCGCCGTGGCACTGAACACACAGAGGCCATGACGGGCGTAGGTCGCCGCGCCGGGAAACCAAGCAAGTACGTCAGGATCAACGCCAAAGCTCGGCCAGCGTGACGCGCTAATAGCCCCGGAGCTGGGTGATCTGTTCGGGGCTGAGGCCGGCGATGTCGTCTTGGGTCAGGTTCTCGACCCCAACTTCCTCGGCCTTTGCCTGCGCCGCCTTGAACTTCGCTTCCGGATCGGGCTTGGGCGCGCTGGCGGGCGCCTTCTTCTTGGCCGCGTTGGTTGTGGCCCAGCGCGGCGAGGCGCGCCACTCCAGACGCGCGTCCTGCTGCGGCCTCCCGTCCTCGGCGGAAGGTGACCGGCCATAGGATGGCGGCGGCGGCGGCGCGGTCATCGGCGCCGGCGGACGAATGTCGCGGGGCGCCACGGATTGGGCATAACTGGAGCGGCCATAGGACGACGGGGGCCGCGGCGGCGGCGCGCCTTGCGCGTAACTGGAGCGGCCATAGGGCGCCGGCCCCGGCGCGTAACCCACTGGCGGGGGCGGCGCATAGCCTGGCGGTGGCGGCAGCTGGGCCCGGTCGTAGCCGGACCGGCCATAAGGCGCCCGCGGCATGGCGTAGCCATCCGGCCCCGGCGCATAATCTTCCGGCTGGTCATAGGCCACCGGCGGCGGCGCGATTTGCTCCGGTGGCCGCCGGGCGCAGGCGAGCAGGATCGTGCCGACGGCGATGATGGCCGCAACGCTAAGGACTTTACGCATACGAGACCCCCTCGGGGCGCGCGCTTGTGACCCGATGAGGCAAAACTCTAGGCCCGAGTGGTTACCAGAAGGTCACGAAGCGGCAGTCCCGTCCGCAGGGGCGGCTTCGCCGCTGTTGGCGCGGGGGGGGGGGCGGCTTCGGCGCTGGACGGCGGCGAGCGCCGGCAGGAAGGGCCGCTAGCGGTGGAAGGAGAGGCTGGCGACCAGACGATAGACGCCGGTGGTGTCGTTGAGCTGCACGATGTTGATCTCATGGCCCTTGTCGGTGAGCTTGATGCTCATGCGGCTGGAGAATTTGTCGCCGGCGATACGGGCATGGATGGTGTCGGCCTTCGCCGTCCCGGTGACGCCGCCATCGGCGGCGTAGATGGCCTCGCTCCAGGTCCCCCTCACCTTGCCGGCCTTGTCGGTCAGCTTGGTGGTGGCGTCGATCTGGTAATCGTCGCCGGCGCAGCGGAGATGCTGGGTGAGCTTGCTGCCAGCGACCGTGTAGGTGACCTTGCAGGCGACCTTCTTCGCCTCGCCATTCTTGGGCACGACCGTGCCGCCGCCGGCCCAATCGCCCGCCAGCGCCTCGAACGGATTGCCCGCCGCCGCCGGCGCGGCCATGGCGCCGGGCGCCAAGGCCAGGGTGAGAACCAGCGCCGCGAGCGGGATGGCCTTATGCATCGACATGTTCAACTCCTGCTCTCGATAGGGGGCAAAGCCTAACCCGTGGGGCGAAATCGGGGAATAGGGGCCGTGGCCTCAAGCTTTGGGTTCCGGCGGCGGCGGCTGGCCCTGGTCTTGCGGGATATTCGGGTCGATGGCGGCCCAGCTCGGCGCCTGCGCCGTCCAGATGGTCATCGCCGGTCTGGCGATCTCGGGATCGTCGAGGGTGCCGGCGCGGATCGCGAGCAGATGCGGGCGCGCCTCCGCCTGGATGGTGACATGGGTGCCGCAGGTGGGGCAGAAGCGGCCATGCATGATATTGCCGCTATCGGCCTTGCCGGTGAAGTCGGCGAGCGTGCCCTCGATGCGCACGGAATCAGCCGGGAAGGCGACATTCACCGTGGCGCTGCCGGCGCCGATATGCTGGCAGAAGCGGCACCAGCAGGTCCGCGCCCCAAGCGGCTCGGCCTCGATCGCATAGCGCACGGCGCCGCAGAGACATCCGCCGGTGATGGCCATCTCGCTCCTCCTCCTGCTCAAGCCCGTGGATGCCCGGGCCTCGGCCCGGGCATGATTGACGCAAGCGAGCGGGGTTACATTCCCATCGCCGCGGCCTTGTTCAACAGCGCCTCGGCCTGGCGGATCGAGGCGATGTCGATCAGCCGCCCGTCGAGCGACACCGCGCCCTTGCCTTCCTTCGCCGCCTGCTTCATCGCCTCGACGATGCGCTTGGCCTTGGTCACCTCGGCCTCCGACGGCGTGAACACCTGATTGGCGAGATCGACCTGGCTCGGATGGATCGCCCATTTGCCCTCGAAGCCGAGCACGGCCGCGCGCTTGGCCGCCGCCAGATAGCCCTCGGGATCGGAGAAATCGCCGAACGGCCCGTCGATCGGGCGCAGGCCATAGGCGCGGCAGGCGACCATCATCCGCGACAGCGCGTAGTGCCAGGGGTCATTCCAATAATATTCGCGCGGCTTGTCGCCATCCTTGTCGGCGAGGATGCCGTAATCAGGGTGCGGCGCGCCGATGCCCATGGTGCGGGCGCGGGTGGAGGCGGCGTAGTCGGCGACGCCGAAGCTCATGGCCTCGACCCGGCCGGAGCTCTGCGCGATGTCCTCGACATTGGCCATGCCGAGCGCGGTCTCGATCAGCAGCTCGAAGCCGATCTTCTTCTCGCGCTTCTTGCCCTGCTCGATCTGCGTCACCAGCATGTCGATGGCGTAGACGTCCTCCGGCACCCCGGTCTTGGGGATCAGGATCATGTCGAGGCGCGGGCAGTTCTCGACCACGTCGACCACGTCGCGGTAGCAATAATGGGTGTCGAGGCCGTTGATGCGCAGCATCATGGTCTTGGCGCCCCAATCGACGTCGTTGAGACCTTGGATGATGTTCTTGCGCGCCTGCTCCTTGTCGTCGGGCGCCACGGCGTCTTCGAGGTCGAGGAAGATGATGTCGGCCCCGCCCTTCGCCGCCTTCTCGAACAGAGATGGGTTGGAGCCCGGCACGGCAAGCTCGGAGCGGTGGAGGCGCGGTGTCGCCTGTTGGATCAGAGTGAAGCTCATCTCGTCTATATCCTTTCGTATGGTCTAGCGTTAACCCGTGGCCCCTAGGCCGGCGGCAATGGTGTTGATGGAGAGCAATAGCGCGGGCTTGTACCGCTCCCGTTCGCTCTCCGTAGCGGCGCCCCTGAACCGGCGCAACAGCTCGACCTGCTCCAGATTGACCTCGTTGATCGTGGGCAGGCGTTCCTTCAAGGCCTCGCGATAGCGCGGAAAGCGCTCAGCCACCTGCGCGCCGCCGCTCACCTTCAGCGCCATTTGCGCGGTGAGCGCGAGTTCGGCCTCGATCATGGCGAAGATCGTGTCGCGCACCGAGGCGTCGGGGACAAGGCCGGAATAGTCGCGCGCGATGGCGAGATCGACGAGCAGCAGCGTCTTCTCCACCTCGTCCATGATCAGGCGGAACAGGCGTGAATCCTTGAACATGCGGGCGAGCATGGCCTCGCCCTCCGCCCCCCGCACCTGCATGAAGGTCTTCAGGGCCGAGCCGACGCCGTACCAGCCGGTGATGATGTGGCGGTTCTGGGCCCAGGCAAACACCCAGGGGATGGCGCGGAGATCGCTCAAGGTACGCGCGCCGAAGCGCCGGGCCGGACGCGAGCCGATATTGAGCAGCGAGATTTCCTCCAGCGGGCTGGCCGAATGGAAATAGGCGACGAGGTCCGGATGGGCGATGAGCCGCGTATAGGCCGCGCGCGAGGCCCCCGCCAGCGCTTCCAGCGCGTCGTCGATCTCGGCCCGGGGGACCAGCTCATCCTCGCGCTCCGATTTCAGCGCGTGCTCGAACACGCTCGCCGCCAGCAGCTCCATCTGATAGGCGGCGGTGCCGCGATTGGCGTATTTGGACGAGATCACCTCGCCCTGCTCGGTGACGCGGAAGCGGCCTCTGATCGATCCGGCCGGCTGCGCCGCGATCGCATGTCCCGTCGGCGCCCCGCCTCTGGAGACCGAGCCGCCGCGGCCATGGAAGAAGGCGATCCTGATTCCGGTCTCGTCGCCGAGCCTGGTCAGCTTCGACTGCGCCTTGGACAGCTCCCAATTGGAGGCGAAGAAGCCGCCATCCTTGTTCGAGTCCGAATAGCCGATCATCACCTCCTGCACTCCGCCCTGCCAGCTCGTCGAGCGCCTCACCAGCGGCACGGCGAGAAGCTCGCGCATGATCTGCGGCGCAGCACGGAGATCGTCGATGGTCTCGAACAGGGGCACGATCGGAAGCGGGCAAATCTCGGTGCCGGCGGCATCGAGAAAGGCGCCGGCTTCCTTGGCCAGGAGATAGACGCCGAGCACGTCGGCGACCGAGCGGGTCATCGACAGAATGAATGAGCCAAAGGCTTCGCGGTCGAGTTGCCCGCGCATCTCGGGCACCAGCCTGAACATGGCAAGCGTCTCCTCGGCCTCTGGGCCAAGCCCGTCGAGCACGCGACTGGGATCGCGCGGGAGCGCCAGCTCGGCCACGAGCCAGGCTTGCCACGCCTCTGACCGTGGCTCGGGCATCTCGCCGCCGGCCTTCCCCGCGGTCGCCTGCCAGATCGCCTGCAAGGCCTCGGTGGTGCGCGTCGTGTTCTCGCGCAGATCGAGCCTGACGGTGGAGAAGCGGAAAATTTGCACGGCGTATCGGACCGGCCGCACGAGATCGACGGCAATCGAGGCGAGATTGGCGTCCTCAAGCCCCGCCTCCAGCGCGCGGAGATCGACGACCAGCTCATCGGCATTGGCGTAAGAGGGGCGCCCCTCGGCGAGCGTGTTGCTCTCGGTGCGCTCGATAGTGGCGTCGAGCTTGCGCAGCACGATGGTCAGATATTGGCGATAGGCCTCGCCCGGATTGCGCGCGCGGATCGAGTCTGCCTCGCCTGATGCCTCGAGCTCGCGCGCAAGCTCGGCGCGGAAGCTTTCCGGCACCGGCGTCGCCCGTTCGGTAATCGACAGCGCGCGCGCAAGCTCGGTGAGCTTGGCCTTGTAGTGACGCAAGCTCGCAAGCGCGTTCTGCCGCAAGGTTGCCCGCGAAACCTCCGTGGTGACGAAGGGATTGCCGTCGCGGTCGCCGCCGATCCAGGACCCGAACTGGAAGAAGGGCGGCACGTCGAAGCGCCGGCCCGGATACGAGGCTTCAAGCGCCCGCTCGACGCCGCCGATCATCTTCGGCGCCATCTCGAACAGGGACTCGTCGAAGAAATGGAGCCCCCGCAGCACCTCGTGCTGAACCGAGGGCTTTTCCAGATGCAGCTCGCCCGTCATCCAGATCAGCTCGATCTGATCGCGCAGCTCATCGAGCAGCGCTTCACGTTCCCGCGGCGTCCAGCGCGGATTTTCGAGTTCAAGCAACAAGAGATAGATCCTGCGGTACTTCTCCAGCACGGTGACGCGCTTCGACTCGGTGGGGTGAGCGGTGAGCACCGGCCTGATGCGCAAATTGGCGAGCAATTTCTGGATCTCGCCGGCGCCGATGCCGTCACGCGACGCGTCCGCCAGAACATTGCTGAAAGTGCCCCGCAGCCGCTCGCGCCCCTTCTCCCGCTCCGCCCGCCGGCGCCGGCGCATGGCCGCGTTCTGATCGGCGATCGACAGCAGCTGGAACCAAATGCCCTGCGCCTGAAGCGCCCTGGCCATGAGCTCGGGCGAGAAATCCGCGATGACGGACCCGCCCTTGAGCACGGCCTCGACCTCGGGCCGATGCCGCCGCGCCACGTCGAGCAGCAGGCGGAACAAGAGGTCCGCGCCTTCCCTGACCGACGTTCCGGCGATCAGAGGCATTGCGGCGGAGGGGTTGCCCGCGCTGTCGGACTGCTTGACGTCTTCCTTCATGCAAAATCCCGGGCTCGTCCTACGCTGGCCCGCATCGCCATGAGCAGGCGGGCGGCCCCCATCCCGCCGGGCTACCTGCGCTTCTGTCCTCAAAAATCCGCGCCAACGATTTCCGGCTTACCGTGAAAGCACCTGCGCCACGGTGGAGCCGAACTCGCTTGGATTAGGCGCCACGGTCAGGCCGCAAGCCTTCATGATCTCCGCCTTTTCCGCCGCGCTATCGCCCACGGCCGAGATGATCGCACCGGCATGTCCCATGCGCCGTCCCTTTGGCGCGGTAAGACCGGCAACGAACCCGACCACCGGCTTCGACATGTTCTCCTTGATCCACTCCGAGGCTTCGGCCTCCTGCGGACCGCCGATCTCTCCGATCAGCAGCACCGCCTCGGTCTCGGGATCGGCCTCGAACAGCTCCAAATGGTCGAGGAAGGACGAGCCGTTGATCGGATCGCCGCCGATGCCGACGGATGTGGTGATGCCGATGCCGAGCTCCTTCATCTGCGAGGCGGCCTCGTAACCGAGCGTGCCCGAGCGCGAGATGACGCCGACTTTGCCCTGCAGATAGATGTGCCCGGGCATGATCCCGAGCATGGCCTTGCCGGGGCTGATGATGCCGGCGCAATTGGGCCCGACCATCATCGGCCGCTTGTCCTTGGGATAGCGGAACAAATAGCGCTTCACCCGCATCATGTCCTGCGCCGGGATGCCGTCGGTGATCGAGCAGATCAGCCTGATGCCGGCGTCGGCGGCCTCCATGATCGCGTCGGCGCAGAAGGCAGGCGCCACGAAGGTGATCGTGGTGGTGGCTCCCGTCGCCTCCACCGCGTCCTTCACGGTGTTGAACACGGGCAGCCCCTGATGGGTGGAGCCGCCCTTGCCCGGGGTCACGCCGCCAACGACGTTGGAGCCGTACTCGACCATCTCCTTGGTATGAAAGGAACCTTTGTCACCGGTCATGCCCTGAACGATGATCGGTGTCGTCTCGTCGATTAGGATACTCATTGTTGCTCTCCTGGCGGGCGCCTAGGCCGTCGCTGTTGCAGATCCCTGCATCTGTTTGTAGGCCGCCACGGCCTTTTCCGCCGCTTCCGCCAAGGTTTCGGCGGTGATCAGCTTAAGCCCGCTCTCGGCCAGGATCTTCCGGCCTTCCTCGACATTGGTTCCGGCGAGACGGACCACGAGCGGCACCTTGACGTCGACGGTCTGGCAGGCCTGAACCACGCCCTTCGCCACCCAGTCACAACGGTTGATGCCGGCGAAGATGTTGACGAGCACCGCCTGCACCTTCTGGTCCGACAGAACAAGCTTGAGCGCGGTGGCGATACGCTCCGGCGACGCGCCGCCGCCGACATCGAGGAAGTTCGCCGGGCTGCCGCCGGCATGCTTGATCATGTCCATGGTGGCCATGGCCAGTCCGGCGCCGTTGACGATGCAGCCGATCTCTCCGTCGAGGCCGATATAGTTGAGGTTGTGCTCGGCGGCCTGAGCCTCGCGCGGGTCCTGCTGCGAGGGATCGTGCATGTCGGCAACCTGATGGCGGCGGAACAGCGCATTGTCGTCGAACGACATCTTGGCGTCGAGCGCCAGCACGCGATCGTCCTTGGTCACGACCAGCGGATTGATCTCGAGCATGATGGCGTCGCGGTCGCGGAAGGCGCGATAGGCGTTCATGATCGTGGTGACCGCGCGCTGCACCTGCTTGATGTTGAGGCCAAGCTGGAAGGCGAGCTGGCGCGCCTGGAACGCCTGAAGGCCGACCGCGGGCTCGACCAGAACCTGCAAAATGGCCTCGGGCTCGGTGCGCGCCACTTCCTCGATCTCCATGCCGCCGCGTTTCGAGGCGATGACGCGAATGCGCTCGGTCTTACGGTCGAGCACATAGCCGAGATAGAGCTCGCGCTCGAACGGCTCGGCCACCTCGACATAGACCCGCTGCACGGGCTTGCCTTCGGGCCCGGTCTGGATCGTCACCAGACGTTTGCCGAGCAGATTCGCCGCTGCCTCGCGCACCTCATGATAGGTCTTGCACAGCTTGATACCGCCGGCCTTGCCACGGGCCCCGGCATGGATCTGCGCCTTGACCGCCCAGTTCCAGCCACCGAGCTCGGTGGCGGCATAGACCGCCTGGTCGGGGCTGAAAGCGACCGCGCCCTTCGGCACCGGCACGCCGAATTGAGCAAGTAATTCCTTGGCTTGATACTCGTGAACGTCCACCTGTTTCTCCTCCCTATTCTCCTGGCCGATCGGGCTGCCGCGAGCCTTTAGCTCAGCTTGCCCTTGACCAGCTCGTAAGCATCCTCGGTCGCCTTTTCCGCTCCCGCCAAGAGCGTCTCCAATTCCTTCAGCTTAGCGCCCGCGAAGTCCTTGTCAGTGATCAATTTCGCGTTCGTATGGACGTTTAGCGCCGCGCTCCGCAGTGCAGCATAGGCGGCGAGCACACCGACACCGGCATCGGAGATCACGCCGAGATTGCCCTTGGCGGAGACGCTCGCGGCAACGTCGATGACCTCGCGCGCGGCGTGGCAGCAGCGCATCGGCACCTCCGTCGCGAGCTTGAGACCTTCTTGGATGGCGGCGCTACGGGCAGCCTTCTCGGCGTCGGTCTCCTTCGGCATGCCATAGGCGCCCATGACCGCGTCGAAGGCCTTGACGTCGTCCTCGATCATGCCGGTCAGCCGAAGGCGCAAGGCCTCGGACTTCGCCAGCAGCGCCTTCATCTCGTCCTCGACCTCGGCATATTTCTTCTTGCCGATGGTGAGGTTGCAGACCATGGCGACGAGCGCGGCGCCCATGGCGCCGATAATCGCCGCGGCGCTGCCGCCTCCCGGCGTGGCCTTCTGGCTCGCCAGATCGTCGAGGAATTTATCGATGGCGCTTTGCTTGATCATCGTCTTAAGCCGTTTTCTTCGCTAGAGCGTAGATCTCTTCCGCGTCGAGGACCTGGTCGGAGCCTTCGAACAGCTGGCCGATGCAGGCGCGGTGCAACTTCAATTTGAGGCCGCCGACGCCGAGGGCGCCGAAGCAAATCTTGCCATGCCGCTCCTTGCCCTTGTCCGTCGCTTCGATGCCTTCGAGGCCAAGTGGCGGCTGCGCATTGACGTCGGCCAGCATCTCGAGCGTCGGACTGTCCTCCCAATGCGAGGCCTTAACCAGCTCCACGCCGATGGCGCCGGCGGCGAATACGATCTGCGCGCCCTCGATGTCCTTTGCGCGGCTCGCCTCGTCGGCGCCCTGAACCGGCGTGACCTTAACGCCGAAGCGCGCCTCGACCGCTTGCGCCGCCCGCTCGGCCCGCTCCTTCGAACGAGAGGTTAGGCTGACCTCGGCCCCCTCCTTGCCGAGCAGCCCCGCGGCGCGCATGCCGACCGGACCGGTACCGGCCAGCACCACCGCCTTCTTGCCCTTGAGCTTTCCCGCTTTGGCAAGCAGCGCCACGCCGGCGGCGGCCGTGGTGTTGGAACCGTTGGGGTCGAGCATGAGCGCGACGCGGAAGGGGCCGAAGAACTTCTCCTGCACCGCCTTCAACAGCTCCTCGCCCTTCTTCATGTCGCCGCCGCCGACAAAGATCGCGGTGCTCCGCTTCTCTTTGCTGCCGCGGGTGAAGATGGTGCCGTCGACGAGCGCCCCGACATTGTCCGGCGTCACATTGGCATAGCCCGTCACGTGGTCGGCGCCGCCGTCATAGGCGACCACGGTATCGAACAGGCTCGCATAAGGGTCGGTGTCGAACAGGAAAAGCAGCTTCTTCATCTGGTGTCCCTCAATCCTTATTCCTGCACGACGTTCTGCGGGCTGCCGCCCACGAACGCGTCGATATTGTCAATGAGCTGGTCGGCCAGGATCTGCATCGCTTCCTGGCTGGCCCAGGCGACATGCGGTGTCAAAATGAAGTTTGGCAGCTCGAGCTCGAGCAGAATGTTGCCCTCTTTCGGCGGCTCCTTGGTCAAGACGTCGAAGCCGGCACCGGCGATGGTGCCGTCCTTGAGCGCCTGCGCCAACGCCGCCTCGTCGACCAGCCCGCCCCGCGCCGTGTTGATGAGGATCGCGGTCGGCTTCATCATCTTCAGCTCTTTCGCCCCGATCATGTTCTTGGTCTCGGGCGTGAGCGGCACATGCAAGGTGATGACGTCGCTCTCCTTCAGCACCGTCTCCAGATCGACAAGCCCCGGCTGGGGGAAGACGTCGAAAGGAAGGACGCGCATGCCCAAAGCTTCCGCGCGCTTGGCCACCGACTTGCCGAGCGCACCGAAGCCGATGACGCCGAGCGTCGACCCGGCGACGTCGCGGATTGGATGGTCGAAGAAGCAGAACTGGTCCACCTTGCCCCACCTGCCCGCCCGCACGTCCTCGACATAGGCAAGGAGATTGCGGCGAAGCGCGAAGATCAGCGCGATCACATGCTCCGGCACGGTGTTGAAGGCGTAGTTGCGAATGTTGACGACGGTGATGCCGTTCGCCTTGCAATAGGCCTTGTCGACCACGTCCGTGCCCGTCGCCGCCACCGCGATCAGCTTCAGCTTCGGCAGCTGCTTCAGCGTGTCGGCGCGCATCGGCACCTTGTTGATGATGGCGATGGACGCATCCTTCAGGCGATCGACGATCTCCTCCGGCGTCCAGGTCGACTCATATTCTTTGTAGTTGTGCGGGAAGTTCGGTCGCCGAACATTGGCGCCGACCGATTCCCGATCAAGAAACACTATCTCGTGCTGCACCGTCCACTCCCTGACAAAACCGTACCGCGCTCAGGCTGCCTGAACGCACAACCACCAATCTCCCGCCGGCAAAACCGAGAAGGCGACGGCGGCAACGACCCCGAAGCATTCGGTGAGACCGGCATCAGCCGCCGCCGCTACCCCGCTTCCGCGGGGTGAGCCTTATTCGGCGGCGATCCGGCTGAGCTGCGCGCCGCCGCGAAAATGCGCCTGCGCCGCGGCCACGCCACTTCCGAGCTCGACCTCGATGCCGGTATCCCGCATGGCCATTTCCGTGCCGGCAATCCCGCCGAGCAGCATCAACTCGTTCAAATCGCCGAGATGACCGATGCGGAACAGCTTGCCCGCGACCTCCGACAGCCCGGCGCCGAGCGCGAGATTATAGCGCTTGTAGGCGACCTCGATGATTTCAGCGGCATTGAATCCGGCCGGAACCATGATGGCGGTCACCGTGTCGGAATGCCATTTCGGCGCCTTGGCGCAAATTTTGAGGCCCCAGGCCCTGACCGCGGCGCGCGCGCCGGCGGCCAGCCGATGGTGCCGCGCGAACACGTGGTCGAGGCCTTCTTCATCCAGCACGTCGAGCGCCTCGCGCAGGCCGTAAAGCATGGGCAGCACCGGCGTGTAGGGGAAATATCCGGTCGGGTTCGTCCGCATATGGTCGGTGAAATCGAAATAGGCGCGGGCCAGATTGCCGCCCCTCATCGCCGCGAGCGCGCGCCTGCTGGCGCAAGCGATGCCGAGGCCGGCCGGCAGCATGAGGCCCTTCTGCGAGCCGGTGACGGCGACGTCGACGCCCCAATCGTCCATGCGGAAATCGATGCTCGCGATCGAGCTCACCCCGTCGACATAGAGCAGGGCCGGGTGCTTGGCGGCGTCCATCGCCCGGCGCACCGCGGCAACGTCGCTGGTGACCCCGGTCGCGGTCTCGTTATGAACCACCATGACGCCCTTGATCTCGTGGGTCTTGTCGGCGCGGAGCGCTTCCTCGATCCGCTCCGGCGAGGCGCCCGTGCCCCACTCCTCCTCCTGCACCACGACCTCCAGGCCGTGGCGGCGGGCAAGTTCGATCCACAAATGGCTGAACTGGCCGAAGCGCGAGGCGAGCACCTTGTCGCCGGGCGCGAGGGTATTGGTCAGGGCCGCCTCCCAGGCGCCGGTCCCGCTGGAGGGAAACATGAACACCTGCCCCTCCTCGGTCTTGAACACCGACTTTAGGCGCTCGAACAGCGGCAGGGTCAGCTTGGGGAAGTCGGCGGACCGGTGGTCCTCCATGGAGACATGCATGGCGCGCAAGATGCGCTCCGGAACGTTGGTCGGACCCGGTACAAACAGGAAATTACGCCCGGGCTTTCTCGCTCCCGACATGCACGCTTCCTCCAAAAAGGGGGTGATCCCCTAAGAGCCACTGCCTAAGGCTTGGGCGGGACGACACGGTGGTAACGCCCGCGTGAGCCGCTGGCAACCCCCCCTGCGCGCTAGAACAGGCCGGCAATACGCCCGTCAGAGGCGAGTTCGATATTGTTGGCGGCGGGGACCCTGGGCAGGCCGGGCATGGTCATGATGTCGCCGCAGACGACGACGACGAACTCGGCGCCGGCCGAGAGCCGGACCTCCCGGATGGGAATGATGAAATCGCTCGGCGCGCCCTTGGCGTCCGGATTGGTCGAAAAGCTGTATTGGGTCTTGGCGACGCAGATCGGGAACTTGCCGAAACCCTCTTTCTCCAGCTCGGCGAAACGGTCGCGCACGCTCTTGTCGGCGCTGATATCGGCCGCGCCGTAGATATCTTGCGCGATCGTGCGCGTCTTGTCCCAAAGCGACATGTCATCGGGGTAAAGCGGGTGGAAATCGCTGGGCTTGGTCTCGATCGTGTTCACCACCGCATGGGCGAGGTCGGTGGCGCCCTCACCACCTTGCGCCCAATGGTCGGCCAGCACGCATTCGACGCCGAGCGTGGCGCAAACCCGCTGCAGCAGCGCCACTTCAGCCTCGGTATCGGTCGAGAAGCGATTGATGGAGACGATCACCGGCAAATCATAGCGCCTGAGATTCTGGACGTGCCGCTCCAGATTGGTGCAGCCCTTTTCCAGCGCCTGCAGATTTTCCTTCTTCAAATCGTCCTTGGCGACGCCACCATGCATCTTCAGCGCGCGGATGGTCGCCACCAGCACAACGCAGTCGGGCTTCAACCCAGCCTTCCGGCATTTGATGTCGAAGAATTTCTCGGCCCCGAGATCGGCGCCGAAGCCGGCTTCGGTGATGACGTAATCGGCGAGCTTGAGCGCGGCCTTGGTCGCGATCACCGAATTGCAGCCATGCGCGATATTGGCGAAGGGGCCGCCGTGGATAAAGGCCGGATTGTTTTCGAGCGTCTGCACCAGGTTCGGCGCCAGCGCATCCTTGAGCAGCGCCGCCATTGCGCCCGCAGCCGAGAGGTCGCTCGCCTTCACCGCCTTCTTGTCGCGCGTTTGCCCGATCTGGATATTGCCGAGCCGCCGCTGCAAATCGGCGAGGTCGGAAGCAAGGCAGAAAATGGCCATGACCTCGCTCGCCACGGTGATGTCGAAGCCAGCCTCGCGCGGGAAGCCGTTGGCCGCTCCACCGAGCGAGCTGACGATCTGGCGCAGCGCCCGGTCGTTCATGTCGACGGCGCGGCGCCAAGTGACGCGGCGGCTATCGAGGTCGAGCTTGTTGCCCCAATAGATGTGATTGTCGATCAGCGCCGCGAGCAGATTGT
>JBAUEK010000264.1:0-6020 GCA_049678565.1 Methyloceanibacter sp. | reverse complement strand
CAAGCGCGTTCGGTCGCGGGGTCGCGATCCATTTCCGATAGAAATTGATGAAATAGGCCGTCTCCCTCTCGGCGAATGCGAGGAAGTCGTCCTTGCTCTGTCCGCTGGTCCCGCGCGCGACCGAGAGATCGTAGTTGGACTGGAGCCGGGGAATGGGTGAGCGGTACTGGATCAGATATTTGCCCTTGAGCTTGGGCGGGTCGCGAAAGCCGAAATCGTGGCTCTTCTGCAGAAAATAGCGGTTTGTCCGCGCCGCGTTATGGGGCCTGGAACAGGGAGTGCCGTGGCAGCAATCGGGCCGGTAGAAGCCGCAATAATGCAGGCGCGGCCCGAAATAATGCTTGAGGCAGCCGGTGAGGAAGCGATGGCCGCTGCGCGGCATCGACTTTGAGAAGACGAAGCCCACATCCGGCGCTTGGAACCAGGAGCGGAAGCGCGCCCGCGCGCTGCCGAAGCGGGCCTCGATCGCCCAAGGGTATTCGTAATACTCGACGCGCCTTCCGAGCAGCGCGTTCAGATCGATCATCGGAAGCGCTCCCCGGGGGACTCCGCGAGCGTGATCAAGATGAAGCCGGCTCTGCCCGGCGCCGCCTGGCGATCGGCTTGAGCTATTTGAACTCGACCTTGAGCACCTTGTAGGATTTGCCGCCACCCGGCGTCGACACCTCGACGATGGCGTTCTTGCGCTTGCCGAGCAAGGCCCTGGCGATGGGGGAGGTGATCGAGATCTTGCCCTGCTTCACATTGGCCTCGATCTCGCCCACGATCCGGTACTTGACCTTATCGTCGGTGTCGTCGTCGAGCAGGGTGACGGTGGCGCCGAACATCACCTGGTCGCCCTTGAGCTTGCTGACGTCGATGATATCGGCGCGCGACAGCTTGTCCTCGAGGTCGGCCATGCGCGCCTCGGTGATACCCTGCTGATCCTTGGCGGCGTGATATTCCGCGTTCTCCGACAGATCCCCATGCGCGCGCGCCTCGGCGATCGCCTTGATGATGCGCGGACGCTCGACGGTCTTGAGATGTTTGATCTCGGCCTCAAGCGCAGCAAAGCCCTCCGCGGTCATCGGCACTTTGTCCATCGTCGATCACAGCTCCTTTAGCCCTTGGACACTGTCCAGGAATTAGCCAGTCTAAGTCAAGAATCGGTTGAATAGCTCGGCCAGAATGCGGCTTAGCCGGTTTCAGGCTGCCGGCAATAGCTCTGCAGGGGCGCCACCTTGAGGTTTCCGCCCCTGAGGGCCTTGATGGCCTCGGTCACGGCCAGCGCGCCCGCCAGGGTTGTATAATAGGGAATATGGGAGAGCAAGGCCGAGCGCCGGATCGAGAACGAATCGGCGAGCGCCTTGGCGCCCTCGGTGGTGTTGAAGACGATATTGACCTCGCCATTGGTGATGGCGTCGACGATATGCGGCCGTCCCTCCAGCACCTTGTTAACCCTTTCGCACTCGATGCCATGAGCGTCGAGATGGCGCTTGGTGCCGCGCGTGGCGATGACGCGGAAGCCCATCCCGGCCAGCTCCCGGATCGGCGCCACCACTTTGTCCTTGTCGGAATCCTTGACCGAAACGAACACCGTGCCCGCGAGCGGCAGCTTGGCGCCGCCGCCAAGCTGGCTCTTGGCGAAGGCGATGGCGTAGTCCCGGTCGATACCCATGACCTCGCCCGTCGATCGCATCTCGGGGCCGAGGACCGTGTCGACGCCAGGGAAGCGGGCGAAGGGAAACACCGCCTCTTTCACCGCGATATGGTCGAATACCGGCCGTTTCAGGCCGAAGGACGCCAGCGGCCTGCCGGCCACGACTTCCGCCGCGATCCCGGCGATCGGTAGGCCGATCACCTTGGCCACGAACGGCACCGTGCGGCTCGCGCGCGGGTTGACCTCCAGCACGTAGATGTCGTCGTTCTGGATGGCGAATTGGACGTTCATCAGCCCGACGACCTTGAGCGCGCGGGCGAGCTCGACCGTCTGCCGTTCCATCTCGGCCACGATCTCCGGCTTGAGCGAGTGCGGCGGCAGCGAGCAGGCCGAATCGCCGGAATGGACGCCGGCCTCCTCGATATGCTCCATCACGCCGCAGACGAACACGTCCTTGCCGTCGGCGATGGCGTCGATATCGACCTCGATCGCGTCGCGCAGATAGGTGTCGAGCAGCACCGGGCTCTTGCCCGAAACCACCACCGCCGCGGTGATGTAGCGGTCGAGCTGGGCCTCGTCATGCACGATCTCCATCGCCCTGCCGCCGAGCACGTAAGATGGGCGGATGACGAGCGGAAAGCCGAGCGTGCCGGCGATGGCGCGGGCCTCGTTGGGCGAGCGGGCGACGCCGCTCCGGGGCTGGCGCAGACCCAGGCGCTCGATCAGGGCCTTGAACCGGTCGCGGTCCTCGGCGAGGTCGATCGCGTCGGGCGAGGTGCCGAGGATCGGCACGCGCGCGCCCTCCAAGGCCGCCGCGAGCTTGAGCGGGGTCTGGCCGCCGAATTGGACGATGACGCCCTTGACCGTGCCGTTCATCTCTTCTTTGCGCACGATCTCGAGCACGTCTTCTTCCGTCAGCGGCTCGAAATAGAGCCGGTCGGAGGTGTCGTAATCGGTGGAGACCGTCTCCGGATTGCAATTGACCATGATGGTCTCGTAGCCGGCGGCGGAGAGCGAGAAGGCCGCGTGGCAGCAGCAATAGTCGAACTCGATGCCTTGGCCGATGCGGTTGGGGCCGCCGCCGAGGATGATGATCTTCTCGGCCGAACTCGGCGTCGCCTCGCATTGCAGCGTGCCGGCGAAGGGCGCCTCATAGGTCGAATACATATAGGCCGTGGGTGAGGCGAACTCGGCCGCGCACGTGTCGATGCGCTTATAGACCGGATGCACGTCGAGCGCCCGCCGCCGTGAAGCGACCTCGCTCGGTTCGAGCCCCGCCAGCGTCGCCAATCGCTCATCCGAGAAACCGAGCGCTTTCAGCATCCGGAACTGATCGGCGCTTTGCGGCAGGCCGTGCTCGCGCACGCGCTGCTCCATATCGACGATGTCCATGAGCTGGCGGATGAACCAGGGATCGATGGCGCACGCCTCGAAGATCTGCGTCTCGTCGAAGCCCAGTCGCAGCGCCTGCGCCACTTTGAGCAGGCGGTCGGGGGAGGGGGTGCCGAGCGCGGCCCGGATCACATTCTTATCGTCGCCCTGGCCGATGCCTTCGAAGCTCACATCGTCGAGGCCGGTCAAGCCCGTCTCCATCGAGCGCAACGCCTTTTGCAGCGATTCCGGAAAGCTGCGGCCGATGGCCATGGCCTCGCCCACCGATTTCATCGAGGTGGTGAGCACCGGCTTCGCGCCCGGGAACTTCTCGAAGGCGAAGCGCGGGATCTTGGTCACGACATAGTCGATGGTGGGCTCGAAGCTTGCCGGCGTGGCGCCACCGGTGATGTCGTTGGCAAGCTCGTCGAGCGTATAGCCGACCGCGAGCTTGGCCGCGATCTTGGCGATGGGAAAGCCCGTCGCCTTCGAGGCGAGGGCGGAGGAGCGCGACACGCGCGGATTCATCTCGATGACGACGAGGCGGCCGTCGGCCGGGTTCACCGCGAACTGCACGTTGGAGCCGCCGGTCTCCACCCCGATCTCGCGCAACACCGCGATCGAGGCGTTGCGCATGATCTGATATTCCTTGTCGGTGAGGGTGAGCGCCGGCGCCACCGTGATCGAATCGCCGGTATGCACCCCCATCGGGTCGATATTCTCGATGGAGCAGACGATGATGCAATTGTCGTCCGTGTCGCGGACGACCTCCATCTCATACTCCTTCCAGCCAAGCACCGATTCCTCGATCAACACCTCGCAGGTCGGCGACGCGTCGAGCCCGCGCTCCACGATCTCGAGGAACTCCTCGCGGTTATAGGCGATGCCGCCGCCGGTGCCCCCGAGGGTGAAGGAGGGGCGGATGATGGCTGGGAGCCCGATGTCGGGGATGGCTTCGAGCGCCTCGATCAATCCCCTTTCGACATAGCGCCTTCGCCGCGCGCCTTCGCCTTGCGCCCATTCGACCTCGAACGCGGCAAGCTCGCGCGCCCGCTCGTCCGCGTCACCGATGGCCTCGATGCGCGCGATCTCGGTCTTGTATTTCTCGCGATCGGCGCGCTTCAGCACCGCCGCGTCGGCGAGCCGCGACTCCGGCGTCTCCAGCCCGATTTTCTGCATGGCCTCGCGGAACAGCTCCCGGTCCTCGGCCTTGTCGATGACCTCGGCCCGCGCGCCGATCATCTCGACCCCATATTGCTCGAGCACGCCCGCGCGCTCGAGGCTGAGCGCGGTGTTGAGCGCGGTCTGGCCGCCCATGGTTGGGAGCAGCGCGTCCGGCCGCTCGCGCTCGATGATCTTGGTGACGAATTCCGGCGTGATCGGCTCGATATAGGTGGCGTGGGCCACGTCCGGATCGGTCATGATCGTGGCCGGGTTCGAGTTCACCAGCACGATCCGGTAGCCCTCTGCTTTCAAGGCCTTGCAGGCCTGGGTGCCGGAATAATCGAACTCGCAGGCCTGGCCGATGACGATCGGGCCGGCTCCGATGACGAGGATCGACTTTATGTCTGTGCGCTTGGGCATGGAGGAGGGTGCTCGAGCTTGGCTTATATAGGAAGCCGCCCGCACCACAAGCGCATGAGCCAAAAAACTGTTGAGGCCCGGCCGGGGGGGCCGGGCCTCATCCCAAGGTGGCTCGGGGGGCTTAAGCCGCCTTGCGCATCATCTCCGGCATCGTGGCCGCGTAGCTCGGCCGGGCCTGGAAGGCATCGCGCTGGCGCGCGACGTTCGGCGCCTGGACCAAAAGCCCCGGCCCCTCCGGCGCCACGGCCACCAGCGCATCAAGCATCGGCATCAAGATGAAGTCGTCGATATAGGGCGTCTTGCCGTGCAAGAACGGTCCTTTGCCGATCGCGCGATTGAGAATCGCGAGCACGTTGCGAATGTCGGGAATGGCCGCATCGATTGTGGCCCGATCGACCGTTCCGCCCCCGGTAATGGCCGGCAGCAGATATTGCACCACGCAGCGCCCCATGATCGGGCGCGAGACATAGTCGATCATGGCGCTGATCCATTGCTCCATGCGCGCGGCTTCGAGCACATCGTCGGGCACGAGTGCCGGTCCGTCGAACATGCCATCCACATAACGTGAGATAGCGGCCGTCTCGAACAGCACCACATCGCCATCCCGCATGGCTGGAATGCGGCCGAATGGGTGCAGCGCCAGATGCTTGTCCGACTTGATGTCCATAAAGGCGGTCATGCCGTTGGTGGTGAGATCGTAGGCGACGCCCTTCTCCTCGCACGCGATGCGGGCCGCCCGCACCCAATTGGAAACGTCGAAACCAATGATTTCCAGTTTTGCCATGACGCAACTCCTCATCCTCGTCCCGCACCTGCGGCGGACCCTGGAGCCATTCTTGGCGAGAACTAAGTATGTTCAAGAACATTATTTGGGCCTGGTCTATGCTCGGGAGGCTTCAGGCTCTTTTGCCAACGGAAAGGAGGATCCCATGCCCTATACGCCGGCGCATAAAGCACGCACACGCGAGCGGATCGTCGACAGCGCACGACGCCTGTTCAATCGCGATGGCTTTGCCGGGGTCTCGATCGACGAGCTGATGGCGGACGCGGGTCTGACCCGCGGCGGCTTCTACAATCATTTCGGCAACAAGGAGGATCTCTACGCCGAGGTGGTCAAGGAGGAGGCCAAACGCTGGTCCGGCCACGAGGCGGTGGGCAACGGCGTCGCGCGCGATCTCATCGCCGCCTACCTCTCCGAGGCGCATTTCGACAGCCGCGATGACAGCTGTCCCCTGTTGGCGTTTGCGTCCGATGTGGCGCGGGGCGGTGAGCCGGTGAAGCGCGCCTACCGTCAGGTGTTGGAGGCGATGGTCGGGGTCTTGGAGCAGGGGCTCGAAGGCCGCCCCGACGGGCGCGAGCGCGCCATGGCGCTTGCGGCCCTTTGCATCGGCGGCATGGCGGTGGCGCGCGCCGTCGACGATGTGAA
>JBAUEK010000263.1:0-4746 GCA_049678565.1 Methyloceanibacter sp. | reverse complement strand
CGGGCGAGGCTTTCGCCCTTGGCATGAACCGAGGAGGTGGCGTAGTCGGCGGCGGCCGCCCCGAATTTCTGCTGCGCCAGCGACTTCGTCTCGGGGGATATCATCCTGCCGCCTATCTCGGCGATGACGCCAAAGAGGCCAAGTCTACCGGAAGTCGCGGATATCGACGAAGCGCCCGCTGACCGCGGCGGCGGCGGCCATGGCCGGCGACACCAGATGGGTGCGTCCGAGCCTGCCCTGACGCCCCTCGAAATTGCGGTTCGAGGTCGAGGCGCAGCGCTCGCGCGGGGACAGCTGATCCGGGTTCATGCCGAGGCACATGGAGCAGCCCGGCTCGCGCCAGTCGAAACCGGCGTCCTTGAAGATCTGGTCGAGACCCTCGGCCTCGGCCTGCTCCTTCACCAGGCCGGAGCCTGGCACGATCATGGCGCTGATCGTGGGGTGCACGTGTCGGCCGGCGACGACCTTGGCCACTTCGCGCAAGTCCTCGATGCGGCCATTGGTGCAGGAGCCGATAAACACCCGGTCGAGCGTGATGTCGGTGATCTTCTCGCCGCCTTGCAGGCCCATATAATCGAGCGAGCGGATCGCGGCCGTGCGCTTGATCTCGTCCGCGATCTCCTCCGGCCGCGGCACGCGACCGGTGACGGAGACGACCTGCTCCGGGCTCGTGCCCCAGGTCACGATCGGCGGCAGCTTTGCCGCGTCGAGCACGATTTCGTGGTCGAAGGCCGCGCCCTCGTCGGAATAAAGCGTCTGCCAATGGCGGATGGCCTGCTCCCAGGCGCCGGCCTTCGGCGCGCGCGGGCGGCCTCGGATGTAATCGAAGGTCTTCTCGTCAGGCGCGATCAGGCCGGCGCGGGCGCCGCCCTCGATCGACATGTTGCAGACGGTCATGCGCCCTTCCATGGACAGCGCCTTGATCGCGTCGCCGGCATATTCGATGACGTGGCCGGTGCCGCCGGCGGTGCCGATCTCGCCGATGATGGCGAGGATGATGTCCTTGGCGGTGACGCCTGGCGGTAGCGCGCCGTCGACGCGCACGCGCATGTTCTTGGCCTTGCGCTGGATCAGCGTCTGGGTGGCGAGCACATGCTCGACCTCGCTCGTGCCGATGCCATGCGCCAGCGCGCCGAAGGCGCCATGGGTCGAGGTATGGCTGTCGCCGCAGACGATGGTGGTGCCGGGGAGGGTGAAGCCCTGCTCCGGCCCGATGATGTGAACGATGCCCTGGCGGTGGTCGAGCTCGCTGAAATAGTCGATGCCGAACTCGCGCGCGTTCTCGGCCAGCGTCGCCACTTGCAGCGCCGATTCAGGATCGTCGATGCCGTGGGAGCGGTCGGTGGTGGGCACGTTGTGATCGACCACGGCCAGCGTCTTTTCCGGTGCGCGCACCTTGCGGCCGGCCAGGCGCAGGCCTTCGAAGGCCTGTGGGCTCGTCACCTCATGCACGAGGTGACGGTCGATATAGAGCACGGCGGTGCCGTCAGGGGCCTCATGCACCAGGTGCTCGTCCCAGATCTTGTCGTAAAGGGTGCGGGTTTCGGCCATCTCGGGTCTTGTCGTGCTCGGAAATTCTCTAATTTCTCCACGTCAGATAGCGCTTGATGGGGCCGTTGCAAAGCCCCTGCCGAATACTCGGCGTCATGCCCGGGTAAAGTCCCGAGCATCCACGTCCCTAGAGCTAAAAAATCGTGGATGGCCGGGACGAGCCCGGCCATGACGAAAGAAAAGGATAAGTCCGGAGGTTAGGACTTCTTGTCTTTCTTGGCGGGGGCCTCGGGCTCGGCGGTCTCTTCGCCAGCCTCGGTCGCGGCCTCAGCCTCGTCCTCGGCCGGAACCTCGTCGGCGGTGGTCTCGGCCATCAGCGCAACGGCCTTGGCCGCCCAATCGTCATTCTCGATCTGGCCATCGAGTTCGAGCGCGTCGTCGAGCTTGATGATGTCGTCATCGGAGAGATTGGCGATCTGGTCGAATTTGATCAGGCCGAGCTTCTTCAGCTTCTTCTCGAGCTCCGACGTGATGCCCGGAATGAGCTTCAGGTCGTCGGGCTCGCCCTTCGGCTTGGTGAAGCCTTTGAACACTTCCTTCTGCTTGCCGCGCGCGATCTGGCGCTCGGGGATACGCGCGGACTTGCCGCGGCGACCGCGCAGATAATAGAGCTTGGCCCGGCGGACGCGGCCGCGGCGCACGACCTCGATCGAGTCGATCAGAGGCGAGTAGATGGGGAAGACGCGTTCGACGCCCTCGCCATAGGAAATCTTGCGCACGGTGAAGTTCTCGTTCAGCCCGCCGCCGGCGCGGCCGATGCAGACGCCCTCATAGGCCTGGACGCGGGCGCGCTCGCCCTCGACCACCTTGACGTTGACGCGGAGCGTGTCGCCGGGGCCGAATTCCGGCACCTTGCGCTTCTTGGCCAGGGCCGCGGCCTGCTCTTGTTCGAGCTGCTGGATGATATTCATAGCGATAACCTTTCCTGGGCGCCTGCCTTGGCCTTATGGCCATAGGAGCGAACGCCATTCTTTTTGATTGATCCAGATTGTGTTTCGCGCGCGCTAGCACGCAGGCGACGCGTGTTCCTAGCGCAAGCGTTCCCTTTTGTCGATGGATTTGCAGGGAATCCCTCCCCCGGAAAGGGGGAGGGTGGCGATCCGGCGATGTCGCCGGTCGCCGGGTAGGGGTCGATTTCAGGTGCACGAGCAGGATGACCCCCACCCCGGCCCTCCCCCTTTTGGAGGGGGAGGGAGGCGCTTCACCGCCTTTTCAGCTTCTCCCACAAATCCGGGCGGCGGGCCTTGGTGATGCTTTCAGCCTGCTCGTGGCGCCATTTGGCGATTTTGGCGTGGTCGCCAGAGAGCAGCATTTTGGGGATGGCAAGGCCCTCCCACTCCCGTGGCCGGGTGTAATGCGGATATTCGAGCAGGCCAGAGGTAAAGCTCTCCTCGGTGAGCGACACCTCGTTGCCGGCCACGCCGGGAAGGAGGCGCACACAGGCATCGATCAGCACCTGCGCCGCCAGCTCGCCGCCGGAGAGCACATAGTCGCCAATCGAGATTTCCTCGACCTGGCGCGCTTCCAGCACGCGCTCATCGACGCCTTCGAACCGGCCGCAAAGCAGGATCGCTCCCGGACCCTGCGCCAGCTCCCGCGCGCGCGCCTGGGTTAGCGGCTTGCCGCGCGGCGACAGATAGATCGTCGGCGTGTCGGCGGGCATGCCGGCGCGGGCGGCATCGATGGCAGCGGCGGCGACATCGGCGCGCATGACCATGCCCGGCCCGCCCCCGGCCGGGGTGTCGTCGACGGAGCGGTGCTTGTCGGTGGCGGAGTCGCGGATGTCGGCGATGGACAGGGACCAGGCCCCCTCGGCCAGCGCCTTGCCGGCGAGGCTAAGTCCGAGCGGTCCCGGGAACATCTCCGGGAAGATGGTGAGCACGGTCGCGCGCCACATAGTGCACCCCTGTCATTGCCGGGCTTGATCCCGGCCTAATCGAACAGGCCTTCGACCGGGACCACGACGAGGGTGCCGGCCTTCATATCGACCTCCGGCACCACCTCTTGCGTGAACGGCACCAGCACATCCGCGCCTCCGTCCGAAGGCCTGATCTCGAGCAGATCGCCGGCGCCGAAATTATGGACCGCGATCACGGTGCCGATGGCCGCGCCATCGCGGCCGATCGCGGCCAGCCCGATCAGATCGGAATGATAATACTCCCCCTCTTCCCGCTCGGGCAGGCGGGAGCGGGGGAGGTAGAGCTTCGTTCCGGTCAGGGCCTCGGCCGCCTCGCGCGTGGAGACGCCCTTGATGCCCGCGATCAACGCCTTCGGCGTGACCCGCGCCGAAGCGAGCTCGATCAGCCGTGCGCCGCTCTCGTCCTCGAGCGGGCCGTAGCTCGCGATATCGGCGGGCGCGGCGGTGAAGGAGCGGATGCGGACCTCGCCCTTCAACCCTTGCGCGGCGCCGATCTCGCCGAGCAGCACGCGGTCCGGTCTGTCCGGCAAGACTAGGCGCCTGGCGGCAGCTCGGCCTCGACCGGAGCGGCGTCGTCGGGCGCGGGCTCATCGGGCGCGGGCTCATCAACCGGCTCGGCCGGAGCGGGCTCGGGTGGAGCGGCGTCGTCAGACGCGGGCTCGTCGACCGGTTCGACCGGAGCGGGCTCGGGCGGAGCCGCAGCGGCTTCGGCCGCGGCCTTTTCCTTCTCGGCCTCGGCCGCCAGCTTCGCTTCCTCGCGCTCAAGCCGCTTCTTGCCGGGCAGGGCCTTGGTCGGGTTCACGCGCGCGTCGCGCTTCGCCAGTCCCAATTTGTCCAGGAAGCGGAGCACGCGGTCGGTCGGCTGGGCGCCCTGCCCAAGCCAATGCTTGATGCGCTCCTCGAGGAGCGTCACGCGGTCGGCCGAATCCTTCGGCAGCAGCGGGTTGAAGGTGCCGACCTTCTCGATATAGCGGCCGTCGCGCGGGCTTCTCGAGTCGGCGATGACGATCCGGTAGAAGGGCCGCTTCTTGGCGCCGGCCCGCGCCAGTCTGATCTTCAGTGACATGTCCAATCCTTCTCTTCGATAGCTGTCGTGGTTCCTGAGTTCATCTCTTCTTCGATTTTGGTAGGCCCGGCAGTCCCCGCGGCATGCCTGGAAGCCCCGGCAGACCGCGCGGCATGCCGCCGCCAAGGCCGGGCAATCCGCCTTGCGGCAGCGGCGGCAGGCGAGGGGGGAGGGCCGAGGCGGCATCGGCCGGCAGCGCTGCCGGGAGTTC
>JBAUEK010000262.1:0-23815 GCA_049678565.1 Methyloceanibacter sp. | reverse complement strand
GTTCCAATATACCGAAGTGTTCGACATGGAGACGCGACCCGAACTGCTCCTGTTGCAGAAAACCATGGTCGTGGTCGAGGGCGTTGGCCGCGGCCTCGATCCCGAGCTGAACATATGGGTAGTGTCGGAGCCGGTGGTGAAGGCCTGGCTTCAGACCCAATTCGGGGCGGAAGCACAATTCGAGGCTGCGGCCGAAGGCGCCGTCTCGGTCGGAAAATTCATGGGCGACGTGCCGAAACTGTTGATCCAGGCCGAGCGTACGGCGGAGGCCTTTTCGGCCATGGCCGAGGAGGGCGTGCGCCTCGACGATCATTCGGTCGAGCGTCTGGCCGAGGCGCAAAGCCGGCAAAACCGCGTGAGCCGCATCGGCATTTGGGTCGGCGCGCTCGCGCTCGTGGCCATCGCTCTGGCGCTGCTGCTTTGAAATATTGGCGTAATGGCCCTATTTCTTTGTCCTTGCCGGGCTTGATCCGGCTGAGTGACGCGAAGAGAGACGACACGTGCAAGGCAAGCGCATCCTCTTGATCGTCGGCGGTGGTATCGCCGCCTATAAGAGCCTCGAGCTCGTCCGCCGCTTAAGAGAGCGCGGCGCCAGCGTGCGCGCGATCCTGACCAAGGGTGGGGCGGAGTTCGTGACCTCGCTGTCGCTCTCGGTGCTCACCGAGGAGAAGGCGTTCACCGATCTGTTCGACCTCAAGGACGAGGCCGAGATCGGACATATCAGGCTGTCGCGCGAGGCCGACCTCATCGTCGTGGCGCCGGCGACTGCCGACCTCATGGCCAAGATGGCGCATGGCTTGGCCTCCGATCTCGCCACCGCCGTGCTGCTCGCCGCCGACAAGAAGGCGCTGGTGGCCCCGGCGATGAATGTCCGCATGTGGCAGCACCCGGCCACGCGCAGGAACATCGCCACGCTGCGGGACGACGGCATCGTCTTTGTCGGCCCCAATGAAGGCGACATGGCTTGCGGCGAATATGGCCCGGGCCGCATGGCGGAACCGGCCGAGATCGTGCAAGCGATCGAGCGGCTGCTGCCGGTGAAACTTACGGGGCCGCTCTCGGGCCGCCGCGTGCTGATCACCTCCGGCCCGACGCATGAGCCGCTCGACCCTGTCCGCTACCTCGCCAACCGCTCGTCCGGAAAGCAGGGCCATGCGCTCGCCCTTGCGGCAACTGCCCTCGGCGCCGAGGTGACGCTGGTGACAGGCCCCGTCGTGCTTGCCGACCCCGAAGGCGTGCATGTGATCAAGGTCGAGACGGCGCGGCAGATGTTGGAGGCGGTTTTGGCCGCGCTCCCCGCCGACATCGCCATTTGCGCCGCCGCGGTCGCCGATTGGCGTGCGGGGGAGGAATCCCGGCAAAAGCTCAAAAAGATCGGCGGCGAAACCTCGCTGACGCTGACGCAAAACCCGGACATTCTCGCGAGCATCGCCAAGCTTGGTCCGAAGCGGCCACCTCTCGTCATCGGCTTTGCCGCCGAGACCGAAAATGTTCTGGCGCATGCGGCGGCCAAGCGCCGGGCCAAGGGTGCGGACTGGATCGTGGCCAATGACGTCTCGCCCGGGACCGGGGTCATGGGCAGGGATGACACGCGCGTCCATCTGATCACGGCCGAGGGCGCCGAGGACTGGCCGGCCATGAGCAAACAGGAAGCGGCGCGGCGCCTGCTTGAGCGCGCGGCCGAACTGCTGTCGGGCCTGCGTTTGGCGGCCGAATGATCGCGGCTGCGCCGCGCGGGCCGGGCGTGACCTTGCGCTTCTTGCGCCTTCCCCATGGCGAGGGGCTTCCGCTTCCGGCCTATCACTCGGAGCACGCGGCAGGCCTCGATATCGTCGCCGCCTTGGCCGCGGACGAGCCGCTCGAGCTTGGGCCTGGCGCGAGGGCGCTGGTGCCGGCCGGCTTCGCCATCGAGCTGCCGGCGGGCTATGAGGCTCAACTTCGCCCGCGTTCGGGACTCGCGCTCAAATCCGGCGTGACCTTACTCAACAGCCCCGGCACCATCGATTCCGACTATCGCGGCGAGGTCAAAATCCTGCTTGTCAATCTCGGCGCCGAGTCGGTCACGCTGCGGCGCGGCGACCGCATCGCCCAGCTCGTGGTGGCGCGGGTCGAGCATGTCAGGATCGAGCTGGCCCAGGAGCTGCGGACCACGTCGCGCGGCGACGGCGGCTTCGGCTCCACCGGCTGATCGCGAGGCGACGCCGCTTGCTCCATCCCTCCCCTTGACGGGGAGGGTAGCTCGACACGGACTTTTCCGTGGCGAGCTGGGTGGGGTGACTGGCTCCGTGCCGCGAATACCCCCACCCGACGCGTAAGGACGCGCCGACCTCCCCACGAGGGGGAGGTATGCACCCGTGGTATCGGTAAGGCGGCCTTGCTGGCAGCGCCGGTCCGGATGGCATAGATATGGCATCATGCTCAAGCCCGACGAGATCGAGCGCTACAAGCGCCAGCTGGTGCTGAAGGAGATCGGCGGCGAGGGGCAGCAGCGCCTGAAGGCCGCCAAGGTGCTGGTGGTGGGCGCCGGCGGCCTCGGCTCGCCCCTCCTGATCTATCTCGCCGCCGCCGGCATCGGCCAGATCGGTATCATCGACGACGACAGGGTCAGCCTCGACAATCTCCAACGTCAGATCGCCCATGACACGGCAAGCGTCGGCGCCTACAAGACGCGAAGCGCGGCGAAGACCATCGAGCGCCTGAACCCGCATGTCGAGACGCGGCTCTACTCGACGCGGCTTCAGGCCGAGAATGCGCTCAACATCATCGCCCAATACGACATCGTCGCCGACGGCTCGGACAATTTCGCCACGCGTTATCTCGTCAACGACGCCTGTTATTTCGCCAAGCGTCCGCTGGTCTCGGCGGCGGTGGGACCGTTCGACGGCACTCTCACCAGCTTTCGCGCCTTCGAGCGCGACGCCGACGGCAACCCCCGGCCGAATTACCGCTGCCTGTTCCCCGAGCCGCCGCCTGCGGGGACCGTTGCGCCTTGCTCCGAGGCCGGCATCCTCGGCGCCGTGGCCGGCGTGATGGGGACCCTGCAAGCGATCGAAGTGGTGAAGGAGCTGCTTGCCCTTGGCAACAGTCTGGTCGGGCGGCTCCTGCTCTACGACGCGCTTCAGACCCGTTTCGCCACCTTCGACTATGGCTGGGATCCGGAGAACCCGCTCAACGGCAAGACCCCGCGCTTCCACGATTTGTCGCATCACCGCGGGGCCCTGGCCGATGCCGGCGGCTGAGACCATCGCCACGCGCTGTTGCATCGCCGGAGGCGGTCCCGCCGGCATGATGCTGGGCTATCTGCTGGCTCGCGCCGGGGTCGACGTGCTGGTGCTCGAGAAGCACGCCGATTTCCTCCGCGACTTCCGCGGCGACACCATCCATCCCTCTACGCTCGAAATCATGGGCGAGCTGGGACTACTCGACGCGTTCCTAACCAGGCCGCATCAGGAGGTGCGGCAGCTCGCCGCCCAGATCGGTGAGGAGCGCATGACGCTCGCCGATTTCACTCATCTGCCGACGCGCTGCCGCTTCGTCGCCTTCATGCCCCAATGGGACTTTCTCGACTTCCTCGCCGAGCAGGCCAAGCGCTACCCGAGCTTCAGCCTCAAAATGCAGGCCGAGGTCACCGGTCTGCTCAAGGATGGTGACAGGGTGACGGGGCTGAGGGCGAAGACGCCGGAGGGGTCGCTGGAGGTGCATGCCGACCTCGTCGTCGGCGCCGATGGCCGCCATTCGGTGGTGCGCGATCTCGCCGGCCTCGAGGTCGAGGATTTGGGCGCGCCGATGGACGTGCTGTGGCTCCGTCTCTCCAAGCGCCCCGACGATGGCACCCAGACCCTCGGCCGCATCGAAGCCGGAAGGTTCTTCATCATGCTCGACCGCGGCGACTATTGGCAATGCGCCTTCGTCATTCCCAAGGGCGGATATGAGGAGCTGCGGCGCCGCGGGCTCGAGGCCTTCCGTGACGAGATCGCCAAGCTCAATCCGGCTCTCGCCAACCGCATGCAGGAGATCGCCAGCTGGGACGACGTGAAGCTGCTTACCGTGCGGGTCGACCGGTTGAAGCGCTGGTACGCGCCGGGCGTGCTCTGCATCGGCGACGCCGCTCACGCCATGTCTCCGGTCGGCGGCGTCGGCATCAATCTCGCCGTTCAGGATGCGGTGGCCGCGGCCAATATCCTCGCGCGTCCGCTTCGGCAAGGCGCGGTATCGGTCGCGCTTCTGCGCCAGGTGCAGGAGCGGCGGCAATTGCCGGCGCGCCTGACGCAGGCGCTCCAGGTCTTCATCCAGAAGCGCGTCATCAGCGCGGTGCTTTCCCTGCGCACGAGGCCACGCGCGCCATTGGTGGCGAAGCTGCTTAACCGCTTGCCCTGGCTGCGGCGTATCCCGGCACGTGTTGTCGGCATGGGCTTCCGCCCCGAGCATGTCGAAAGCCCGGAGCTTCCACCTCGACGTTCGCACGAACGGTGATAGCGCTATCCCTCCCCCTTTCAGGGGGAGGGAGAAACGCTAGAACATCGCGGGATGGACGCGATCCGGTGGCGAATGGCCGTCGAGGAAGGTCTTGATGTTGATGATGACCTTCTCGCCCATATCGATGCGGCCCTCGAGCGTGGCCGAGCCCATATGGGGCAGGACCACGACCTTCTCGCTTTTGAGAAGTTTAGGGTTCACCGCGGGCTCGTTCTCAAATACGTCGAGGCCCGCGCCGCCGAGCTCGTCATTCTCGATCATGCGCGCCAGCGCGTTCTCGTCGATCACCTCGCCGCGCGCGGTATTGACGATATAGGCCGTGGGCTTCATCAGCGCGAGCCGCCGGGCCGACAGGAGATGGTAGGTCGCCGGCGTATGCGGGCAGTTGATCGAGATGATGTCCATGCGGGCGAGCATCTGGTCGAGGCTGTCCCAATAGGTTGCCTCGAGCGCCTTCTCGACGTCGGGCGCCACGCGCCGGCGATTATGGTAGTGAACCTGCAAGCCGAAGGCCCGCGCCCGCTTGGCCACGGCCTGGCCGATGCGGCCCATGCCGACGATGCCGAGCCGCTTGCCGAAGATGCGGTGACCCAGCATCCAGGTTGGAGACCAGCCTTGCCATTCGTTGTCGCCGACCTTCAGGATGCGGGCGCCCTCGGCCAGCCGCCGGGGCACGGCGAGAATCAGCGCCATGGTCATGTCGGCGGTGTCCTCCGTCAGCACGCCCGGCGTGTTAGTAACGAGGATGCTGCGGTTCCGCGCGGTTTCGAGGTCGATATTGTCGACACCGGTGCCGAACTGGGCGATCAATTTCAGTTGCGGGCCCGCCTGGCTCAATATCGCCCGATCGATGCGGTCCGTCACCGTGGGGACGAGAACATCGGCGGTCTTCACCGCACGGATCAACTCGTCCTTGGAGAAAGGCTTGTCGTCGAGATTGAGCTGTGCGTCGAACAGCTCGCGCAGGCGGGTTTCCACCACCTCCGGCAGCTTACGTGTGACAATAATGTGCGGTCGTTCAGAAGCCATAGTTCTTCCCGTTAGGATGTGCGTGGGGTAGGAGCTTACCCCACGGTAAAAACAATGGCGCCGTGAAAGCGGCGCGAGCGAGCCTTCTCTAACAGAAGCAGCCCCTACAGATAAGCGTCATCTTGGCGCGAGGCCATGGTCCGTTCACTTTTCTGCCCCATCACAGGTGAGAGCGATTCGCGAGGGAGACTGCGCTCCCGGCGTGGCTCGGGACTTTCGGGCATCAACAGCGGGGCCGAAGCATTGGGGTATCGATATCGGATCGGCGTGGCGATCAAGATCGCCGCTGTCCTTGTCTTGCTCGCGGGCGTTGAGGTCCGCGCCGCCGATGACGGAGCCGCGCCCGCGGCAAACGGCCAAACCCGGCTGCCGGTGCCCCGCTTCGTCAGCTTGAAGTCGGACCGGGTGAATGTGCGGCGAGGCCCAAGCTCAGACCAGGCCATTGTCTGGGTGTTCAGCCGCGCGGGGCTTCCAGTCGAGATCATCGCCGAGTCGGACAATTGGCGGCGGGTCCGCGACAGCGAGGGGGCCGATGGCTGGGTGTTCCACAGCCTGCTCAGCGGTAGGCGCACGGTCCTGGTCGCTCCCTGGACCAAGACTGGAGAAAGCGTGCCCCTGTTCTCCAGGAAATCGACCGGCGCCACCACCGTCGCCGCGCTTGCGCCGAGCGTCCTCGGCAACGTTCTCTCCTGTGATGGGGAATGGTGCGAGCTGTCGATCGACAGTTATTCCGGCTTCGTACAGCAAGACAAGCTGTGGGGCGTCTATCGCGGCGAGGTGATCAAATAGGTGTGCGGCTTAGCGCTTGCGGTCGTCGACGAGGCGCACGAGCACGTCGATGCGCGAGATGGTCATGCCGTCCGGCGCCGCAGGCAGGCCTTCGACCCGAATGGCGGAGGTGTCCATATCCATGAGCTGGCCCGACTGCTCGCAGAAGAAATGGTAGTGGTTCGACGTGTTGGTGTCGAAATAGGTCTTGGCGCCTTCGACCGCGACTTCCCGCAACAGACCCGCTTCGGTGAATTGGTGCAGCGTGTTGTAGACCGTGGCGAGCGAAACCGGGACCCTTCGGTGCTGTGCCTCTTCGTGCAACAGCTCGGCCGTGACGTGCCGGTCGCCCGTCTCGAATAGGAGGCGCGCGAGCGCAACCCGCTGACGCGTGGGGCGCAAGCCCGCGTCGCGCAGACGCTCGTGAATGGTCAAATCGGTGGCCGAACCTGTCATCGCCACAACAATATATGGGGAAGCGGCCCTCGCTGCAACGCCAGGACGAGAACTAGCGCCTAAGCGCCAGTTCAGCCATATGCAGGAGGTGGGCAGGCTTTTGATAGGGCCTCGACTGTGTTAGGAAACGGCCGGTCTTTGGGGGAGGGGTTAGATCCCGCGTAAGGAAGGGTAAGAATGGCAGAGCGGCGCGACCGGTTCGAATATGAGGATTTGCTTGCCTGCGCGCGTGGCGAGCTGTTTGGGCCCGGCAACGCGCAGTTGCCCCTGCCGCCCATGCTGATGTTCGACCGCATCTCCGAGGTCATGGAGGAGGGCGGCGAGCATGGCCACGGGCGCATCGTGGCCGAACTCGATTTGAAGCCGGACCTCTGGTTTTTCCCCTGCCACTTCAAGGGAGACCCGGTGATGCCCGGATGCCTTGGGCTCGATGCCCTGTGGCAGCTTTTGGGGTTCTTTCTCGGCTGGCTTGGTGCTCCAGGCCAGGGGCGCGCGCTCAGTGTGGGCGAGGTCAAGTTCTCCGGCATGGTCTTGCCGACCATGCGCAAGCTGGAATATGTGGTCGAGCTCAAGCGGGTGATCCGGCGGAAATTCACGCTCGGCACCGGCGATGGCTGGCTAAAGGCCGATGGCGATACGATCTATACGGCCAAGGATCTGCGGGTTGGCCTGTTCCAGGCGGGCGAAGCCGCTGCCGCCGGCGCCTGAACAGAACCTGTGCGCCCTGTGACATTCGGACCGGGACTCTTAAGGACTGACCCATGAGACGAGTGGTCGTGACCGGCATGGGCATTGTGTCCTCCATTGGCAATAACGCCCAGGAGGTGCTGGCCTCGCTGCGCGAAGCCAGATCCGGCATCGTCAAGGCCGACATCTACGCCGAGCTCGGATTTCGCTGCCAGGTTCATGGCGCGCCGAAGCTCGATTGGGAACAGATGATCGACCGCAAGGTCCGCCGTTTCATGGGCGCGGGGGCCGCGTGGAATTATCTCGCCATGGAGCAGGCGATCCGCGACGCGGGTCTCGAACAGAGCGACGTTTCCAATGAGCGGACGGGATTGATCATGGGCTCGGGCGGCCCCTCGACCCGCGCCATCGTCCAGGCGGCCGACACCACCCGCGAGAAAGGGCCCAAGAAGGTGGGCCCGTTCGAGGTGCCGAAGGCGATGTCCTCGACCAATTCGGCGACGCTCTCCACCCCCTATCACATCAAAGGCGCGAGCTATTCGATCTCGTCGGCCTGCTCCACCTCCGCCCATTGTATCGGCAATGGCGCTGAGATGATCCAATGGGGCAAGCAGGACATTGTCTTTGCCGGCGGCGGCGAGGAACTCGACTGGACCCTGTCGGTCCTATTCGACGCCATGAACGCCATGTCGTCCGACTTCAACGACCGGCCTGAAGTGGCGAGCCGCGCCTATGACGTCGATCGCGACGGCTTTGTCATCGCCGGAGGGGCTGGCGTCGTCGTGCTCGAGGAGCTGGAACATGCCAAGGCGCGAGGGGCCCGCATTTATGGCGAGCTCGTGGGCTATGGCGCCACGTCCGACGGCTATGACATGGTGCAGCCTTCGGGTGAGGGGGCGGATCGCTGCATGCGCATGGCCATGGCCACGCTCGATGGCGGCGGCGTCGACTACATCAATCCCCACGCCACCTCCACCCCGATCGGCGATTTGAAGGAGATCGAGGCGATCCGCGCGGTCTTCGGTGACAAATCGCCCCCGATCAGCGCCACGAAATCGCTCACCGGCCATTCCTTGGGTGCGGCCGGGGTGCAAGAGGCAATCTACTCGCTGTTGATGATGAATAACGGCTTCATCTGCGAGTCCGCCAATATCGAGACTCTCGATCCTGCCTTCGCCGACATGCCGATCGTGCGCAAGCGCCAGGACAACGTCGATATTAACTGCGTTATGTCCAATAGCTTCGGTTTCGGTGGCACCAACGCGACCCTCGTGTTTCGACGGTATGACGGCTAAACCCAACGCCCCCATTCACCCCAAAGCAGAGCAAATGCCATGACAACAAAAAAAGATATCGCCGAGCCCGGGCCCCTGATGGCCGGGAAGAGGGGGCTTGTGATGGGTGTCGCCAACGACCGCTCGATCGCCTGGGGCATCGCGCGCGTGCTCCATGGCCAGGGGGCCGAGCTTGCCTTCAGCTATCAGGGCGGGGCCTTCGGCCGCCGCGCCGTGCCGCTGGCCGAATCCATCGGCGCGCCAATCATCGAGCAGGTCGATGTTGAGGATCTGGATAGCGTCAAACATATCTTCCAGGTGATTGGCAAAAAGTGGGGCTCGCTCGATTTTGTCGTGCACGCGCTCGCCTTTTCCGATCGCAACGAGCTGAGGGGTCGCTATTGCGACACCACGCGCAAGAATTTCGAGCACACCATGGTGATCTCGTGCTTCTCCTTCACTGAGATTTCAAAGCTCGCCGCCGACCTGATGCCGCAGGGCGGCTCGTTGCTGACGCTGACCTATGGCGGCGCGACGCGGGTCGTTCCCTGCTACAACGTCATGGGCGTGGCCAAGGCCGCGCTCGAGACGAGCGTGCGCTACCTTGCCTCCGATTTCGGGCCGCAAGGGATCAGGGTCAATGCATTGTCGGCCGGACCGATGCGCACGCTTGCAGGCGCGGGCATCTCCGACGCGCGGACCTTGTTCCATTTCCAGCAGCGTCACGCGCCCATGCATCGCTCGCCGACCCTCGACGAGGTTGGCGGCGCCGCGCTCTATCTGCTCTCGGATCTGTCGGGAGCGGTGACGGGTGAAATTCATTTCGTCGATTGCGGCTACAGCACCATTTCCATGCCGAACTTGACCGCGTTGAAGGCCATGGAGGGCGACAAGGAGCCAGCGCCGCCGGTCGAGAAGCCGCCGCGCGAAGTTGCGCAGTAAGTTCAGTCGAACAGCGAAGGACGTATGTCGATGGCTCAGCTAGTTGTACTTGTGTGTCTCCTTGCCACGCCGGAACAGTGCACCGAGAAGCCGGTCCCCGGAGCAACCGCGTCCGACGTGGTCACTTGCATCAAGGCTGCCGGCGACAAGGCCATTGAATGGCAGAAGAGCAACAGCGAATATTTTGTCATCGGCTGGCGCTGCGAGAAGCAATAGCGCCACAAAGCGAAAGAGGCGCCACGAGGGCGCCTCTCAGAGAGTTCACGCAAAGCCCCGGAGCGAGATCTAGCTCGCTTCGGCCTTTTGCAGCTCCTGGCCAGTCGCCTGGTCGACCACCTTCATCGACAGCTTGACCTTGCCGCGGTCGTCGAAGCCGAGCAGCTTGACCCAGACCATGTCGCCTTCCTTGACCACGTCGGTGACGGCGTTTGGCCGGCCTTCGCCAAGCTGGGAGATGTGCACGAGCCCATCCTTGGGGCCGAAGAAGTTCACGAAGGCGCCGAACTCCATCACCTTGACCACCTTGCCCTGATAGATCTCGCCCACCTCAGGCTCGGAGGTGATCGACTTGATGCGGGTGATCGCGGCCCGGATCGATTCGGCGTTGGCCGAGGCGATCTTGACCGTGCCGTCGTCGGAGATGTCGATCTTGGCGCCGGATTCCGCCACGATCTCGCGGATCACCGAACCGCCCGAACCGATCACCTCCCTGATCTTGTCGACCGGGATGTGGATCGTCTCGATGCGCGGAGCGTGTTCGCCGAGCTCCGGCCGCGCCCCGGTCAGCGCCTTGTTCATTTCGCTGAGAATATGAATGCGGCCATCACGCGCCTGATCCAGCGCGACCTTCATGATCTCCTCGGTGATGCCGGTGATCTTGATGTCCATCTGCAGCGAGGTGACGCCGTCGGACGTGCCGGCAACCTTGAAGTCCATGTCGCCGAGATGGTCTTCGTCGCCAAGGATGTCGGACAGAACGGCGAAATCCGCCGCATCCTTGATCAGCCCCATGGCGATACCGGCAACCGGCCGGCTCAAGGGAATGCCCGCATCCATCATGGCGAGCGAGGATCCGCACACCGTGGCCATGGAGGACGAGCCGTTCGACTCGGTGATCTCCGAAACCACGCGGATGGTGTAGGGGAAGCTATCGCGATCCGGCAGCACCGGGTGAATTGCTCGCCAGGCGAGCTTGCCGTGACCGATCTCGCGGCGTCCAGGACCGGTCATGCGGCCGACTTCACCGACCGAATAGGGCGGGAAGTTGTAATGCAGCATGAAGGTTTCCTTGTAGGTGCCCTCGAGCGCGTCGACATATTGCTCGTCCTCGCCGGTGCCGAGCGTGGCCACCACCAGCGCCTGCGTTTCGCCGCGGGTGAACAGCGCGCTGCCATGCGTCCGGGGCAGGATGCCGACCTCGCACACGATCGGCCTGACGGTCGAGAGGTCGCGGCCGTCGATACGCTTGGATGTGGCGAGAATGCCGGAGCGGACCACGTCCTTCTCCACCGCCTTGAAGGCGGCCGACACACGTGAGGCCAAACCGCTGTCATCGTCGGCGGGTACCAGCGTCTCCAGCACCTTCAGCTTGACCGCGCTTACGCCATCGCGGCGCTCATGCTTGGCCGCGATCTTGTAGGTCTCGCGCAGATCGGCTTCCGCCAATTCGCGCACTTTGCCCGCAAGCTCCTCGCCGCTCGTGTCGCTCTTCAGCTCCCACGGCTCCTTGGCCGCGCGCTCGGCCAGCTTGACGATGGCGTCGAGCACCGGCTGGAAGTGCTTCTGCCCGTACATCACCGCGCCAAGCATGATGTCCTCAGGCAGCTCTTTCGCCTCGGATTCCACCATCAGCACCGCATCGGCGGTGCCGGCCACGATGAGGTCGAGCGAGCTCTCGCGCATTTCGTCGATCATCGGGTTGAGCACATATTCGCCTGCGATATAGCCGACCCGCGCGGCGCAGATTGGCCCCAGGAAGGGGATGCCGGAAAGGGTCAGCGCGGCGGAAGCCGCAATCAGCCCCACGACGTCGGGGTCGTTTTCCATGTCATGGGAGAGCACGGTGCAGACCACCTGCGTCTCGTTCTTGAAGCCGCTGGCGAAGAGCGGCCGGATCGGACGGTCGATCAGCCGCGAGGTGAGCGTGTCCTTCTCCGTGGGGCGACCCTCGCGCTTGAAATAGCCGCCGGGGATCTTGCCCGCGGCGAAGGTCTTCTCCTGGTAGTTCACCGTCAGCGGGAAAAAGTCGATACCGACTCTCGGCTCCTTGGCGGCGGTGGCGGTGGCGAGCACGGTGGTGCCGCCATATTGGGCGAGAACGGCGCCGTCCGCTTGGCGGGCGATGCGGCCGGTCTCGAGTTTGAGCGGTCGGCCCGCCCATTCAATTTCTACAGTGTGCTTATCAAGCATGATGATGTCTCAATGCGCAGGGAAAGTTGCGCCCGAGCGGGCTCCCTGAAAGCGAAGGCTCGGGTCGATATGTCGTGATGGATCCCGCCGGCGCGCGGCGGTGCGCGTCTCGCGTCACCGGCGAATGCCTAGGCGGTTGATGAGTTTTTGATACCGGTCGACGTCGCTGGCTTTGACGTAGTCGAGCAGCCGGCGCCGCTGGCTAACCATTTTCAGCAGCCCGCGCCGCGAATGGTTGTCCTTGTTGTGGGTTTTGAAGTGTCCGGTGAGGTTGGTGATCCGTTCGGTCAGGATCGCCACTTGCACCTCCGGTGACCCAGTGTCACCGGGCTTCGTCGCATAGTCGGTAATAAGCTCTTGCTTGCGCAAAGCGCTGATCGACATCGGTTATCTCCCGAGTGGTTTGGCGATCGCCCTAACCCAGATTGAAAACGCGGGTTGGGCGCATTTCGCCTTGGCTGACCTCGCCCACCGCCACCAGCTTTCCTCGTGACGTGGCGTAGACAGGCCCTTTGAGAATTGGAGCATCCCGGCCCCTAATCAGCACGGGTTGGCCTCTCTTGAGCCTGGCCGCGTCTTGCCCGCTGATGGCGAGCGCCGGGATGTCGTCCAGCGCTGTCTCCACGGGCCTAAGCATGCCCAAAAGGGCGTCGCGGCCGGCCGCACTATGTCCTAACTCCTCAAGCTTTGCCAGGGAAATCGCGCCTTCTTCGCCAAAACCGCCGACCCGGGTGCGACGTAATGCCTCGACATGGGCGACCGTCCCCAGCACCTGTCCAAGATCCCTGGCCAGGGCCCGAACATAGGTCCCCTTGCCGCATTCCGCCTCGATCACGCAACGATCGGGATCGGGCATGTCGACGAGGGTGAGGCTCGCAACGAAGGCCGGGCGCGGCGCAAGCTCGAATTCCTGCTCGTCCCGGGCCAGGTCATAAGCCCTTTCGCCCGCCACTTTGAGGGCCGAATAGCGCGGCGGCACCTGGCTGATCTCGCCCACGAAGCCGTGGAGCGCCGCCTCGATTTCCGGCCGCGTGGGCCTGCGATCGCTCCTCGCCACCACTTTGCCCTCGGCATCGTCGGTATCGGTGCCGGCGCCGAAACGCACGGTGAAGCGGTATTGCTTGCTCCCCTCTACCGCGAACGGCACGGTCTTGGTCGCCTCGCCGAAGGCAATTGGCAGCACGCCGGTGGCGAGCGGGTCGAGGGTGCCGGCATGCCCGGCCTTGGCGGCGCCGTAGAGATGCCTCACCCGCGTCACGGCCTTGGTCGAGGTCAGGCCTTGCGGCTTGTCCAGAATGAGCCAGCCATGAATGGGTAGGCCTTTGCGCTGACGCGCCATGTCACGCCCTGTCCTTCGGCAGTTTAGCTGTCGAGGTCGCGCGAGACCTGGGGCGAGGTGAGCAGCTCGTCGATACGCTGAGAGCTGGCAAAGGACGTGTCCATCTTGAAGCGGAGCTCGGGCGTGTGGCGCAAGCTCACGCGCCGCGCGATCTCGCCGCGCAAGAAGCGCTTATGCTGTTCGAGATGCTTGACCACGTCCTCGGCGCCCTCGCCGCCGAGGGGCAGCACGAAGGCAGTTGCGAGCTTCAGATCCGGCGTCATGCGGACTTCGGACACCGTGAGCGAATACTGGCTCAGCACATCGTCCACGATCTCGCCGCGGGAAAAGATCTCGGCCAAAGCGTGTCGGATGAGCTCGCCCACTTTCAACTGGCGTTGACTGGGGGCTTTGGCGGAAGCGGGTCTCGCCATGCTACCTCTCCTCGCTGTCGGATGCGTCCAGGTCAAACTCGAACTGGACATATTCTTGGCCCGTCCCCTTGGCGCCGGCGGCCACGAAGAGACGCTGCGCCGGGAAATTATCCAAATCCGTTCCGACCCAGGCCTCAGTCACACCGTCCCACCGGCACTGGGCGATGACGCCATCGATGAGACGTCGCCCAATGCCGCGGGCCTGGTCGGCCGGCGCCACGTAGACGTCGTAGATGTAGACGAGATCGCACTCCTGGGTCAGCGATGGAAAGCGATAGGCTGAGGCAAAGCCGGCGGGTCGTTCTCCCTCGAACGCGGCGAAGACGTAGACCGCCGGATCGGCAAGCGCTCGCCCGAAATGAGTAAGCGTCGGGACACGCTCGCGGCGCCATTCGGGTGGTGGCAGCATCGCAACGATGCTGCGCATCCGCTCGGCGTCGGCGGCGTTGAGCCGGCGCACTTCGATTGGGCTCGTCACCGTGGTGTCCTCAGACGAAGTCGGCGGTCCGGGCGTCTAGAGCGTGCGCTGGACGTGCTCGACCTCGAAGCATTCGATGACGTCGCCCGCGCGCATGTCCTGATAGCCTTCGAACGCCATACCGCATTCCTGCCCGGACACGACCTCGCGCACCTCGTCCTTGAACCGCTTCAAGGTGGAGAGCTTGCCTTCATGGATGACGACATTATCGCGGATCAGCCGGACCTGGGCGCCGCGCTCGACCTTGCCTTCGGTGACGCGGCAACCGGCGACCTTGCCCACCTTGGAGATGGCGAACACCTCAAGGATCTCGGCATTGCCGAGGAAGGTCTCCTTCCGCGTCGGCGCGAGCAAGCCGGACATGGCTTGCTTCACCTCGTCGACGAGGTCGTAGATCACGGCGTAATAGCGAATCTCGACGCCGTCGCGCTCCGCCGCTTCGCGGGCCTGGACGTTGGCGCGCACGTTGAAGCCGAGAATAACGGCGCCTGACGTCGCGGCGAGACCAATATCGGACTCGGTAATGCCGCCGACGCCCGAATGAATGATGCGCGCTCTCACCTCGTCGGTGCCCATCTTGTCCAAAGCGGCGACGATTGCCTCGACCGAGCCTTGCACGTCGCCCTTGATCAGGAGCGTGAATTCCTTGGTGCCGGCGGTCTTGATCTGGCTCATCATCTGCTCGAGCGAGCCGCGCTGACCGGCCACGGCAAGGCGCTTGCGCCGTTCGCGCGCGCGATAGCTGGTGATCTCCCTGGCCCGCGCCTCGCTCTCGACCACGGCGAACTGATCGCCAGCTTCCGGCGCCGAATCGAAGCCGAGAACCTCGACCGGCACCGCGGGGCCGGCCTCCTTGACCTGCTCGCCGTGATCGTCGATCAGTGCGCGAACACGGCCATAGGCCGAGCCGGCGACAACGAGATCGCCGAGACGGAGCGTGCCGCGCTGGACCAGCGCGGTGCCGACGGGGCCCCGCCCGCGTTCGAGCTTGGCCTCGACGATGACGCCTTCGGCCGGGCGGTCCGGATTGGCGGTGAGCTCAAGCACCTCGGCCTGTAGCGCGATCGCTTCGAGCAGCTTGTCGAGACCGATTTTCTTCAGGGCAGACACCTCGAGCTCGAGCGTATCGCCGCCCAGGCTCTCGACCACGATCTCCTGGCTAAGCAGTTCGGTGCGCACGCGCTTGGGATCGGCGCCTTGCTTGTCGATCTTGTTGATGGCGATGATCATCGGCACCTGAGCCGACTTGGCATGATTGATGGCCTCGACCGTCTGCGGCTTGACGCCGTCGTCGGCCGCGACCACGAGCACGACGATGTCGGTGACCTGGGCGCCTCTCTGGCGCATGGCGGTGAAGGCTTCGTGGCCCGGTGTGTCGATGAAGGTGATCTTCTGGCCCGCCGGCGTCTCGACCTGGTAGGCGCCGATATGCTGGGTGATGCCGCCGGCTTCCCCGGCGACGACGTCGGTCACGCGAATGGCGTCGAGCAGCGACGTCTTGCCGTGATCGACATGGCCCATGATGGTGACGATGGGCGCGCGCGGCTGTACGTCCTCGGCGCTGTCCTCGTCACCGATGAAGCCCTCTTCGACATCGGCCTCAGACACGCGGCGCACCATGTGCCCGAACTCCTCCGCCACCAGCTGGGCGGTATCGGAGTCGATCACATCGGTGATCTTGTGCATCTCGCCGTCCTTCATCAGGAACTTGATCACGTCGACGCCGCGCTCGGCCATGCGGTTGGCAAGTTCCTGGATGGTGATGACCTCTGGGATCACAACCTCGCGCTGGATCTTCTGTTGCGCTTGCGGGCCGCCAGTCTGCTTCTTCTGCCGCTCGCGGTGGCGCTTCAGCGAGGCAAGGCTCCGCTGCCGCTGCTCCTCGTCGAGCGCATTGGTGATGGTGAGACGGCCGCGCACGCGGCGCTCCTCGCCGGTCCTCGGCTTGACCGGACGCTCCTTCTTATTGTGGCGCGCCTCTTGGGTGCGGGGAGCTTCCTCCTCCTCTTCCTTGACGATGAGATGTTTGCGGGGCGCCTCCTCGACCTTGCGCCGCGTTTCGGGCTCGGCCTCGCGGCGCGCCTCTTCCTTCTGGCGCTCGGCCGCCTCGTCCTCTTCCTTGGCCTTGACCTCATTGGTCACGATCTGGAGTTCGGCGTCCTGCTTGGCCCTCTCGCGTGCCTCCGCCTCGCGCTGTCGCGCGTCCTGTAGAGCTTTGGTGCGAGCGTCCTTCTCGTCGTCCGAGAGCGCGCGGAGCACCACACCGGAGCGCCGCTGCTGGGACTCCTCGCGGCCACGAGCCGGGGGTTGCTCCGGCGCGGCCTTTGCCACCTTGGGCGCGGTCTCCTCCGCCGGTGAAGGCTCCGCACCCGCGCCGACGGCACGTCGCTTCTTCTTCTCGACCAGTACGGATTTGGAACGACCGTGGCTGAAGCTCTGGCGCACATGGCCAGACTCCACCGTCCGGCGCACATTAAGCGTCAACTTCCTGGACCCGCGAGCCGTCTTGTCTTCAGTCTCGTTAATTTCACTCATTCCTTGTCCGTGTCTGATCCCAATTGGCTGGCAGCGGCGGCACTGCCCCTGCGGTAATTTTCGACGCGAGAAGCGCCATCGAGGAATTTCGCAGCCGCCCCGCCCTGGATCACGGCTGCATGTATCACATTTGTCCGCCCCGATGCCAAACCCAATTCATCCGCACTGAAGATGCGGATCGGTGCGCGTGGTGAATCCTTAACGCTCGCACGATGCTTTCCATCGAGCTTGCGGCATCCGTCCTCGGAGGCGTCGCTCGCATGGATGAGCGCCACGACCCGGCCCTTGGCCAGGGCCTCCTCGACCTTGGATGCTCCGAATGTCACCGCCCCAGCCTTGTTGGCAAGGGCTAGAGCGCCGAGGGCGCTCTCGGTGAGCAGCCGGTCGATTCTATCGGCAAGGTCCGCCGGCACCCTGACTTGGGTCTTGAGACCGCGGGCGAAGACGTTGCGCTTGGCCGCTTCCGCGACCCGGTCATGGGCGGCGGTCACCCAGACGCCGCGGCCGGGAAGTCGCTCCTTGAGATCCGGCACGATCTCGCCGCTCGGGGCCAGGACGAAGCGAATCAGCTCCTGCTTCGGCAGGCGCTCGCGCGTGAGGGCGCAACGGCGGACGGTGTCGTCCGGCTCGTCAAGCGTCCCCTGCGATGGCTCGGCCAAATCCTGCCGCAACAGCTCCTGCTCCTCAAAATCTTATGTCGAACGCCGCTCATTGCGCGGCGCCGTCGCCCTGTGCCTCGCCCTGATCCTCTTCGGCCGCGACCTCTTCGGCCTCGGCCGCCTCGGGCTCGACGATCAGATCGGCCTCGTTGATCCAGCCGGCCTTCACCCGCGCCGCCAAGATCATCTCCTCGATTTCCGGGCGGCCAAGGCTGAAGGCGCTGAGAATACCGTCGTGTTGGACCGTCTCCTTGTCCTTGCGCTCGCTCCAACCCAAAAGGTCGTCGGTGGCGCAGTCGGCGAGATCCTCCAAGCTCTTGACGTTGTTCTCGCCGAGCGCGACGAGCATGGCCGTGGTCAAGCCCGGGACCGCCGCGACATCATCCGCCACGCCGAGGGCCTTGCGCTTGGCGTCCAGCTCGGCCTCGAGCTTGTCCAGATGCTCGCGGGCGCGCGCTTGAATTTCGGCGGCAGTGTTCTCATCGAAGCCCTCGATCGAGGCGACTTCCGACGGCTCGACAAAGGCCACCTCCTCGATCGAAGAGAAACCTTCCGAAGCGAGCAGCTGGGCGATGACCTCGTCGACGTCGAGCGCCTCCATGAACATCTGCGAGCGTTCGGCGAACTCGGCCTGGCGGCGCTCCGATTCGGAGGCCTCGGTCATGATGTCGATGTCCCAACCGGTCAGCTGCGATGCAAGCCGGACATTCTGGCCCTTACGCCCGATGGCGAGCGACAGTTGCGCATCCGGCACCACCACCTCGATGCGCTCGGCGTCCTCGTCGAGCACGACCTTGACCACCTCGGCCGGGGCCAGCCCGTTGACGATGAAGGTGGCGGCGTCGGGCGACCATTGAATGATGTCGATTTTCTCGCCCTGCAGCTCGTTGACCACGGCTTGCACGCGGCTGCCGCGCATGCCGACGCAGGCGCCGACGGGATCGATCGAGGCATCCCTCGACACCACGGCGATCTTGGCGCGGCTGCCGGGATCACGCGCCACCGATTTGATGGTGACGATGCCGTCATAAACCTCAGGCACCTCTTGCGCGAACAGCTTGGCCATGAACTCCGGATGCGTCCGCGACAGGAAAATCTGGGGCCCACGCTGCTCGCGGCGCACGTCATAGACATAGGCGCGAATGCGGTCGCCATAGCGGAAGTTCTCGCGCGGCAGCGTTTCGTCGCGGCGCACGATGGCCTCGGCACGGCCGAGATCGACGATGACGTTGCCATATTCGACGCGCTTGACGATGCCGTTCACGATCTCGCCGACGCGGTCTTTAAATTCCTCGAATTGGCGCTCGCGCTCGGCCTCGCGCACCTTCTGCACGATCACCTGCTTCGCGTTCTGCGCCGCGACGCGGCCGAAATCGAGCGGCGGCAGCGGTTCGGCGATGAAGTCGCCGACCTGGGCGGCCGGGTTACGGCGGCGCGCTTCCGCCAGCGAAATCTGGGTCGCGTCGATCGTCACCTGCTCGACCACTTCGAGCAGCCGCGCGAGCCTGATCTCCCCGGTCTTCGGGTCGACCTCGGCCTTGATCTCGTTCTCGCTGCCATAGCGCGATTTGGCGGCCTTCTGGATCGCGTCCTCCATGGCCATGATGACGACCTGGCGATCGATCGCCTTCTCGCGCGCGACCGCGTCCGCGATCTGCAAAAGCTCCAGCCTGTTGGCGCTTACGCCTGCCTGAGCCATGTGTCTTTGCCTCCGCTATGTCTTTCTTTGCGGGCCTGGCGAAAGTGCCCGCGGACAATCCTCAATGAATCTTCCGCCTCAATGAATCTTTTTGCCAGCGAGGTCGGCGCGGATGACGGCTTGATCCGCCACAAGCCTTGCCTCGCTGATCAGCGAAAACGGAATGCCGATGGTCTGCGGCTCCTTCTCGCCGGATAATTCGATCTGGAGCAGGGCCTCGCCATTGGCGGTCCCAGCGATTACTCCCCGAAACCTCTTGCGGCCGTCGACGAGCTCCTTCAGCTCTAGCTTCGCCTGGTGACCCACCCATGACGCGAAATCGCTGGGGCGGACCAGAGGCCTGTCGATACCAGGCGAGGAAACCTCCAACCGATAGCCTCCCGGCATCGGGTCACGGGCCTCAAGCAAGGCCGAGAGCTTGCGGCTGACCGAAGCGCAATCGTCGATCGTCATCAGTCCTTCCGGCCTCTCGGCCATGATTTGCACGGTACCGCCGTCACGGCCCGAGACCTTGACCCGCACCAGGCGCAAGCCAAGCTCGTCAAGCACGGACTCGGCGAGATCGGCAATCTCGCGCTCGATTCCGGTTTCCCGGGAGAAGCGGCAATCGGCGCTTGGGATTTTGCTCGACATCGACAAGGCCATGACTCCCGCCGGCCCAAGAAGCAAGGCGGGACGCCTAACAAAAAGGAGCGGGCGAAAGGCCCACTCCTGATCAAATCCAATCATGAGTTCAACCGCAATATACGGTCTTTTGCCGATGATACAAGAAGGTTGCGCGCCGATTACCGGCCGAGGACGGCCCGCCTGATGCGGTCGAAATCGTTGATGCGCGCATAGCTCATGGCGCAGATGCAGGAAGAGAGATAGCCGCCGGTTGCCGTGGCGCCGAAAGCGAGACTGTCCTCGAAGCTGCAAGACGCATCGCGGAGCGCGATCCATTTCCGTTGCGCGTCCTTGAGCATGTCGAGCTGGGGTTCCGGCCGCACGCTCATTTCCTCGGCCGCGCGCCGGACGCTGTCCTGCAAGGATGCGAACTCCTGATTGAGCACCCCATCGGCCCTATCGGCGGCGCGGGCAATGCAGGCTTTATAGGCGGGGTTCGACTGCGTTTCCTTCTCGCAGTCGGTGTAGCAGGCGGAGAGGATCTGGACTTGATCCAGGGCCAGCGCCGGCGAGCAGAGGAGGACCAAGAGGAGACAGAACGCGCGCATCCGTTTGTTTCCTTCTGTCAAAGGCGGCTGAAGCTGAGATAGGCCGGTTTGCGGCCCTGGCTCAAGGCCTTCCGTTCGTAGCGGGTCTCTGGCCAATCGGCGGGCCGCGTCCGCCAATCCTTGGCGCTCTCGGCCGTCCAGTGGAAGGCCCCGGACGCCAGGATCACCCGCAGCGCCTCGCCGGCATAGTCGCCGCTGTCGCTGGCAAAGCGCAACGCGCCGCCTCGGCGCAGCACCAGCGCCAATTGCGCGACGGTCTCCGGCGAGACGAGCCTGCGCTTGCGATGCCGTGTTTTCGGCCAGGGGTCCGGAAACAGCACGAAGATGCGCCCGATCGACGCCGGCGGAAGCCAGGCGAGCACCTCGCGCGCGTCCCCGTCATGAATGCGGATAGTGTGCAAGCCCGACGTCTCGATCCGCCCGAGCAGGCTGGTCAGGCCATTGATGAAGGGCTCGCACCCGATCAGGCCGATGTGCGGGTGATGCTCAGCCTGCCAGGCAAGATGCTCGCCCGAGCCGAAGCCGATCTCGAGCCACACCTCGGCGACTTCGTTCGGGAACAGGGTTTCGAGCGGGGCGGGGGCGGGTTCACCCAGAGGCAGGCGCAGTTCTGGGAGCAACGCCTCGAGCAGCCGGCCTTTCCGCTCGCTCAAGGGGCGCGCCTTGCGCCGGCCGTAGGATCTGAGCGGGGTGACGCGCCGATCTGCCGGTTGATTGGCCAAGGGAAGACCTCTCGACTGTCCTGCCCGCGCAGGCGGACACTCAGTAACCGCCGACGCTTGCGCGTCCCATTTCCCGCTAGCGGCTATTGGATCGCCCGGTCAAGCCGGGCGATGACAAGCTCTGAGGCCGATCAGGTCAGTTCGGCGCGGATCGGCTCGATCAGGTCGAGACGCTCCCAGGAGAAGCCGCCGTCATTGTCCGGCTGCCGGCCGAAATGGCCGTAGGCGGCGGTGCGCTCATAAATCGGGCGGCTCAAGCGGAGATGCTCGCGGATGCCGCGTGGGCTCAGATCCATCACCCGCCGGAGCGCCTGCTCGAGCTTGGACTCATCGACACTGCCGGTGCCGTGCAAATCGGCATAGAGCGACAGCGGCTCCGAGACGCCGATGGCATAGGCCACCTGCAACGTGCAGCGGTCGGCGAGACCCGCGGCCACGACATTCTTGGCGAGGTAGCGTGCCGCGTATGCGGCGGAGCGGTCCACCTTGGTCGGGTCCTTGCCCGAAAAGGCACCGCCGCCATGCGGCGCGGCGCCGCCATAGGTGTCGACGATGATCTTGCGCCCGGTGACGCCGGCATCGCCGTCAGGACCGCCGATAACGAAGCGGCCGGTGGGGTTCACATAGAATTTGGTGTCGCTGCCGATCCATCCTTCCGGCATCACCTCATCGATGAAGCCTCTGACGATCTCCTTGACGCGAGGCTGGCTCACATCCTCGCCATGCTGGGTGGAAACCACGATCGACTTCGCCCGCACCGGCTTGCCGTCTTCATAGGCCAGGGTCACCTGGCTCTTGGCGTCGGGGCCAAGCTCGGGCACGCGGCCCGAATGCCGCGCCTTCGCCATTTCGTGCAGGATGCGGTGGGCGTAGAAGATCGGTGCCGGCATCAACGGATCGGTCTCGCGGCAGGCATAACCGAACATGATGCCCTGGTCGCCTGCGCCCTCGTCCTTGTCCTTGCCGGCATCGGCGTCGACGCCCTGGGCGATATCGGCCGACTGCTCATGCACGTAGAATTGAAATTCGGCGTTCTTCCAGTGAAAGCCTTCCTGCTCATAGCCGATCTCGCGCACGGCCCGGCGCGCGGCATCTTCGACCAGCTCCGGCGTCACCGATTCAGGTCCGCGCACCTCGCCCGCCATGACGATGCGGTTGGTCGTGACCAGGGTCTCGATCGCCACCCGCGAAACCGGATCCGCGGCCAGATAGAGATCGACCACGGCATCGGAAATGCGGTCGCAGACCTTATCCGGGTGGCCTTCCGAGACCGATTCGCTGGTGAAGAGATAGTTGCGCCTGTTGGCCACGTGACCCCCCGGTTGAAGGATGTTGGAAGACCCGATCGAAGATCGTGCCGGGGTTCTGGCAATAAAGAGGGGTGGCGGTCAAGCCGCCTGCACCCCGCCTAACGTGGATTGTTGCCGGCGCTCACCGCTCGCACGAGGTCGACGACGCTCTTGCGAACCTTCGGGTCGGCGATCTTGACGAAGGCGCGGTTGAGCTCGAGCCCTTCGCGGCTGTTGAGAAACTCAAGGATAAAGGTCTCCGAATCGGGTTCGGCCAGCCCTGGCCCGGCCGCGTGCCCGTCGGCATGGGGCGCTTCTTCGAAGAAGAATTGCACCGGGACGTCGAGGATCTTGGAGATCTGGAACAGCCGGCTCGCACCGATGCGGTTCACGCCCTTCTCGTATTTCTGCACCTGCTGAAAGGTGAGTCCCATGCTATCGCCGAGACGCTCCTGGCTCATGCCAAGCAGCATTCGACGCAAACGGACCCGGCTCCCTACATGCTGGTCTACCGGATTTGGCTTCTTGCCTGGCATGCGTTCACTCGCGAGAGTCATGAAGATTGATGTTCCTTGACAGTGTAGGTGTATCCCCCAGGGGAAAGTTCTTAGCCGACATTCCCCAGATGAACTCTGGAACGGCGTAGAGTGTAGCAGACGGCGGGGTTCCCTGGAAGCCACAGGGGGGCTGCGCAGTGCTCCCGGCGTTTTCAGTCATCCTCGGCGTCCCAAACGACGTTTGATCCGCCGATTTGGCCCTTTTTCCTCGTCAATCAGACACACTCCTCCCGTGGTGATGACGCATCCGACCGTGCCAGTCCTACGCTGGGGCCGGTCTTGGTCGCAGTCCGTCGATCAGCCGCAGGATTTCCTGGAACAATTCCCTCGGCACCGCGACCTCGGCCATCTGGAAGATGACGTAGCGGCCATGGCGCACGACCTTGGCGCCGATCTTGACGGGCTTCTCCCGCAGGCTGGTCAGCGACCACTGCTTGACCGCCTCCGGCAGAGCCAGCGTCCGCATGAAGTTGGCGAGATTGTAGGCCAGCGCATGCAACTGAAGCCGGACAGCGTTGGCGGCGAACGAGCAGCATGACAGCCGCGTCCACTTGATCGCGTTCTTGCCTTCCTTGATCCACTGCTCCGCCGTGCCGCGCTGATTGTAGAAGGCTACAACCCGCTCGGCCGGGCGGCTCATGTTAGTGACGATGAAGCCGACAGTTGGATAAAGCTCGCCCGGATGCCACTCGACCTTGGCCACTACGCGGCGCGCTGCCTTCCAGCTTTGTGCCTGATAGCTGAAGTTGGCGTAGTAACGGCGGACGTGGTTGGGGGGACGCCCGACCGGGCGTTTGAGCAGATATCCGATCCTCTGTTGAAGAATCTGATTGGCGGGAAGCCTGATCGCATAGTTGTAGCCTTCGGCC
>JBAUEK010000261.1:0-5417 GCA_049678565.1 Methyloceanibacter sp. | reverse complement strand
GGCGCAGGCCGAGGTCGATCACGTTGACCTTGTTCTCGTACCGATAGCGCTGAGAGCTACGGCCAAGAGTGGCAGCGATGGAGAAGCCCGACTTGTCGAAGTCATGGAGCACATACACCGGCACCTTGTGGACACCAGCGAGCATGTCGATCAAGAGGCGGCTGGCGGTGACTGACAGTCCCTTGGTTGACATGATGCCTAAATCATGCCGCTCGGCTAACCGCACCTTGCGGAACAGAGGCCAAAAGCCTTCCTTCTCGCAGAACAGGATCGCGCTGAAAGCATTCTTAGGACCAAGCGTCGGGAAGCTCTTGTCACCGGCACTAAAGTTCAACGGCTCGACAGCGAACTCCTTAACGGCTGACAGGTACTCCCGCACCTCCAGGGTTCCAAGCGGCACACTCATGCCCTTGTGCGGCTCGACAAAACGTCCACGCGCGTCAAGCACGATGTCCCAGTCGGCAGTGGATTGGGGATGGTCGTCCATGTATTCGGGCAGCAGAACTTGGGAGAAGTAGTTACCAAAGGTCGCGAGGTTCACCTCACGGTCGGCGTTCTCGATGACATAGGGACGGGCTGCATACATCACCTGACGGCTGTTGGCGGGCAATGTCCCGTTGGCGCTAGCGTGGAGGTAGGCGCGTTTCATTACTTCGAAGGCGGCTTCTCGGATCGACACGTGGTAGCTCGACTGCGTCATGGCGATTTCACGGTTCCGCAACGCCCTCGCGTTCCGCTCTTCGGCCTTGCGCTGCCTGGTCCACTTCTTGGTGACCTGCTGCAATGCCTGGGTGATGGTGTCGGCTTTCATGTCGTCACCACCGAACTCTTGCCACGGTCGGTGTACTGAGGACGCGGTGTCGCAAGGTGCATCATCACAATGACGGGCTCGCTATTGTCCACGCGCAGGTTTGCCAATACCGAGTCCATGCCGTAACCGCGTTGGCCTAACTCGCGGAACGGATTCAAGATGCCGGGACTCCAATTGACGCCGGTAACGAGGCGGCGCTTGCCCTCTTTAGGCACCCAGCCAAAAGCGGTTTCCAGAAGCTCGGGTAAACCGTCATCAACCTCGATGCGCTTCACGTAGGTAAAGGACTCCATAGCGCAGCCAAGCGCGACGAAGCGCCGGCGGAAGTGTTCTTCACCGATGATGCCAAGCGACATCGGCTTAACCGGCTTTGACTCCTGCTGCATGACGGCGAGCAACCGTGCGATCTTCTGATGATCGAGGTCGCGTCCATGGACCAGATTGCTCAACCGCTCACGTGCCAATCCAGTCGCTTCGAGTACGCGCCTCTGTTTGGCGGTGCCGCTGAGCCCGTGGAACTCGGAGACAAACTCCCGGACGGTGATGTCACGCTCGTTGGAGATGTAGCCAGCAATCAACCGCTCAAGGTGCTGAGGCTGATACCAGTGTGGTGAGGTCGGGTCCGAGGGCTTCCACTTGCTCCACTCGGTATTGGTCGGCCTGACCTTGACCACCACGTCACCCATCCAGCGCAAGGTGAGGCTGAGGTGCGGGTTGAGCCAGCCGAAGCTATCGGCAATTTGTAAAAAACGGTCGCCACAGACGTCTTCGATTGAGTAGTTAAATCCGGCCAGACGAGCTTTACCGAGGTGCCCTTCTTACGCCGGTTCGGCTTTACCTCGTGATCGACGGTCGGCTGTTGCCGGATACGATCCAGGCCCAAGCTGATGGTATGGATCGAGCCAACGGTGTCGATCTCGACCTGCCCTTCGTGCCCATAAATGACGTAGGGCATAGCCACGATGGCCTTAAGGGCATTGCCCTGAGCACCACGGGTCGGACTGACGTAAGCCTCTCGGCTAGAGACGCGCACATCGAAGTCGAGTACGTCTTTGACGATGTCGGCGGCGATGCCCGGACCGTTGTCCTCGATGGTCAGGCTGTTCTCGTCCATAGTGACCTTGACAACTGGGGCAATGCCAGCCTCCTCGCAGGCATCAATGGAGTTGTCCACCAACTCCTTGAGCGCCACGAGCGGCCACTGCTCACGCGGGTGGCCAATCTGGGTGGTGAGCCCCTTCTCTGAAAGGAAGTCGAGTGAGCGCGACGTGCGGAGTGTCGCGCGGGTGAGAGTGGCAGCCTTCATGCAAGCGGTCGGCCTCCTCATTGCCGCCCTCCGCGCTTCTCGGCTGCGGGCTTCTTGGCGAAGCCACGAGGCGGTTGCTTGCGGGGGCCGATGCGGGAGCGCTCGCGCTTCTCAAGCCAAGCTTTGATAGTGGAAGCCCGCCACTTGTGCGGTGAGCCCTTCACGGCGCGGAGTGGTGGCGGGAAGGCTCTGCGCTCGATCCAGTCTTGCAAGCCCCAAGTCGAAATTTTCAGAAGCTCGCAAACCTGCTTGCGCCGCAAGAGGCGTAAATCATCATCATCATCATGTTGGGACACGAAAGGAGCCCTTTTAGTCGGGGAGCACCTCGGACACGTCGCCCTAGCGAGTGTCGCCCCTTTCCCTCACTAGCGATGCGCAAGGGAAGGGCGTGCGCCCTAGCGGGTTCCTCCTTTCCGCGGAGGAGGCTAGGCGGCGGTGCCGCTTGCGTCAAGAGTGAGCCCGGGAGAATCCGGCAGGGATAGAGGCTTGGAATCGCGCTCGATTCGCCCGCTAGGTCCCGGTCGGTTTCAATCAAACATGCACCTCTTACGGGCGACCCAAAAAAAGACCTTGAGAGTCAATGGCTTAATTTTTCTGCCAATTAACCCTTCATTAACTCGATCCGAGCCAAGGTTCTGTTCTAGCTTTGTTCTTACGAATCACTTGTCGTGAATCACCGCCGCCCAGACTTGATTTTGTCAATTTGACGCCCATCTGACAGTCAGGTTCGAAGCTTAAGGCGGGAACGGGACCATGTGGATGCACCAGTCGGATTTGACCAATGAAGCCCCTTGGGGGCCTCCGGACGAGCCCGCACTCGTCTGCGCCGAGGCCAGTTTCGCCCAAGCCTTCCATTATTGGCGCGGCGCTTCCAGCCGGCGCTACCTCCATAGCGTCTACACCCTGATCGGCTGCCCGGCGCTGCCGCGGGCGAACTACATCCTCGTCCGCCGCCACGGCGACGGCACGCGGTCCCCCCTGATGTTCGGCCAGACCAAGGACGATGCCGTCACCTTGAACCTCGCCCATCTTCGCCATGAGGGCGCCAAGCTCGGGGCGAACGAGGTCCACATCCACCTCTTGGCCGAGACCACCGAGGAGCGGGGCAAGGTCGAGGCCGACCTGACCGAGGCGCATTTCCGCCGCCATACGGCCAACGCCGCTTAGAGCCTTCTGCTTACCCAATTCGGGGCGCCACTTTTCGCCCGGGCCGGTTTGGCCTGCGGCTCCCGGTTGCTTTCCGTCGTGACCATCTGGGGCTAAGCTCCGATCTCGGACGCCGAGTCGCCGCCACGAGCGGGGTCGCCAAGCCAGCCGGAAGGCAGATCCGCAGCATGCCAGAGCTCGATCCCTTATTGCTCTCGCGCATCCAATTCGCCTTCACCATCTCCTTCCACATTCTGTTCCCGGCCTTCACTATCGGCCTCGCCGCCTGGCTGCTGGTGCTGGAGGTCCTGTGGCTCCGCACCGGCAGGCCGGTCTATCTCGATCTGGCGCAGCAATGGACCAAGATCTTCGCCGTGTCCTTCGGCATGGGCGTGGTCTCCGGCGTGGTGCTGTCCTACGAGTTCGGCACCAATTGGAGCGAGCTGTCGCGCCTCGGCGGCAACGTCATCGGACCGCTCCTGGCCTATGAGGTGCTGACCGCCTTCTTTCTCGAAGCCGGCTTCCTCGGCATCATGCTGTTCGGCCACAAGCGCGTGCCCAAACCGATGCATGTCTTCGCCACCGCCATGGTCGCGCTCGGCACCGTGATTTCCGCCTTTTGGATCCTGTCGGCCAATAGCTGGATGCAGACGCCCGTTGGCCACGAAATGGGTGCCGACGGCGTGCTCCATGTCGTCGATTGGTGGCAGGTGATTTTCAACCCCTCCTTCCCCTACCGCTTCACCCATATGGTCGCCGCCGCCTACATCACCACGGCGTTCATGGTGGGCGGCATCGGCGCCTGGTACATCTTGCGCGACCGGAGCGTCTCGCATGGACAGGTGATGCTCGGCATGGCCCTGAGCCTGCTCGTCTGGCTGGCGCCGCTGCAAATCTTCATCGGCGATCTGCACGGCCTCAACGCGCGCGAGTATCAGCCGGCCAAGATCGCCGCGATCGAGGCCCATTGGGAGACGCGCAGGGGCGCGCCGCTGATCTTGTTCGCCTGGCCGGATACCAAGACCGAGAGCAACAAATACGAGATCGCCGTGCCCAAGCTCGGCAGCCTGATCCTGACCCATGAGTGGGACGGCGAAATCCGTGGCCTGAAATCCTTCCCGCCCGAAGACCGGCCGAACCCCATCATCCCCTTCTTTGCCTTCCGCATCATGGTCGGCATCGGCCTGATCATGGTCGCGCTTTCCAGCATCGGCGCGGTGTTGTGGCTCATGGGGCGCCTCTATTCGACCCGCTGGTTCTTGCACGCCATGATCTGGGCCTCGCCGCTCGGCTTCGTCGCCGTGCTCGCCGGCTGGTTCACGGCCGAAGTGGGCCGTCAGCCCTGGGTGGTCTATGGCGTGTTGCGCACGGCCGACGCCGTCTCGCCCGTTGGCGGCATGAGCGTGCTCGCCTCGCTCATCCTGTTCGTGCTCGTCTACGGCATCGTCTTCGGCGCCGGGGTCTATTACATTGCCAGGCTCGTGCGCCGCGGACCCGACCATACCCCTCCGCTGCACGAAGACGACGAGGCGGACGTTTCGCGCAGACCCATGGCGGCGGCGGGCAACCCATGACGGCAGCCACCAGCATGACCGAGTTTCTTCCCGTCATCCTGCCACTCGTCTGGGGCGCCATTCTTGCGCTCGCGGTGTTTCTCTACGTGCTTCTCGGCGGCTACGACCTCGGCCTCGGCGTGCTGTTCCCGTTCGCCCCCAGCCATCAGGACCGCGATGCCATGATGGGCTCGGTCTCGCCCTTCTGGGACGGCAACGAGACATGGCTGGTCTTAGGCGGCGGCGGCCTGCTCGCGGCCTTTCCACTGGCTTATTCGGTGATGCTGCCGGCCCTCTATCTGCCCATCATCCTGATGCTGATCGGGCTGATCCTGCGCGGCGTCGCCTTCGAGTTCCGCTTCAAATCCAGCACCTATCGCTGGGTGTGGGATCTCGCCTTCACCGGAGGCTCGATCACCGCGGCGCTGATGCAAGGCATCGTCATCGGTGCCTTCGTGCAGGGCTTCAAGGTGGCCGACAATAAATATGCCGGCGGCGCCTTCGACTGGCTGACGCCGTTCACGCTGGTGACCGCGCTCGCGGTCGTTTCCGGCTACGCGCTGTTGTCGGCGGGATGGCTGATCATGAAGGGCGACGAGGC
>JBAUEK010000260.1:0-1758 GCA_049678565.1 Methyloceanibacter sp. | reverse complement strand
TCCTCGTCTCTGTGCTCATGGGCGTGGCGCTGATGCCGTTCTCAGCCCAGGCCGACGATCTTCTTGCGGGCATTCCAGCGCCCCCCGACGGCAAGTCTCTCGGCACCGAAGCAATCTCATCGGGCGGGCAGCAGGCGAGTTACTCGACCTCCGCCGACCCTGGCGCGGTGCTGGCGTCCTATCAGGAAGCGCTCCCCGGGGCGGGTTGGACCGTGACCGGCAGCGGCGGCGCCGGCGGGGCCTATGGCGGCGGGGGCGGACTGCAAGCGACCAACGGGCCAAAATATCTGTCGATCAATGCCGGTGGACCGGCCGGGAGAACTTTCGTGCATGTGTGCGTGTGGCCGGCGAAACCGAGCAACGACAATTGCGGCGGCGACTGAGCCCGCTTGGCGAAGGGGCTGCGCGGTGCGGGCTGCAATCGCTTGAAGCGAGGCTTCGCCGGTCGTTCATGGGTTGGATTACGAACGCCCGTGAACGTGCCACAGCCTCACTTCTGTTCAGCCAATCATGACGGCGCCGCATTTCGGGTATTGACCCCGTCTTGCAGCGATAAGAGACAGAGTTTGGCCAAGCCTGAACTGGGCCCAACAACAGAAGGTCGTCTTATGATCGGGTCGATAGATCGATGGAGTGGGCTCCGCCAGTCGGTCCAGGCGGTTGCACTTGTGGTCGGCGTCTTCGGATTTGGAACAACCCTGGCGGCTGCCCAGCAAGGCCAACAGCCAAACCAGACGCCGCCGCCGAATTTGGCCACACCGAGCGGCGAGTACAGCGCCTGGGTCAAAATTTGCACCACCGGCGAAGAGACGCAAAATAAGCAGGTCTGCCTCATCAAATACGAGGGACTTGATCCTAAAACTGGCGAGGTTCAGGTAACCGCCGTCGTGCGCACCACCGAGGGCGAGGATAAGTCGGAGCTCATGATCGGCGTGCCGAGTAGTCATACGCTCGTGATCCCCGCCGGCGTTCAGATCAAGATCGACGAGGCTGAGCCCATCCAGATGCAATATAAGCTGTGCATCAAACAGAGCTGTCAGGCTCACTCGGTGTTGACGAAGCAAATGCTGGACATGATGCGCAAGGGCCAGCGAATTCTCGTGGTTGCCTTGGACATTCAGCAGAAGCTGGTGGGCCTCAGCGTTCCGCTGGACGGTTTCACCAAAACTTTCGACGGAGCCCCGGTTGACGAGGCGCAATATAAAGAGACCAGGCTTCGGCTGATGGAGGGCGCAAAAAAGGCCGCGGAAGATTATCAGCAAAGGCTGAAGCAAGGTGGTCAGTCCCCGGCCCCGGCAACAGGCGCGCAGCCCAACGCGACGATCGCGGTGCCGAAAGCGCCGGCACCGGAGTAGGGTGGCGGCAACGCGGAGAGAAGCTTTCCCCTGGGTGACGACCAGGGAGCCTAACCGGGCAGCAATCCTATCGGCATTGACTCAGCCCCCAGGCTTTGCTGACACGGTGCCGACACGCTTTCCGTTGGAAGATCAGCCCAGAAGCGAAGTCACTGAGATTATTGGTGCCGGCTGGAGGATTCGAACCCCCGACCTACTGATTACAAATCAGCCGCTCTACCAACTGAGCTAAGCCGGCGCCATGATATCGCGGCCGACGGGAGCGCCCCGATGCGATGGGTTGCGCCATCTCGGTACAATCCCCGACGACCGTGCTCTGTCTTAGTCTCGTTCGACCGAATTTTCCACCCGCGCGCTGACCCCTGACGGGCGAGACGCTGGCGCCCGTCGCGAGGTCAAGGGC
>JBAUEK010000259.1:0-25356 GCA_049678565.1 Methyloceanibacter sp. | reverse complement strand
CATCTCGAGCTGGCGATAGAAGGCCTCCTTGCCGATGCTCAACGTGGCTTTGGGCTTGGTTGCGATCCGGCGCCCAAGCTCCATGGCCTCATTGACGGTCTCGTCCGGCCTCGCGACCCGATTGACGAGGCCAAGCTCCTTGGCCTCGGTCGCGCTCACCATATCGCCCAGCAGCAACATCTCCATGGCGGCCTTGCGCGAAAGATTGCGGCTCAGCGCCACCATGGGGGTGGAACAGAACAGCCCGATATTGATCCCTGGTGTGGCGAAGCGCGCGTCATCGCTGGCGACGGCCAGATCGCAAGCGGCAACGAGCTGACAGCCGGCGGCCGTGGCAATCCCATTCACCGCCGCGATCACGGGTTTTGGCGAATGGACGATCGACAGCATCAAATCGGAGCAGGCCTGCATGATCTTCGTGAAATAAGCCTGGCCGCGATCCGGATCGTTCCGATGTGCACTCAACTCCTTGAGATCGTGGCCTGAGGAGAAGGCCGAGCCCGCGCCGGTGATCACCACCGCGCGAACAGACTCATCGCCGCCGGTGGTCTCGATGGCGCCATGCAGGGCGGCAATTAGATCCTCGGACAGGCAGTTGCGCGCCGCGGGCCGGTTGAGCGTGAGCAAGGTTATGGGTCCGCGATCCTCGCGCAGGAGCGGGGTGCCCGAATCGCGTCCCGGCTCGGTGCCCATGGAAGGAGCCTGCTTCACTGTCTCAACCCCTGGCCTATCGATCGTCGCAGGCGCTTAAGCTTCTGCCCGAAATTGCCTATCCGTGCAATCTACGCCACTCCCTTCTCCGTCAAGGAAGCAAGGTGGCGCGTGACCTAAAGGTATTTGAATACCACATGCGTAATCCGAGGAATTAACACGAAAAATCCGCTTTGCGCTTGACCCTGCCAAGTCGAGCCGCTAGAAGCCCGCCAATCCGGTCGGGAGAGCGATACGCCATGAAGACCTTTTCAGCCAGACCTTCGGACATTGAAAAGTCCTGGGTCGTCATCGATGCCGACGGCCTCGTCGTGGGCCGGCTCGCGGCTCTGATCGCCACGCGTCTTAGAGGCAAGCACAAGCCGAGCTTCACGCCTCATATGGACTGCGGCGACAATATCATCGTGATCAACGCCGAAAAGGTCGTGCTCACGGGCAACAAACGCGCCGACAAGGTCTATTACTGGCACACCGGCTATCCCGGCGGCATCAAGGAACGGACCGCCGAGAAGATTCTGGACGGCAAGCACCCGGAGCGGGTGTTGCACAAGGCGGTTGAGCGGATGCTGCCGCGCGGGCCCCTTGGCCGCCAGCAGCTGAAGAATCTGCGCGTCTATACGGGTGCCGAGCACCCGCACGAGGCGCAAAGCCCGACGAAGCTCGACATCGCTGCCCTCAACAGCAAGAACGCAAGGAGCGCTTGAAGCCATGGCCCCTGAGATGAAGACTCTTGAGGACTTGGCCCCGATCAAGGGCGACAGCGATGTTGCTCCGGTCAGCGTCTATGAGCGGAAGGTCGACCCCCAGGGCCGCGCCTATGCCACCGGCAAACGCAAGGATGCCGTGGCCCGCGTCTGGGTTAAGCAGGGCCCTGGCAAGATCGTCGTCAACGGCAAGGACCACGCCACCTATTTCGCGCGGCCCGTGCTGCAGATGATTCTGAAGCAGCCCCTCGTCACCGCCCAGCGCGACGGCCAATATGACGTTGTTTGCACCGTCAGCGGCGGTGGCCTCTCCGGCCAGGCCGGCGCTGTCCGCCACGGCATCTCCAAGGCCCTCACGCATTACGAGCCCGAGCTCCGCGGCGTGTTGAAGAAGGCGGGCTTCCTCACTCGCGACGCCCGCACCGTGGAGCGAAAGAAGTACGGCAAGGCCAAGGCCCGCAAGAGCTTCCAGTTCTCCAAGCGCTAGCCGGCTCGACGTCTACCAACGGCTTTAGACGGCCACCCCCAATGACCTTGCGCGCGCCAGCGCGCATCCATTGGCTTTCGCAATCCTTCGAATTCGGCTAAGCCCGCGAGCATGACCGCTCGCGCGGGCGCAAGAGTGTCGACCATGGCTGCAAACACCAAGATCAGAGCCGCGGTGCTGGGCGCCAGCGGCTATACCGGCGCCGATTTGATCAGGCTCGCCGCGCGTCACCCGAGCATCTCCATCACGGCGCTGATCGCCAAGGCTCATGCGGGCCAAACGCTGGCGCAAGTGTTCCCGCATCTTTCGAGCCTCGACCTGCCGCCGCTGGTGACCTCCGACCAGGCGGATTGGGATCAAGTGGATGTGGTCTTCTGTGGGCTGCCACATGGCACCGCCCATGGCGAGATCGCGAAGCTTCCGGCGCGGATCAAGATCATCGACATGTCGGCGGATTTCCGGCTGCGCGATGCTTCCGTCTATGCCGAATGGTATGGCGGCGACCACAATGCGCCGGAGCTGCTGCAGCATGCGGTGTACGGGCTGACGGAGCACTACGCCGACAAGATCAAAGGCGCGCGGCTGGTCGCCTGTCCCGGCTGCTACCCGACGGCCGTGCTGCTGGCGCTGTTGCCGCTGGCCAAGGCGAAGCTGGTCAAGACCGACGCCCTCATCATCGATGCCAAGTCAGGCGTCTCCGGCGCCGGCCGGACGCTGAAGCAGAACATTCTGTTCTCGGAGGCGGGCGAGGGGGTTTCCCCCTATGGCATCGGCAATCACCGTCACGTGCCGGAGATCGAGCAGGAGCTCGGGATTGCCGCTGGCGCAGCCGTGACCATCAACTTCACGCCGCACCTCACCCCGATGAGCCGGGGCGAACTCTGCACCTGTTATGTCGAGCTCGCCGGCAAGGCGACGGCCGGCGACCTCCGCAGCGCGCTGAAGCAGGCCTATGCCGCAAGCCCCTTCGTGCATGTGGTGGAGGAGGGCGTGACCCCAGCCACCCAGCATGTGCGCGGCTCGAATTTCTGCCATATCGGCGTCTTCGCCGACCGCCTCAAGGGCCGCGCCATCGTGGTCTCGGTCATCGACAATCTGGTGAAGGGCTCCGCCGGTCAGGCCGTGCAGAACTTCAACCTGATGCATGGCTTCCCCGAGACGCTCGGGCTCGAACAACTGCCGCTGTTCCCGTAAGCCGCGCGCGTGGCCCGCGCGAGGGCCACATCAGTCCCCTTGCGGGCGACTCCGCACATAGGACCCAGGGGCGTCTTCGATCGGCTTGAGCGGGCCGCTGGCCGGATCGAGGCCCGGTACCTTGGGACCCGATTGCTTGGCCAGCCAGGCGGCCCAGTCGGGCCACCATGAGCCCGGCGTCTCCGTCGCCTTCGCCATCCATTCGGTCAGCGACGCCCCGGGCTTGCCGCTCCAAAATTGATATTTCTTCTTCGCCGGCGGGTTGACGACCCCGGCAATATGGCCGGAGCCCGCCATGACGAAACGGACTGGGCCCCCGAACAGCTTCGAGCCGATGAACACCGACGACGCGGGGGCGATGTGGTCCTCCTTGGTCGAGAGTTCGTAGACCGGTACCTTCACCTTGCCGAGGTCGAGCTTGACGCCGCCCAGCACCATCTCGCCCTTGCTCAAGCGGTTGAGGTGATAGAACTCGCGCAAATAGAAGGCATGGTTGGCCGCCGGCAGCCTGGTCGAATCCGCGTTCCAATAGAGTAGATCGAAGGGAAAGGGCTTCTTGCCGAGAAGGTAGTTATTGACCACGTAAGGCCAGATCAGATCCTTCGGCCGCAGCATGTTGAACACCGCCGCCATGCGCGAGCCGTCGAGATAGCCGTGCTCCGACATCATCTCCTCCAGCGACGTCAATTGCGCGTCGTCGATGAAGACGAGGAGGTCGCCGGCCTCGCTGAAATCGACCTGCGCCGCCAGCAAGGTGGCCGAGGCGATGCGATCGTCCTTCTTGGCCGCCATATAAGCCAGCGCCGAGGCGAGCAGGGTGCCGCCGACGCAATAGCCGAGCACATTGATCTGGGGCTGCCCAGTTTGGCGGATAACGGCGTCGACCGCGGTGAGTAGGCCGCCTTGCATATAGTCTTCGAAGGTTTTCTGCGCGAGCCGCGCATCGGGGTTCACCCAGGAGACGGCGAAGACGGTGAACCCTTGATCGACCGCCCATTTGATGAAGCTTTTCTCCGGCACCAGATCGAGAATATAGAATTTGTTGATCCAGGGCGGCACCACCAGGAGAGGCCGCTCGAACACCTTGCCCTTGCTCGGGGCATATTGGATGAGCTGAATCAGCTCGTTTTGGAAAACCACCTTGCCCGGCGTGACGGCGAGATTCTTGCCCACCTCGAAGGCCGACAAATCGGTCTGACTGACGCGCAGCAAATCATTTGAATGCTCGAGGTCGTAAGCGAGATGGGTCATGCCCTGGACCAGATTCTCCGCATTCGTGGCCAGCGTGGCGCGCACCACCTCCGGATTCGTCAAGGCGAAGTTGGACGGCGATAGCGCCGCCAGCATCTGATCCAGATAGAAGAGGGCGCGCTTGCGGGTCTTGTCGTCCACACCTTCGGTCTTGCGGGTCAGATCCTCCGCCCAGCGAGAGGTGAGCAGATAAGCCTGCTTCCAAAAGTCGAAATACTGACCGTTCGACCAGTCGGGGTCCTTGAAGCGGTTGTCGCCGGGCGCGGGCTCGATCACGGGCTCGACCTCGGCACCGAGAAAGCGGCGGACCGAGCGGCCCCAAAGCTCAGCATAGTCTTTGAAGAGCTCATTCTGCGCCGCGGCCAACTTGGCCGGCTCGCTGACCCATTGCCGGGCGATCTCGCCGAGCAGCTTGGTTGCCTCGCCGGCCTCCGTCGCCATGCTGTAGGGTCCCGAGCCGTTCTGCTTCTCGGCCAAGGTGCTAAGCACTTTGGCGCCCTGGTCGAACAGGCGCATCATGTTTCGCGCGAGAACGTCGAACTGATTGCCTTGGGAACCGTCCCCTTTTTCCTCGGTCATTTCTTCGTTGCGTTCCTGCATAGAAGCTGGCGCCCTTATTTTACCCCCGGTTAATCACAATGATGCCAAGGTGAACGGAGCATCTGCGCGGTGGCGACGACTCCTGTTATGGCTCATTGTGCTATGCAATATAGCAAGGGACGGGCCATGCCAATTGCCCGGGAACAAAATAGAAATTTGCGAGCCTAATGATGCTTCAACTGCTGTCAAAGCGTGCAGTTCTCGCTGTTTTTGCCTTTCCCGCGATCATTCTCGGCGGGTGCTCCGATTCGTTCGGCACCGGACCCTCGGCCCCGACCTTCAAGACCTCCGCCAAAGGCTATGAGAAGACGCTCACCCCCGACCAGCAAAAGGCGTTGATCGCCGATCTGCGGGGCGAGCAGGCAAAGCGCGGGGAAACGCCGCAGGACACCACGGCCTCGGTGAAACCGGCCAACTGAGCCGCCCGACCGGGCATCTTGCCCAGGAGCCTGTTTTTGTGGTTCAAATGCCCCACCCGTTAGGCACCAGGGCGACAGCGGGATCTAGAAGCTCGTGACTGACGATTTCCACAGAATCAAGCGGCTGCCGCCTTACGTCTTTGAGCAGGTGAACAAGCTCAAAGCGCACGCGCGCGCTCGTGGCGAAGACATCATCGATTTCGGCATGGGCAATCCAGACATGCCGACACCCCACCATATTGTGCAGAAGCTGATCGAGACCGTTCGCGACACGCGTTCGAGCCGCTATTCCGCCTCGCGCGGCATTCAGGGGCTGCGGCGAGCGCAAGGCGCCTATTACGAGCGCCGCTTCGGGGTGAAGCTCGATCCCGAGACTCAAATCGTCGCCACGCTCGGCTCCAAGGAAGGCTTCGCCAACATGGCTCAGGCGATCACGGCCCCTGGGGACGTGATCCTGGTGCCCAACCCGACCTATCCGATCCACGAATTCGGCTTCATCATGTCCGGGGGCGTCATCAGGCACCTTCCGGCCTCGACCGACTCCGCCTTCATGGCCTCGCTCGACCGGGCGGTGAAGCATTCGGTGCCGAAGCCGTCGGCGCTCGTGCTGAACTATCCGGCCAATCCCACCGCCGTCGTCGCCGATCTCGATTTCTACCGGGAGATCGTCGCCTTCGCCAAGAAGCACGACTTGATCGTGCTGTCCGATCTCGCTTATGCGGAGATCTATTTCGAATGCGAGCCGCCGCCCTCGATCCTTCAGGTGCCGGGCGCCATCGACATTGCCGTCGAGTTCACCACGCTCTCCAAGACTTACGCCATGCCTGGCTGGCGCATGGGGTTTGCCGTCGGCAATGAGCGCCTGATTGGAGCCCTGACGCGGGTCAAGTCCTATCTCGACTACGGCGCCTTCACGCCGGTTCAGGTCGCCGCCGCCGCCGCGTTGAACGGCCCGCAAGACTGCATCGACGAGATCCGCGGCATCTACCGCCGTCGCCGCGACTGCCTGGTCGACGCCCTCACGCGGTCCGGCTGGCCGATCCCCTCACCGCCGGCGACCATGTTCGCCTGGGCACCGATCCCCGACATGTTCGCCCATCTTGGATCGCTCGAATTCTCCAAGCTGCTGCTGGAGAGAGCGGGGGTCGCGGTATCGCCGGGCGTGGGCTTTGGCGAATATGGCGAGGGCCATGTGCGCATCGCGCTGGTCGAGAACGAGCAGCGCATTCGCCAAGCCGCGCGCAATATTCGGAAATTCTTCGCCGAATCGGCGAAAAGCCTGCACAACGTCATTCCACTTGCGTCTAAGGCGTCGAGGACGCTCTGATCCCTCAATGACGGAGCCTTTAAAACTCGGGCTCGCCGGGCTCGGAACGGTCGGGGGCGGGGTTCTGCGTCTGCTCGCCGAGCGCGGTCCAGCGCTTGCCGCCCGCATCGGCAGGCCGATCAAGATCGTGGCGGTGTCCGCGCGCAACCGCGGCAAGAGCCGCGACGCCGACATCTCTGGCTTTCGCTTTGTCGACGACCCGGTCGAGCTAGCGCGCGACCCTTCGATCGACATCTTCGTCGAACTGATCGGCGGCGAGAGCGGCGCGGCGAAGGACTCGGTCGAAGCGGCGCTTCGCGCCGGCAAGCATGTCGTCACCGCCAATAAGGCGCTGCTCGCCCATCACGGGCCGAGCCTCGCCGCACTGGCCGAGAAGCACGGCGTGACGCTCAATTTCGAAGGCGCCGTCGCCGGCGGCATTCCCGTGGTCAAGGTGATGCGCGAGAGCCTGCAAGGCAACGCCATCAGCCGCGTCTATGGCATCTTGAACGGCACCTGCAACTACATCCTCACCTTGATGCTGAAAGAGGGCAGGGCCTTCGCCGACGTGTTGAAGGAGGCGCAAGCCCAAGGCTACGCCGAGGCCGATCCCACTTTCGACATTGGCGGCTTCGATACCGCGCACAAGCTCGCGCTTCTGACCACGCTCGCCTTCGGGACCCGCACCTCGTTTGAATCGGTCTATGTGGAAGGCATCGAGAACATCACTCCCGCTGATATCGAAGCGGCCGACGATCTCGGTTACCGCATCAAGCTGCTCGGCGTTGCGCTCCGCACCGACAGCGGCATCGAGCAGCGCGTGCACCCAACCATGGTGCCCAAGCACACGGCAATCGCCGACGTCGACGGGGTGTCGAACTGCGTCGCCATCGACGGGGACTTTGTCGGCGATATCATGCTGATCGGGCCGGGCGCCGGCGCCGGCCCCACCGCCTCATCCGTGGTCAGCGATCTGATCGACATCGCCAGGGGCCTCATCCTGCCTCCCTTTGTCATCAGGGCGAAGGACTTGAAGCCGTACAAGAAAGCCCTGATGCGCACCCATGAAGGCGGCTACTATATCAGGCTCTCCGTGTTCGACCGTCCCGGCGCCTTCGCCGCGATCGCCGCCCGCATGGCGGAGCAGGGCATTTCCATCGAGAGCATCGTTCAGCGCCGCCGCGGTGCCGAGCTTCCGGGGTTCCGACGCCGGGATGTAAGCTCGCCCGCGGCCGTGGTGATGGTCACACATCAGACGACGGAGGCCGCCATTGGCAAGGCCCTGGCTGCGATCGAGCGCGACGGTCACGTGGATGCAAAGCCCCAGATGATCCGCATCGAGAAATTGTGATAGTCAATAGGCCGCAGACATAGCCTTGCGCCGGGCGCGAGGGAGGAGGGTGCCGAGGTGGCGAAAGCTCAACCGAAACCCGAGCTTGACCGCACCCTCGGCCTTGAGATCGTGCAGGTGACGGAGGCGGCCGCGATCGCCGCCGCCCGCCTGCGCGGCCGTGGCGACGAAGCCATCGCCGAGACGGCGGCGATTGGCGCCATGTATCGCGGCCTCGCGCGCCTTCCGATCCAAGGACTCGTCGTCGTGGGCGAGGGCGAGGAGAACGAGGCGCCGCTGCTCTATATCGGCGAGACGGTTGGTGCTGGCTCGGCTCAGAGTCTCAAGGTCGACATTGCCGTCGATCCGATCGAAGGTTCGACCCTCGCCGCCAAAGCGCTTCCCAACGCCCTTGCCGTCGTCGCCATCGCCGAGCGCGGCAGCCTGTTGAAGGTCCCTGTCACCTATATGGACAAGATCGCCATCGGGCCAGGCTATGCCGAGGGTCTCGTCGATCTCGACGCCTCGCCCGCGGACAATCTCAACGCGCTGGCCAAGGCCAAGGGCGTGCCTGTCACCGAGATCACCGCCTGCATCCTCGACCGCCCCCGCCATGCCAAGCTGATCGAGGAGGTGCGGGCCACGGGCGCCGCGGTGCGTCTCATCGGCGACGGTGACATTGCCGGGGTGATCCACACCACCGAACCGCAAGACACCGGCATCGATATCTATTTGGGCGTGGGCGGCGCCCCTGAGGGCGTGCTCGCCGCCGCGGCGCTCTGCTGCATCGGCGGCCAGATCCAGGGCAGGCTGGTCGCCACGAGCGCGGCGCAGCGTGAACAGGCGAAGGCCACCGGCATCGTCGACTTCGACCGCAAATATCTGATGCGCGACATGGCCTCCGGCGATGTGAGCTTCGCCGCGACTGGCATCACCGACGGCTCGCTCTTGGAGGGCGTGCGCTTTACCCCGAACGCGATCTTCACCCATTCCGTGGTGATGCGGGCCAGAACCCGCACCGTGCGCTGGATCAGGACCGAATTCCGGGACCCGAGCACCCTCGACTGATCCGGGAACGACCGGCGAATCAGCTAGGCTAGGCACCAACCCAGATCGGTTGTCGGTAGGTGCCATAAGCGTGACCGCGGCTCTCAGCTACAAAGCAATCCAAGACGGCGTCCAATGCGCCTTTCTCGGCGTGGAGCAGTCCGTGCGCGGCTTTCGCTGGACCGAACGGCTCGATCCCTCACGCGCCTCGACGGCGATGGCCATTGCGCAGGCGCATGGGCTGCCTGAGCTGCTCGGCCGGGTCCTGGCCGCGCGGGGCGCTGAGGCGGCGACGCTTGCCCATTATCTCGATCCCTCTCTCCGCCATCTTCTGCCCGATCCGGCAAGCTTGCGGGACATGGAACCGGCGGCCGAGCGTTTCGCGCGCGCGATCCGCGACGCCGAGCCGATCGCCGTCTTCGGCGATTACGACGTCGACGGCGCGGCCTCGGTGGCGCTGATCGTGCGCTTCTTGCGCGCGCATGGACAGACGCCCGCGACCTATATTCCGGACCGCCTCAGCGAGGGTTATGGACCGACGCCAGCCTCCCTGTCGGGACTGGCCGAGGGGGGGGCAAAGCTCATTCTCACCGTCGACTGCGGCACCGCGGCAGCGGCGGCGATCGAAGCTGCAAGCGGGCTTGGCGCCGACATTGTCGTTATCGATCACCATCAGGCCGACGAGGCGTTGCCGCCGGCCTTCGCCATCCTCAATCCCAACCGCCAAGACGACCTTTCGGGTCTCGGTCATTTGGCCGCGGCGGGGATGGTGTTTCTGTTTCTCGTGGCCTCCACCCGGGTGCTCCGGCGCCAGGGCTTCTATCGCGGGAGAGCCGAGCCGGATCTGCTCGGGCTTCTCGACCTCGTGGCCCTGGCCACCGTTTGCGACATGGTTCCGCTGAAGGGGGTCAACCGCGCTCTGGTCGCCAAGGGCTTACAGGTGCTGCGGCTGCGGCACAATGTGGGCCTGCGCGCGCTCGCCGATGTCGCGCGCATCGATTCCGCTCCGACCAGTTTCACGCTTGGTTTTATTCTCGGCCCCCGCATCAACGCCGGTGGCAGAGTTGGCGCGTCAAATCTTGGCGCCAAGCTTCTCGCCACCGACGATGAGAGCGAGGCGCGCGCGATCGCGACACGGCTCGACCACCTCAATACCCAGCGCAAGGTGATTGAAGAACGCATGTTGGAGGAAGCGATCGCGCTGGCCGAGCAAGCCATCGATGCTGGCCGGCCCTTTATCTGGCTCGGCGCCGAGGGCTGGCACAAGGGCCTGCTGGGGCTCATCGCCGGGCGCGTGACCGAGCGCTTCCATCTCCCTGCCTTCGCCGTCTCCTGGTCCCCCGACGGCCGCGGCGTCGGCTCGGCCCGCTCGATCGCCTCCGTCGACCTTGGCCTCGCGATCAGAGACGCCGTGCATGAGGGGCTGCTCTTGCAGGGCGGCGGCCACGCCATGGCCGCAGGTTTCAAGCTCGAGCGCGGCAAGGAGGAGGCGGTGCTCGGCTTTATCGGCGACCGCCTCGCCATTCCCGTGGCCGACGCCACCGCCCTGCGCTCTTTGGCCATCGATGGCGCGCTGTCCTCCGGTGGAGCCAACAAGGAGCTGATTGGGCTTTTGGACAAGGCCGGCCCTTACGGCCAGGGCCATCCAGAACCCCGCTTCGCCTTTCCCGCTCACCGCCTGACCAGGGTCCGTCCGCTCAACGGCCAGCACATGCGCTGCACCCTGATAGCCGCCGATGGTGCGCGCCTCGAGGCGGTTGCCTTCCGCATCGGCGACACGCCACTGGCCAAGCTGCTGCTTGCGGACGATGGCGCGCCGCTCCATGTCGCGGGGCATCTCCGCCGCGATAATTGGAATGGCCGGGACGGAGTGGAGCTCGTGATCGAGGACGCGGCGACGCCTTCAACCGCGCGCGGCTAGCTTGCCCGTGTGCATAAAGCTTTCTATATCAGCGGGGCTGACGAAGCTCCCTTCGTCTAATGGTTAGGACGTCAGGTTTTCAACCTGAAAACAGGGGTTCAATTCCCCTAGGGAGTACCATCTGTTTCGTTGGATTGCGGGACCAATCCAACTAGGAAACGCTGTCCGGAACCCACTGCGAGGGTTTCACGTTTCCTTATTAGGCCCCGTCGGGGACTGCATGATCCATCCCGGCGCCTGTGCATGTGCCGCTCTCTCCCCGATCGTCCGATCGTCTGATCGTCCGGTCTGAAGGTCGATGCGACGGTGGCACCCAACAAGAGGAATTCACTGATGATGAAATCTGTTCTGTCGGCAGCGATCGTGTCGCTCCTGGCGCTATCGGCTGCATGGGCGCTGCCGGTCTCCCCGACCGCAACGCTCCCGCAGCTGACCTCGAACGACATCGTTCAGGTCGGCAAGAAGTATTACAACAAGCACTACAAATACAACAAGAAGTACTACGGCAAGAAGTACTACAAAGGCCGCTACCATTACGGTAACCGCTATTGGAATCACCGCTACAATTATCGCCCCTATAACTGGCAGGCGCTCGGCTGCATCGTCGTCGGCCCGGTCTGGTACTGCCCATAACCGGCAGGCTTAGAAATTTGTTGCGGGAGGCGGCTGCCGAACGGTTCGAGGGCAGCCGTTCTCCCGCGACACTTACCATTTCCCCACATTCGGCATCGACGCCCACGGTTCTTGCTTCGGCAGGGGCTTGCCCTTTTGCAGGAACTCGATCGAGATATTGTCGGGGGAGCGGATGAACGCCATGCACCCGTCGCGTGGCGGGCGGTTGATGGTCACACCGTTTTTTACGAGTCGCTCGCAGGTCTCGTAGATATCGTCGACCTCAAACGCGATGTGGCCGAAATTGCGCCCCTCGCCATAGGTCTCCGGATCCCAATTATAAGTGAGCTCGATCTGTGCATCCTCGTCGCCCGGAGCGGCAAGGTAGTAGAGCGTGAATCGGCCTTGCTCGCTCTCCATGCGCCTGACCTCCTTGAGGCCGAGCTTGTTGCAATAGAAATCGAGCGACTGGTCGGCATCGGAAACGCGCACCATCGTGTGCAAATATTTCATGGATCACCTCTCGCTGGCTGCGGCCTGACGGGCTCGACACCCCTTAGCCCGGGGACGCGCGCCGTGACAAGCCGGCAAGGCAAATGACGCTTCCCGCGACCTTGTGGTGCAGATTCGCCCGCCATTGTTGCCCGGGGCCCACAGATTCGCGCCGCGCCGGCTAAGCGAACCCGCAAAGTGAATTTTTGCTCGTTAGCAGAGACGCTTGACCGATTCTTCGTCGCGCCCGGGCAAGCAGAATCGATTTTTCCGTGGACGCCCTTGTTCACGCAAGAATCGCTTTCTCCTCAGCCGCTTGCGACCCGGGACGGTGACCCGCGTCGAACTTGCCGGGCGAACTGTGGAGAAGGCAATGGCGCGCGGAAAATTCCACTGGTCTCGCAAGGCGGCAATGCTATGTTTTGGGTGAGCAGCTTCCAGACGATTCGTGTGGGGTAACACTCGTCTGGGCTCTGAAAGTTTAGCGGGGGGAATGCGGCATGGGGGCGAAAGAACCGCCACATATTGAAGGCCATACCCAACGCGACGAAGAAGCCACAGTTGATGTCTTTGAGGTCTCGGGATCGATCAAGTGGTTCGACGCGTCCAAGGGTTATGGGTTTATTGTTCCAGACGAAGATCAGCTTCCAGACATTTTGCTGCATGTGACGTGTCTCCGGCGGGACGGTTTTCAGACCGCCTACGAGGGTGCCAGGGTCGTGTGCGAAGTGCTGCGGCGGCCCAAGGGGCTGCAGGCCTTCCGCATCCGCGCCATGGACGACACGACGGCGGTTCACCCGTCGGAATTGCCGCAACGAACTCACGTCGCGGTGATCCCGGAGAGCGACTGGGAAAGCGCGATGGTGAAGTGGTTCAACCGTCTTCGCGGTTTCGGGTTTTTGACCCGGGGTCCGGAGACCTCGGATATCTTCGTGCATATGGAGACGCTGCGGCGCTTCGGCTTCACCGAGCTTCGACCCGGTCAGACCGTGCTGGTTCGTTTCGGTCACGGCCCCAAAGGATTGATGGCGGCAGAACTCAAGCCGGACACCTCGACGGGTCCGTCCTCTCACTGATCAGCGGACATCTTTGGCGATTGGGACGCTTGGCGGCGGGCGCAGGGCTGGCTTTGACCCTGCTTCTGCCGCCGCCCGGCGGCATGGCCGCGGGGAGCGCGACCTTGGTGCTGAAGACCGATTCCGGTCCCCATAGCTTCACCGTCGAGCTGGCCGCGACACCCCAGGAGAAGGCGCTGGGTTTGATGTACCGCAGGAGCCTGCCGGCCAATGCCGGCATGCTGTTCCTCTACGACCGCCCGCAGCCCCTGACGATGTGGATGCGGAACACTCTGATCTCCCTCGATATGGTCTTCATCGGCGCCGACATGAGGGTGCACAGGATCGAAACCCATACCGAGCCGTTCTCCACCGACATCATTTCCTCCGACGGCGAGGTCAAGGCCGTGCTGGAGCTGAACGCCGGGACCGCCGCCGCGATCGGGCTCAAGGTTGGGGACGAGGTCGACTCTCCGCAGCTCGGCCGGACGCCTTAAGGCCTCTCCCCTGGCTTGCCGCCCGCGCGCGAACTATGTATGTGCTGAGCGATCGGGGCATAGCGCAGCCTGGTAGCGCACCTGCTTTGGGAGCAGGGGGTCGCAAGTTCGAATCTTGCTGCCCCGACCAACACCGCTCAGGCTTGGACGAGAACAGACATGGTCGCCCGCATCTACAAGCCCGCCATGACCGCCATGCAGCAAGGCAAGGCCGGCACGCGCGAATGGGTTCTGGTCTATGCCCCGGCCTCGACCCGCGTGATCGAACCGCTGATGGGCTGGACCAGCTCGGACGATATGAGATCGCAGGTGCGGATGCGGTTCACCACGCTCGGTGAGGCCGTCGCCTACGCCACGCGCGAGGGCATTCCGTTCCGCATCGATGAGCCGCCCAAGACCGAGCTGAAGCCGAAATCCTACGCCGAGAACTTCAAATTCGGCCGGGTCGACCGCTGGACGCATTAAGTCGACCTGAGCCGGCCGGTGGCTTTTTCATCCAATCGCTATAGATTTAGGCGATAGAGTCCGAACCCTGACTCGCCAGCGATGGTCCCGTAGCTCAAGGGATAGAGCATCTGCCTTCTAAGCAGAGGGTTGAAGGTTCGAATCCTTCCGGGATCACCACTTTCTTGTCAGGACAAAGCCAACTGCTGGCGGCAATAGTTACGCATCGCTTGCGACTGCTCCGGCGTGCCGCCGATCGTGGCCGGTACGAATCCGCGCTGATCCAAGGTTCCGAAGAAGGGCTGATCGCCGGTATAGCTTCCCTCACGCGTGCGCGCGTCGACCGAACCGCAAACATAGAGATTCCCGTCCGGCATCTTGCCGGCGACGATACCGCTGAAGCGGGCCGAGGCCGGGTCGGTCAGACGCCGCTGCACCCCGGCATAGATCACTTGCACCTGTTGCGGGGAGAGGCTCGCGGGCGGATAGGTTTCGACCTGGCCGGACGCAAGCTGGGGCGCGCCGGGAAGCTCGGACGACGAGCATCCCGCGATGAACAGGACCAGGACCAGCAAGAAAGGCATCGTTCCGGCTCTCCCCCTACGCGAGTTTGCGACGGGAAAGCTTAAGACTTTCTGAGCCGGGCGAAGCCTGAATCGAGGTCGGCTTTGAGGTCGTCGATATCCTCGAGCCCGACATGCAGACGCAGCGCCGGGCCCTTGTCTTTCCATTTGGTGGCGCTGCGATAGGCGCTCGGATTGAAGGGGATGATCAGGCTCTCAAAGCCGCCCCAGCTATAGCCCATGCCGAACAGCGTGAGGCCGTCGAGCATCGCCGCCACCGCCTGCTTCGATGCGGGCTTCAGCACGATCGAGAACAGGCCCGAGGCGCCGGTGAAATCGCGGGCCCACAGAGCGTGCCCCCGATCTCCGGGCAGTGCCGGATGGATGACGCGGGCGACCTCCGGCCGGACTTGCAGCCAGCGCGCCAACTCAAGCCCGGAAGCCTGATGCCGCTCCAGCCTCACGCCGAGGGAGCGGAGCCCGCGTAAGGCGAGATAGACATCCTCCGGGCCGGGGCAGAGGCCGAGTTCGTCATGCGCCCGCGCGATCGCGGGCCAGGCGGCCTCCGACGCGGTGATGGCGCCGAGCATCGCATCGGCATGGCCGACGATATATTTGGTCGCGGCTTGGATCGACACGTCGACGCCATGGGTAAACGGCTTGAAGTAGAGCGGCGTCGCCCACGTGTTGTCCAAAACCAATTGCGCGCCGCCCGCATTCGCGGCCTCGGCCATGGCCGGAATATCCTGCACCTCGAAGGTCTGCGAGCCTGGGGATTCGGCGAACACGACTGTGGTGTTGGCTCTGATCAGGCTGGCGATGCCAGCGCCCAGAAGCGGATCGTAATACGTCGTCTCCACCCCAAGCCGCTTCAGCACATGGTCGCAGAAGCGCCGCGTCGGCCGGTAGACGCTGTCGGAGACGAGGATGTGGTCGCCGGCGGACGCGAGCGCGATCAAGGTGGCGGCAACGGCGGTGAGACCAGAGGGGGTCAGCACCGTGGCGTGACCGCCCTCGAGCTCGGCGATCGCTTGCGCCAGCGCTTTGACCGTCGGCGTGCCCAGGCGGCCATAGCTGAATTCCTGGTCGTCGGCTTCGAGCGAGGCGACGCTCGGAAACAGCACGGTGGAGCCGCGATAGATCGGCGGATTGACGAAGCCATGAAAGCGCTTCGGATCGCGCCCGACATGAGCCAGCCGCGTATCCTGCTTTTGGCGGGGCGGCTTCTTGCTCATCGGCGAAGGCGCGGGAAGCGCGCGCGCATGGGCGCCACCTAATCCGTTTCGATGGGGAGGCTTTGATCGGCGCCCCACTCGGCCCAGGAGCCATCATAGACGGCCGTGCGGCGATGACCGAGCTCGGCCAGCGACAGCGCCAGCAGGCTCGCGGTGATGCCTGAGCCGCAGCTGGTGACGATGGGCTTGGCCAGATCGACACCGGATTCGGCCAGCAGCAGGGCGAGCTCGGCCTTCGATTTGAGCGTGCCGTCCGGATTGACGAGCTGGCCCGAAGGCAGATTATGCGCGCCCGGGATGTGACCGGAGCGAAGACCAGGTCGAGGCTCGGCGGTGCGCCCGGCAAAACGCTCACGCGAGCGGGCATCCAGGATCTCGGCCGAATGATCCTTGAGGATCGCCTTCATATCGTCGACGTCGCGAACGAGGTCGGCATTGCGGCGCGAGGTGAAGTGCCGGGTGCCGCGAACCCTGGGCTCGCCGCTCTCGAGCGGCAGCCCCTCGCGCTTCCATTTGGGCAAGCCCCCATTGAGCACGGTGACATCCTCGACGCCCATGACGCGGAAGGTCCACCATACGCGCGCGGCGCTGTAGAGGCCCTTCGAATCGTAGACCACGATGCGCGAGCCGTCGCCGATGCCCATGCTGCGCATACGCGAGGAGAATTTCTCCGGCGGCGGCAGCATGTGGGGCAGGGGGCTCTTGGTGTCGGCGATCTCGTCGATGTCGAAGAAGATCGCACCCGGGATGTGCTCCTCCAGATAGTCGGCGCGCGCGTCCTTGCCGTCTCCCGGCATGTGCCAGGACGCGTCGATGATGACGATATCGGGCGCGTTGAGCTCGGCCGCGAGCCAATCGGTCTCGGTCAGCCATGATTTGTGTTCGGTCATCTGCAATCCTAGCCTAGACGAAAACCGCGGGGGCCCCCGCGTCGCGGGTCTCGAGCCAGCCGGGAACCGGCAGTCCCTTTTCCCGCAGGAATTTCGGGTTGAACAATCTGCTCTGGTAGCGGGTGCCGTAATCGCAAAGCACGGTGACAATCGTGTGGCCCGGACCCAGGTCGCGGGCGAGCCTGATGGCGCCGGCGACATTGATGCCACTGGAGCCCCCAAGGCAAAGGCCTTCCTCGCTCAAGAGTTTGAACAGGATCGGCAGCGCCTCGGCGTCAGGCACCTGATAGGCCTTGTCGATCACGGCGCCTTCGAGATTGGCGGTGATGCGGCCCTGGCCGATGCCCTCGGTGATCGAGCTTCCCTCCGCTTTGAGCGCGCCGTGCTCGTAGAACTCGTAGAGGGCGGAGCCGAGGGGATCGGCAATGCCGATCACCACCCCGGGATTGTGCGCCTTGAGCCCCATGGAGACCCCGGCCAGCGTGCCGCCGGTGCCGACCGCGCAGACGAAGCCGTCGACCTTGCCTTGCGTGTCGTTCCAAATCTCCTGCGCCGTGGTCTCGATATGGCCCTGGCGGTTGGCGACATTGTCGAATTGATTGGCCCATACCGCGCCATTCGGCTCCGTGCGGGCAAGCTCCTCGGCCAGCCGGCCTGAATATTTCACGTAATTATTGGGGTTCTTGTAGGGAACCGCGGGGACCTCGATCAGCTCGGCCCCGGTGAGCCTGAGCATCTCCTTCTTCTCGTCCGACTGGGTGTCCGGGATGACGATGACCGTCTTCAAGCCCATGGCATTGCCGACCAGAGCGAGCCCGATGCCGGTATTGCCGGCGGTGCCCTCGACCACGGTGCCTCCGGGCTGAAGCTGGCCCGACGCGAGCGCGTCGCGGATGATGAAGAGCGCGGCGCGGTCTTTCACCGACTGGCCGGGATTCATGAACTCGGCCTTGCCGAGGATGGTGCAGCCTGTCTCCTCTGATGCGCGCTTGAGCTTGATCAGGGGGGTGTTGCCGACCGCCGCGACGATGCCGTTACGATAATGCACGGGAAACTTCCATTTTCTCGATTCTGAGGGGGCACCCTATAAAGCCCAATCGGCCCGCGCAAATGCTCAGTGCAGGGTCACCGTCGCCACGGCCTTGGCGATCTTCTTAGGACTCCAGGCGCGAACCGGCCCCGGCGGATCGAAGGGCGAGGGGATGTCGGTGCCCTGACCCTCGGCCGAAAGCGTCACACTGCCCGCCTGGTTGGAGACGACGACCTCGCCTTCGAGCAGCAGCACCCCATATTTGCCGTCAAGCGCTCCGCCCCAGAACTCCGTACCGCGGACGCCGATATCGGCCACCGGGGTGGAGACCGCGATCTTGCTGTCGGTGAGCTCCTTGATGTGCCCGGAGGCGAAGCGAAAGGCGCCCTTGGTGGCTTGCAGGATGGTCTCGCCCACATTGCCATCGGGGTCATAGACATAGCGGTCGATGACGATGCTCGCCTTCTCGCCCAGCGTGAGCACGGTGTTGTCGCGGAAAATGATCTGGAGGCGCCCCTCCGGCCCGGTGCGAAGCTCGTCCTTCATCTGCACGGGCGTGCCGGCGATTGCGGTCGCCACCTTGTCTCCGGTGACGATTTTCGCCTCGTTCTCGACCTTGTCGACGAGACCGATACTGGCCGGCCCGGCAGCGATCGCCGCCTCCGCTGCAGCCATGGCGAGCAGCAAAGCCAGGATGCGGGCGAGGGACGCAACAGCCATGGTGGGAACTCCTCGCATTTGGGCCATTCCCTCGGCGGAGGCGTGGCGTAAGAACCGAGCCCGTCATTGAACCCGCCAACATGGCAAAACCATGCCGAGGATAAGCCTCCAGGCTCGGTTCAGCTCCTCTTCCCTCTCCCCCCGGCCATGCTATAGACCCCGGGCGCATGCAGGATGAGCGGGCGTGGTGGAACTGGTAGACACGCCAGATTTAGGTTCTGGTGGCTTCGGCCGTGGGGGTTCAAGTCCCTCCGCCCGCACCAATCGGCAGACAGAGCAAGAGCTTCGGTCAAGGCGTGGGAGCGCGGGCCGCGACGCGAAGCGCCAGGCAACGGATCAGGGCGAGATGGACATCACGGAAATGACGACGGAGGGCCTACGCCGCCAATTGAAGGTGGTCGTCGGCGCGGACGAACTCGAGCAGCGCCTGTCGGCGCGCCTCGACGAGATGAAGAACCGGGTAAAGCTCCGGGGCTTCAGGCCTGGCCACGTGCCCAAGGCGCATTTGCGCAAGGTCTATGGCCGCTCGGTAATGGCCGAAGTGGTGCAGCAGGCCGTGACCGACACGAGCCGCGAAGCCATTTCTCAACGTGACGAGCGTCCGGCCTTTCAGCCCAAGATCGCGCTCCCCGAGGATGAAGCCGAGATCAACAAGATCTTCGACGGCGCCGCCGACCTCGCCTACACCATGTCCTTCGAGGTCTTACCTAAATTCGACGTCACGGATTTCAGCAAGATCGAAGTCGAGAGGCCGGTGGCCGAGGTCAAGGCAGTTGATATCGACAACGCCTTGGAGCGGCTGAGCAAGGCCAATCCTCGTTACAACCCGAAGGACGGCGCGGCCGCCGACGGAGACCGTCTGACCCTCGACTTCAAGGGCACGATCGACGGGGTAGCCTTTGACGGCGGCAGCACCGAGGACGCGCCGATCGTGCTCGGCGGCGGCAATTTCATTCCTGGCTTCGAGGATGGACTCAAAGGCGCCAAGGCCGGCGAGGACCGCGTCATCGACGCGACTTTCCCCGAGGGATATCCCGAGGCGAAGCTCGCCGGCAAGCAGGCTCGCTTCGACGTCAAGGTCAAAGAGGTCGCGAGCCCGGAGACGCCGGTCATCGACGAGGCCTTCGCCACTGGACTTGGATTTGAGTCGCTGGACAAGCTGAAGGAAACCGTGAAGGAGCGCCTGGAGCAGGATCGCGTGGTGGCGTCGCGGCAAAGGCTGAAGCGGGCTCTCCTGGATCAGCTCAATGCGAGCTATGATTTCGAGCTGCCGCCGACGCTGGTCGAGAACGAGTTCGAGGCCATCTGGCGCCAAGTGACGGCCGACCTCGAGCAGGCCAAGCGGACCTTCGAGGACGAGGACACGACCGAAGACAAGGCGCGGGCGGAGTATCGCGATATCGCCGCGCGGCGCGTCCGGCTCGGGCTGGTCCTGTCGGAGGTTGGCACGCGCAACAAGATCCAGGTCACCGACGAGGAGGTGAACCGCGCTTTGCTCGAGCGCATCAGACAATTCCCGGGCCAGGAGCGTCAGGTCTACGACTTCTACCGCAACAACCCGCAGATGCTGGCCGAGCTGCGTGCCCCGATTTTCGAGGACAAGGTGGTCGACTTCGTCACCGAGCTCGCCAAGGTCACGGAGAAGCCGGTCAGCGCCGAGGAACTTTACGCCGAACTGGACGTCGGTCAGGGTTCCGGTCCCCACCACGATCACGGTCCCGACCATGATCATGACCACGATCATCACGACCATGACCATGGCGATCCCGGCCACCGCCATGACTAGGCCGCTCCTGGGCGACCCTTCCGTTTGCACGGCCGGCGCACTATGTAATAGCCCAAGGCTTCACGTTTTCAGGCGCGCCGGATCGACGGCGCCAGCCCCTTTGGACCGCTGAGAGAACAATGACCGATTTGGCCAAGACCTACATGAATACGCTGGTGCCCATGGTGGTCGAGCAGACCAACCGCGGCGAGCGGGCCTACGACATCTATTCGCGCCTGCTGAAGGAGCGAATCGTGTTCGTGACCGGTCCGATCGAGGATCATCTCGCCTCGTTGATCACGGCCCAGCTGCTCTTTCTCGAGGCCGAGAACCCGAAGAAAGAAATCTCCATGTATATCAACTCGCCCGGTGGCGTCGTCACTTCGGGCATGGCGATCTACGACACGATGCAATTTGTCAGGCCTCCCGTCGCGACGCTTTGCATCGGCCAAGCGGCGTCGATGGGGTCGCTTCTGCTTGCAGCCGGCGAGAAGGGCATGCGCTATTCGCTCCCCAATTCCCGCATCTTGCTGCATCAGCCCTCTGGCGGCTACCAGGGGCAGGCGAGCGACATCGAACGCCATGCCGAAGACATCATCAAGATGAAGCGGCGGCTGAACGAAGTTTATGTCCGTCACACCGGCAAGGACTACGAGACGATCGAGCGCACCCTTGACCGCGACTATTTCATGTCGGCGGAAGACGCTCGCGACTTCGGCATCGTCGATGAGGTCATTGCCAAGCGCCATCCCGTCGGCGAGAAACTTGAACGGCTGACGCCCGTATCCTAACAGCCACAGGCAAGGCCTGGCCGAGTATCGGACTTAGCCCAGATCGTGGGCGATAGTCCTAGCAAAGCCTTGCACAGCCATCCTCCCCCGCGGCTCCGGCGCCGGATTAATCAATCCTTGATCAGTGACACCTAGCATGCTGAGATTGTCTTTCGAACAGCTTCTCCTGGAGGATCAGAGTCTTTTGCAGCATGGACGAAAAGCGGTTCGTTGCGGGCAGATTTGCCCCAAATTTTCGGCCAAAGGGAACTGGATAAGCGTATGAGCAAGGTGAGCGGAAGCGATTCGAAAAACACCCTCTATTGCTCCTTCTGCGGCAAGAGCCAACACGAAGTCCGCAAGCTCATCGCCGGGCCGACGGTGTTCATCTGCGATGAATGCGTCGAGCTCTGCATGGACATCATCCGTGAGGAGAATAAGTCCAGTCTCGTCAAGTCGCGCGACGGCGTGCCGACTCCGATGGAGATCTGCGCTGTCCTCGACGACTACGTCATCGGCCAGGATTATGCCAAGCGGGTGCTGTCGGTCGCGGTCCACAACCACTACAAGCGCCTCAACCATTCCGGCAAGAACGCCGACGTCGAGCTCGCCAAGTCGAACATTCTGCTGATCGGACCGACGGGCTGCGGCAAGACGCTGCTCGCCCAGACGCTCGCGCGCATCCTCGACGTGCCCTTCACCATGGCCGACGCCACCACGCTGACCGAGGCCGGTTATGTCGGCGAGGACGTCGAGAACATCATTCTGAAGCTGTTGCAATCCGCCGACTACAATGTCGAGCGGGCGCAACGGGGCATCGTCTATATCGACGAGGTCGACAAGATCAGCCGCAAATCCGACAATCCCTCGATCACCCGCGACGTGTCGGGCGAGGGGGTGCAGCAGGCTCTGCTGAAGATCATGGAAGGCACGGTTGCCTCCGTTCCTCCGCAAGGCGGCCGCAAGCACCCGCAGCAGGAATTCCTCCAGGTCGACACCACCAATATCCTGTTTGTCTGCGGTGGCGCTTTTTCCGGGCTGGAGAAGATCATCACCGCCCGCGGCCGGTCGACCTCGATCGGTTTCGGCGCCAACGTCGAGTCCGTCGATGACCGGCGCACCGGCGATGTCCTCAAGGGCGTCGAGCCCGAGGATTTGCTTAAATTCGGCCTGATCCCGGAATTCATCGGCCGCGTGCCGGTGATTGCGACCCTCGACGACCTCGACGAGGAAGCCCTGATGCGCATCCTGACGGAGCCCAAGAATGCTCTCGTCAGGCAGTATCAGCGCCTGTTCGAGATGGAGGACGTGCAGCTCAGCTTCGCCGACGAAGCCATGCGTACCATCTCCAAGAAGGCGATCGAGCGCAAAACCGGCGCCCGCGGCCTCCGTTCGATCATGGAGGGCATCCTGCTCGACACGATGTTCGAGCTGCCGAGCCTGCGCGGGGTCGAGGAGATCGTGATCAGCTCCGAGGTGGTGGAGGGCAAGGCCAGGCCCTTGCGCATCTATTCCGAGCGGCACGAGGAGCTCGGCACCAGCGCCTGAGCGGATAATCCTTTCCGCTTGCCCGTCGGTCCGAATCCCACTCAAAATGGTCTGAATCTTGGCTATATATGCTAGGCAGTGGCCATCTTGACGGGGGCCCTACTACGCGCCAACTAGCATAGGCGGCTTTGATGGCCGCAACGCGCGCGCGCAGTCGATTGCCGAGACAATCGGGCGCCAATGACCCGGCAGGAGGCGGGCCGACACTCAGGGAGGGGAAAAAGAGGTGCGAATGGCGCAAACCGACGCGTCGTTTGCTTAAAACAATGGGACTGACATGACCGAACTCAAGCCGCAAACGGACGAAGCAGAGGCTCCGGAGAGCTACCCGGTTCTGCCGCTTCGCGACATCGTCGTCTTCCCCTACATGATCGTGCCGCTTTTCGTCGGCCGCGAGAGGTCGATCGCGGCGCTTGAAGAGGTCATGCGGACGGACAAGCAGATCCTGCTCGTCGCCCAGAAGAATGCGAGCGACGACGAGCCGTCGACCGACGGCATCTACGACATGGGCACGTTGGCTTCGGTGCTGCAGCTGCTGAAGCTCCCGGACGGTACCGTCAAGGTGCTGGTCGAGGGAACCACGCGCGCCACCATCGACCGCTACATCGAGAACGAGAACTATTTCGAGGCCGAAGTTAGCCGCGTCGACGAAGCGACGGGCTCGGAAGACGAGATCGAGGCCCTGTCGCGCTCCGTGGTCTCTCAGTTCGAGAGCTATGTGAAGCTCAACAAGAAGATTTCCCCCGAAGTGCTCGGCACCGCGGCACAGATCGAAGACTATTCGAAGCTCGCCGACACCATCGCCTCGCATCTCGCCATCAAGATCGCCGAAAAGCAGCAGCTTCTGGAGATCACCACGATCTCGGAGCGCCTGGAGCGCGTGTTCACGCTCATGGAGAGTGAAATCTCGGTGCTGCAAGTCGAGAAGAAGATCAGGAGCCGCGTGAAGCGTCAGATGGAGAAGACGCAGCGCGAGTACTATCTGAACGAGCAGATGAAGGCGATCCAGAAGGAGCTCGGCGACAGCGAGGAAGGCCGCGACGACCTTTCCGAGATCGAGCAGAAGATCGACAAGACCAGACTGTCGAAGGAAGCGCGCGAGAAGGCTCTGGGCGAGTTCAAGAAGCTTCGCCAGATGAGCCCGATGTCGGCCGAGGCCACGGTCGTGCGCAACTATCTCGATTGGCTGTTGTCGATCCCGTGGGGCACCAAGGGCAAGGTCAAGCGCGACCTGGACGAGGCGCAGGTCATCCTCGATCAGGACCATTACGGGCTTGAAAAGGTCAAGGACCGCATCGTCGAATATCTCGCGGTGCAGAACCGGACCAATACGCTGAAGGGCCCGATTCTGTGCCTGGTCGGTCCTCCCGGCGTCGGCAAAACCTCGCTCGGCAAGTCCATGGCCCGCGCCACGGGCCGCGAATTCGTGCGCATGAGCCTAGGCGGCGTGCGCGACGAGGCCGAGATCAGGGGCCACCGCCGGACCTATATCGGCTCGATGCCCGGCAAGGTCATCCAGTCGATGCGCAAGGCCAAGAAGATCAACCCGCTCTTCCTGTTCGACGAGATCGACAAGATGGGCGCCGATTTCCGCGGCGATCCGGCTTCGGCCCTGCTCGAAGTGCTGGACCCTGAGCAGAATCACACCTTCAACGACCACTATCTGGAGGTGGATTACGACTTGTCCAACGTGATGTTCGTCACCACGGCCAATACGCTCAATATTCCTCCGGCCTTGTTGGACCGCATGGAGATCATTCGCCTTGCGGGCTACACCGAGGACGAGAAGGTCGAGATTGCTCGGCGCCATTTGATCGCGGCTCAGACCAAGGGCCACGGGCTTGAGGAAGGTGAATCGAGCCTCGACGACGATGCGCTGTTGGAGATCATTCGCCGCTACACGCGCGAAGCCGGCGTCCGCAGTCTCGAGCGCGAGATCGCCAAGATTGCGCGGAAGTCGGTGAAGGAGCTGCTCACCACCAAGAAGAAGTCGATCCACGTTACGCTCAGTAACCTCGAGGATTATCTCGGCGTGCCGAAATATCGTTACGGCGAGGCCGAGCTCGAGGATCAGGTGGGCGTGGTCACGGGCCTTGCTTGGACCGAGGTTGGCGGCGAGATCCTGACCGTCGAAGGCGTGATGATGCCGGGCAAGGGCAAGATGACCGTGACCGGCAATTTGCGCGATGTGATGAAGGAGTCAATCCAGGCAGCGAACGCCTATGTCCGTTCGCGCGCGGTTGAGTTCGGCATCAAGCCTCCTCTGTTCGAGAAGCGCGACATCCACGTGCACGTGCCGGAAGGCGCGACCCCCAAGGACGGCCCATCGGCCGGTGTCGCCATGGTGACCGCCATCGTGTCGACGATGACCGGAATTCCGGTGAAGCGCGATGTTGCCATGACCGGTGAGATCACGCTGAGAGGCCGGGTTCTACCCATCGGCGGCTTGAAGGAGAAGCTGCTCGCAGCGCTCCGGGCCGGAATCAAGACGGTGATCATCCCCGACGAGAACGCCAAGGATCTCACCGAAATTCCGGATGGGCTCAAGAACTGCCTCGATATCCGCACCGCCTCGCGCATGGACGAAGTGCTGAAAATCGCCTTCACGCGCCCGCTGCAACCCATTGTCTGGGAGGAGGAGGGCGAGGAGGCCGGCAAGCTGGTCCCCCCGAAAGATGAGGCTCCGACGGCCCTCACTGCCCATTGAGGGTCAAAAAACGGCGGATTGCCGTGGATTTGCCCCATTTCCATGGTCCGGCTCCGCA
>JBAUEK010000258.1:0-9002 GCA_049678565.1 Methyloceanibacter sp. | reverse complement strand
TGATGAGGCCGAGCGTGAAGGGCAACCGGCGTCCGGAGCGAGCCGGGTCCCGGGCCGAGCCCGCGAGCAAGGCCGGGTCCGCCTCGTGGGACCCACCGTCGCGGGGAAGGTCCTCGCTTCGGCGGGATCGCCAAAACGCCAAACCTTCCAATGCTGTTCGCCAAGAATTCAGGAAACTACCCAACCCCTCTCCCTCGCTCGCCCAGCCGTCCACAATGAGGGAAGTCAGCCCAGTCTAACGCTGATGCAATAAGATCACAATGTGGCGCTGTGGAGACAAGTCACCCTGTGGCGCTTCCGCATCGCAGCGGTGGCCGAGCCAGATTCCTCAATTGGAATCTGGGCGTTAGAGGCCCGGCGTGCGAATGACCCTGACGCCGAGATCGCGGATTTTCTTGCGCAGGGTGTTGCGATTGAGGCCGAGCAGGTCCGCGGCGCGGATCTGGTTGCCTCGCGTCGCGGCGAGCGCCGCCGTGATCAGGGGTAGCTCGATCTTGCGCAGCACGCGGGTGTAGAGCCCCGCCGGCGGGAGATCCTGGCCGAAGCTCATAAAATAATCCGAAAGAAAGCGCTCGACCGACTCGGAAAGATCGCCGGCGCGTTCGGCCGCCTCGGCGAAGGGCGTGCGCGCGGCGCTCGCAAGCTCGCTTTCGACCATTTCGCCGGTGATCGTGTCTTGCACGTAGATCGCCGAGAGACGCCGCACGAGGTTCTCGATCTCGCGGATGTTGCCCGGCCAGTGGTAACGTTTGAGCCTTTCGATCGCGGCCTGTTCGAAGGTCTTGGGCGGCAGCCCCTCCTTTTCGGCGATACCGAGAAAGTGCCGCACCAGATCGGGGATGTCCTCCAGCCGTTCGCGTAAGGGCGGGAGCCTGAGTGGCACCACGTTGACACGGTAGAACAAATCCTCGCGGAACAGGCCCTGATCGATCTGCTGCTGCAATTCGCGATTGGTGGCGGCGATGATCCTGACATTGGTGCGGATGGGCGTGCGGCCGCCGACCGTGGTGTACTCGCCTTGCTGCAGGACGCGGAGCAGGCGCGTCTGTGCCTCCATCGGCATGTCGCCGATCTCATCGAGGAACAGCGTGCCCCCCTCGGCCTGCTCGAAGCGGCCGATGTGACGGTTCTGAGCGCCGGTGAACGCTCCCTTCTCGTGTCCGAACAGTTCCGACTCGATCAGCTCGCGCGGGATCGCCGCCATGTTGATGGCGACGAACGGGCCGTTGCGGCGTTTGCCGTATTCATGCAAGGCGCGGGCGACGATCTCCTTGCCTGTTCCCGACTCGCCGGTGATCATCACCGTCAAATCGGTCTGAGTCAGCCGCGCCAGGACGCGATAAATGTCCTGCATGGCGGCGCAGCGGCCGATCAACGGCAAACCATCGCTGGGCTCGACTGTCGCGCGCGGCACTTTCCGCCTCGGTTCGGCGAGCGCGCGTCCGACCACGGCGATCAGCTCGTTCAAGTCGAATGGCTTCGGCAGATATTCGTAGGCCCCCCGCTCCGCCGCGGTGATCGCGGTCATGAACGTGTTCTGCGCGCTCATCACGATAATGGGCAGGTCGGGCCGGAGCTTCTTGACGCGTGGGATGAGATCGAAGGCGTTCTCGTCCGGCATCAACACGTCGGTGATGACGAGGTCGCCCTCGCCTTGACTGATCCAGCGCCAAAGGGTCGCGGCATTGCCGGTGGCCCGCGGTGCGTAGCCGGCGCGCGCCAGGGCCTGGTTCAACACCGTGCGGATGGCGGCGTCGTCATCGGCGATGAGGATGTTGCCCTTGGCCATGCTTAAGCCTGCCCCCCTTGCGTGGTTTCGGTCTCGGACATCGGCATCAGCGCGCGAAAGATCGTCTGCCGGGGCCGCGAGTCGCATTCGATGATGCCGCCATGGTCGCCGATGATCTTCGCGACCAAGGCCAGCCCGAGGCCGGTGCCTGAGGGCTTGGTGGTAACGAACGGATCGAACAGATGCGGCATGAGGTCGGCAGGCACGCCGGCGCCGTTATCTTCAACGGCGATTTCGAGCGGCAGGCTCACGCGTGCCTGGCTGCCCGGGACCGAGAGGCGCACGCCCGGACGGAACGAGGTCGTGAGCGTGATCTGCCCGTCGGGCCGCTCCTGGCCGATGGCTTCGGCCGCGTTCTTGATCAGGTTGAGAAAGGCCTGGATCAGCTTGTCGCGGCTGCCCGGCACCGGCGGCAGCGAGGGATCGTAATGCTCGACGATCTTGATCTGGCGGGCGAAGCCGGTGCGGGCGATCTGCTTCACATGGTCGAGCACGTCGTGGATATTGACGGGCTGGCGTTGCAGCGGCCGCTCGTCGCCGAAGATCTCCATCCGGTCCACCAGCTTGCAGATGCGGTCGGACTCGGCGCAAATGAGCTGCGTCAGGGTGCGGTCGGAATCGGTCCTTTCGCTTTCGAGAAGCTGGGCCGCGCCTCTGATGCCGGAGAGCGGGTTCTTGATCTCATGCGCGAGCACGGCCGCGAGCCCGGAGACGGAGCGCGCGGCGCCACGATGGGTCAGCTGGCGTTCGATCATCTGCGCCATGCTTCGCTGCTGCAGCATCATCAGCACGCGGCCTGGCGCCTCCGGCAGCGGCCCGCCGTAAAGATCGACGAGCTTCGGCGCGTCGAAGCGATAGGAACCGAGTTCGACGCCATATTCGTTGACCGTGGTGCCATTCCGCTGCACCTGCTCAACCAGGGCGATGAGCGGACTGCCGAAGGCGACGACATCGGCGAGGGTGCGGCGGCAGAGCACCACCGAGCTCGTCTGAAAGAAGTCCTCGGCGGCGGAGTTGACATATTCGATGCGGAGTTCGCTTCCGATCACGAGCAAGGGGTGTGGCAGCGCGCCAAGAAGCGCTTCCGCCGGGACCTGAGGCGCGGGACGACGTTGACCCAGTCCTTTGGTAGAGGCACTCAAGCGGTGTATCCTTGCAGCCACGAGACGGTTTTGCACAAAGAATAAGCAGTGATTTCCCCTGATCTATTATTGGGCAGACTATTGAGGAATTGATGCCGGAGCAACACGACAATTGCCGCAGTGCAAAAAAACTTTGTGGAGCGTTCGCATGAGCGTTGCGGCCCTCATCGTAGCGGCTGGGCGTGGCGCTCGAGCCGAACGGCCGAACACTTTGATGCCAAAGCAATATTCGTTGATCGGTGGTGTGCCGATGCTGGCCCTCACCATCGGTGCGTTTGTCCGTCATCCACGGGTGGATGAGGTGATTGTGGCCATCCACCCCGAGGACGCGGTGCACTATGCGGCGGCCTCCAAGGGCTTCGCCGAGCGGCTGCGGCCACCGGTTTCAGGCGGCGCGCGCCGCCAGGACTCGGTCCATGCCGGGCTTGAAGCCCTCGCCGCCCGGCCGCCGGGTGAGGTGCTGATCCACGACGCGGCGCGGCCTTTCGTCGATGCCGGGCTGATCGACCGGGTGCTTGGCAGCCTCAAATCACATGCGGGCGCCCTCCCCGGTCTGCCGGTCTCCGATTCGCTCAAGCGTGCGAGCGGGGGCCGCGTGATCGGCTCGCTTGACCGCGACGGGCTGTGGCGGGCGCAAACGCCGCAAGGGTTCCGCTTCGATGCCATCCTCGCCGCCCATCGCGCCGCCGCTTCGGAGGCCAATGCGGGTTTCACCGACGATGCCGGCATCGCCGAGTGGTTCGGTCTCGACGTGGCCTTGGTCGAAGGCTCGGAGGAAAATCGCAAGCTGACAACGGCAGAGGATATCGAGAGCGCCGATGAACTGCTCCGGCTTCGCGCCGCGCATGACCTCGGCACGCTCCGCGTCGGTTCGGGCTATGACGTTCACGCCTTCGGGCCGGGCGATGCCGTTATCCTGTGCGGGGTTCGCATCCCGCACAGCAAGAAGCTCATCGGACATAGCGACGCCGATGTCGGCATGCACGCCCTGACCGACGCCCTGCTCGGGACCATCGCCGACGGCGATATCGGCGTTCATTTCCCGCCATCGGACGCGCGCTGGCGGGGCGCCGCTTCCGAGCTCTTCCTCCAAGACGCGGGCGACAGGCTCAGGGCGCGCGGTGGTGCCATCGTTCATGTCGATCTCACCTTCCTCTGCGAGGCCCCGCGCATTGGACCCTACCGGGATGCGATGCGGGCGAAGCTGGCCGAGACTCTCGGCCTCGACCTCGGGCAGATCAGCATCAAGGCCACCACCAATGAGGGCTTGGGCTTCATCGGCCGTGGCGAGGGTATCGCGGCCATGGCCACGGCAACGGTTCGTCTGCCATGATCGGCCTTGCATGAGCGATGACCTCAAGATCGATCAACGTGTGATCGCGCGCGCCGCGGCGCTGCTCGATGCGTGCCGGGAGCGCGGGGAGCTGATCGCCACAGCCGAGTCTTGCACCGGTGGGCTGGTGGCGGCCACCCTCACCGCCATCCCCGGCTCCTCCGACGTGTTCGAGCGAGGCTTCGTCCCCTACTCTAATACCGCCAAGAGCCAGATGCTCGGCGTTCCGGACTGGCTGATCGAGCGGCACGGCGCGGTCAGCGAGGACGTCGCCCGCTCCATGGTTGGAGGGGCTCTGACGCATTCGCGCGCCACCATCGCCATCGCCGTGACCGGCATCGCCGGCCCGGGCGGCGGAACGGTCGATAAGCCGGTCGGCCTTGTGCATTTCGCCGCCGCCAGGCGCGACGAACCAGTCAGGCACGAGCGGGTTCTGTTCGGCGATATCGGCCGCGGCGAGGTCAGGCGCGAAAGCGTCGAGCGCGCCCTCGATTTGCTTGCCTCATTGCTGTGAGGCGAAGGATGGCGGCCGCGTGCCATAGATCGCGTCGGCCCGCGCCTCAAAGGCAGCGGTGTAGCGCCGTACGACTTTGTCGAAGAGTCCCCCCATCAAGCGCTCGAGCAGGTGCGAGCGAAAGCTGTAGGCGATGTAGAAATCGACCTCGCAGCTCTCCGGGGTCAAAGGCTCGAAACGCCATCGGTTCTCGAGAAATGAGAACGGGCCGTCGAGATAATGCACGACGATGGTGCGGGTCTCGGGGTCGAGGACGACTTCGGTGGTGAAGCTCTCGCGGATGAGCTTGTAACCGATCACCATTGTCGTGTTGAGCACCTCCTTGCCGTCACGCCATTCGCGGTGCCTGAGCTTCAATTCCTCGCAGAGCGGCAGGAATTTCGGATAGCTCTCCACATCGGCGACGAGCGCGAACATCTTGTCGGCCGCGTGGGCGATGGGGTGCTTGGTCTCGTAAATATGCATCGAGGGCTGGGTCGCGGGTCCGGGCTCCGCTAGCGGATGGCGGCGGCCGCGCGGGCCGCTTTGAGCCGCGCGAAGTCCTCGGCCGCGTGGTAGGAGGACCGGGTCAGCGGGCTCGCCGCCACCAGCAGGAAGCCCTTGGCCTTGCCCTCGACGCGGAGCGCGTCGAACTCCTCCGGCGTGGCGAAGCGGTCGATGGCGGCATGTTTCCGCGTCGGCTGCAAATATTGGCCGAGGGTGAGAAAATCGACCTCGGCGCCGCGTAAATCATCCATCAATTCAAGCACTTCCGCCGCCGTCTCGCCCAGTCCCAGCATGATCCCGGACTTGGTGAAGACGCTGCTGTCAAAGGTCTTGGCCCGACGGAGCAGGCTCAAGGATTGCCGGTACTCAGCCCCCGGACGGATGCGCCGGTAGAGCGACGGCACCGTTTCGAGATTGTGGTTGAACACATCCGGCCGCGCCGCCATCACCGTCTCCAGCGCACCGTCTTTGCGCATGAAATCGGGGGTCAGCACCTCGATGCTGGTTGCGGGCGCTTCCCGTCTGATCGCTGCGATCGTCTCGGCGAAATGGCCCGCGCCGCCATCCGCCAGATCGTCGCGATCGACCGAGGTCACCACCACATGCTCAAGCCGAAGCTCGGCTATGGCGTTGCCCACGCGTTCGGGCTCGGACGGATCGGGTGGCATCGGCCGCCCCGTCCGCACATTGCAGAAGGCACAGGCCCGGGTGCAGGTGTCGCCAAGGATCATGACCGTGGCGTGCCGCTTGCCCCAGCACTCGCCGATATTCGGACAGGCCGCCTCCTCGCACACGGTATGGAGCTTGTGCCGGCGCAGGATCGCGCGGGTCTGGTCGAAGGCATGCGCACCAGGCGCCCGGACACGGATCCAGGCGGGCTTGGGCAGCATGGGCGTATCGGGCAGCCGCGCCTTCTCGGGATGGCGCGGCCTGCCCGCATTTGCACTATCGAACACTGTGATCATGACGTTCCGCGGTTTGGCGGTTATGTCGTTCCCCTGAACCTGCGCCAGACCCAAAGCAGGAGTATGGCGCCGATCGTGGCGACCAGGAGATTGCCGAGCCAGCCGTAGAACTCGATGTTCAAGAGCCCAGCGAGCGAGCCGCCGACAAAGGAGCCGGCGATGCCGACGAGCAGATTGGTGAGCAGGCCATGATCGCTCGCGGTCACCTTCTCCGCGATATAGCCGGCGAGAATGCCGATGATGAGCATGCCGAAAAAGCCCACGCCCGGCATCGACAGAAGTCCATGAGCCTCATGTTCCATTCGAGTCTCCCAGGATTGAACCAGCCGCAACGCTTCAACAGGGCCCCGCGACTCGTTGGGCCTCTTGCCCAATATAGGCTATCCCGGCGGGCACAACAGCGCAGGGCTCACTTGCCCCGGATCTGCCGCCAGACATAGAGGCAGACAATGGCGCCCGCGGTGGCAACCACGACCTCGCCGATGACATTGTGGGCCGTGAGCCCGAGCAGCGTGGCGATGAAGCCGCCAACCATGGCGCCGATGACGCCGACCAGCAGATTCATCCAGAGGTCTTGCTCGCGCCCCAGGTAAAAGGAGGCGATGGCGCCGGCGGCGAGGCCGACGGCGAGAAAGATGGCCAGGCCCAAGATCAGCTCCATATCAAGATCAGCTCCATGTCGAGATCAGCTCCATATCAAGATCGGCTCCATATGCGGTGCTCTCCTTCCGCGCCGGCGCTGGGCGCCCCCGGGTCCCGCGGGACCTAGATATGCAGTGCGCGGCCGTAAGCGTCGAGCACGGATTCGTGCATCATCTCTGACAGCGTCGGATGGGGAAAGATGGTGGAGATCAGCTCGGCTTCGGTCGTCTCCAGGCGCTTGGCGATGGCGAAGCCCTGGATCAGCTCGGTGACCTCTGCCCCAATCAGATGCGCGCCGATGAGCTCCCCGGTCTCGGCATCGAAGATGGTCTTGATCAGCCCCTCGGTCTCGCCCAGCACGATCGCCTTGCCGTTCGCCTGATAGGGAAAGCGGCCAATCCGGAGCGCGCGGCCCTCGCCCTGCGCGGCCTCCTCGGTGAGACCGACGCTGGCGATCTGCGGCGAGCTATAGGTGCAAGCCGGTACCCCCGTGCGGTCCAGAGGGTGTACGCCCTCGACGCCGGCGATCTTCTCGACGCAGAGGACGCCCTCATGGCTCGCCTTGTGGGCAAGCCAGGGCGGCCCGACGACGTCGCCGATGGCGTAAAGGCCGGGGACGCCGGTGCGGCACCATTGGTCGACGACGATATGCCCCTTGTCGATGCGCACCCCTTGCGCCTCGAGCCCGAGCCCCTCGACATTGCCGGCGATGCCGATGGCGAGAATGACGCGATCCACCGTCAACTCCTCGCTGGCGCCGTTTGCATGTTTCAGGCGCGCGGTGACGCGATCGCCTTCGGGCGCAAGCCCTTCCACCGTCGTGGCGGTGTGGATGGAGATGCCCTGCTTGGCGAAGGCTTTGTGTGCAAGCGAGGAGATTTCCGCATCCTCGCTCGGAAGGATGCGGTCAAGCATCTCCACCACACTGACCTCGGCGCCGAGCCCGCGATAGAAGCTCGCAAATTCGATGCCGATGGCGCCGGAGCCCACGATCAGCAGCGACTTGGGAAAGCTCTCCGGCACCATGGCTTCCTTGTAGGTCCAGATCAGCCTGCCGTCGGCTTCGAGCCCCGGAACCTCGCGCGCCCGGGCGCCGGTGGCGATGATGATATGTTTGGCTTCGATCGCGGGAAGTTCTTGGCCGTCATTGCCCGTGACGGCGATGCGCCCCTGCCCCAGCAGCCGCGCGGTGCCGTCGATCACCGCGATCTTGTGCTTCCGCATCAGATAGGCGACGCCGTTCGACAGGCGCGCGGCGACTTTGCGGCTCCGCTCGACCACGCGGGCGAGGTCGAAGCGAATATTATCGGCGGCAAGCCCGAACTCCGACGCGTGCTGCATCGATTGATAGAGCTCAGAGGTGCGGAGCAGCGCCTTGGTCGGAATGCAGCCCCAGTTGAGGCAGATGCCGCCGAGATGTTCGCGCTCGATGACGACCGTCTTGAGCCCGAGCTGGGCCGCGCGGATCGCGGCGACATAGCCGCCGGGTCCGGCGCCGATCACGGCAAGGTCGAAGTTCGTTTCAGCCATCGGGCGGTGATCTTACTCCGTTGTGGGGGGCTTGACGCCTTGGGCTTGAGATCGGGCCAAGACGACGCTCAGGATTTTCCACTGGGCGAGGACCGCAAGTGCTGCTGGGACGAACAGCGTGAGCGTCGTGCGCAAGTTTTCGTAGGGTTCGAGACCGAATGCTTGCCATGACTCCACCAGGGCGATGGAGAGGAACGCCACCAGCGGTGCGAGCAACAAGAGCATCCCGGCCCGAAGCGCGATCCGATTGCTGGCGACGAGGAGGATCACGCCAAAGATGACGGGCCCGAGTAGGCTCCAGATGATGACGGCGTAGCCGCCGATGGCCTGGTCCAGATTGCAGGCAAGCCCCTCGCCTCGGCAGGGCAGCAGCGAGGCGATCTCGCTCATGCCAAGTCCGATCGGAAGCGAAAGCGCGGCGGCGAGGAGTAGTCCGAGGATCAACCGCATCGCGTTATCCGTCCGCCGGCAAAGTCTTCGCCATCAACTGCCAATCTCCACCATGGGGGCATCCTGGAAATAGGAACACCGGCTCAGCCGCAACGAGGCCATAGCCGCAACTTGCGTAGAGGCGCGCCGCCCTTTCATTCTCGCCGGCGAC
>JBAUEK010000257.1:0-2408 GCA_049678565.1 Methyloceanibacter sp. | reverse complement strand
GTCAGGCACATCCAGGCGGCGAGAGTCCAAGGCCGCACCCAGCGCGCCCAGGCCGCGTCGATGCGGCCGTCGATCAGCGCCGCCACGGCAAAGGAGAAGGCCATGGAGAAGCCGACATAGCCCGCGTAGAGAAACGGCGGGTGGAAGGCGAGTGCTGGGTCCTGCAGCACCGGATTGAGGCCTTGCCCGTCGAAGGGCGCGGGGTCGAGCCTGACGAAGGGATTCGACGTGGTGATGATGAACAGCAGAAACGCCGCGGCGATGGAGCCCTGGACCGCCAGCACATTGGCTTGCAGCTCCCGCGGAAGGTTGGAGCCATAGGTCGCGACCGCGGCGCCGAACAGCGCCAGGATCAAGACCCAGAGCACCATCGAGCCTTCATGGTTCCCCCACACGCCGGCGATCTTGTAGATCATCGGCTTGGCGGAGTGGGAATTGGCCCAGACATTCTGCAGGGAGAAATCGGAGGTGACATAAGCCACCGTCAGCGCCGCGAAGGAGATGGCGATCAGCAGGAACTGCATTTGCGCCGCCGGCGCGGCGACGGCCATGAGCTGGGGATCGTGGCGGCGCGTGCCCCAAAGCGGCAGCACCGTCTGCACGATGGCGACGCCAAGGGCGAGGATCAGAGCGTAGTGGCCGGCCTCCGCGATCATGCTTTCAAGCGCTCCCGCTCAATTGACTTTGCCTGCACCCTGCGACGTCCCGGCCTGCGCGTCCTCGCGCCAGAGCCCCTGCTCTTTCAGCTTCTTCGCCACCTCGGGCGGCATGTAGTTCTCATCATGCTTGGCGAGCACGCTGTCGGCGTGGAACACGCCATCTGCTTGCATCATGCCTTCGGCCACCACGCCCTGTCCCTCGCGGAAGAGGTCGGGGAGAACGCCGACAAAGGTCACGGGCAGGGTTGAGCGCTTGTCGGTGATGACAAAGCGGATTGCGGTGCCCTCCCCGCGTTTCACGCTCCCGTCCTCGACCAGCCCTCCCAAGCGAAAGCGTTGGCCGGAGTCGAGATGCTTCTCCGCCACTTCGGTCGGCGTGTAGAAGAACACGATCGAGTCGCGCAGGGCGAGCAGCACCAGACAGACCGCGAGCGCGAGCACGCCGAGGCTCGTGCCGATCAGAACCACTCTCCGCTGCTTCCGTGTCATTCAACCCGACTCCAAATCAAGATTTGAGCCCCAGCTCGGCCGCGAGCGCATCGAGCTGTTGCAGCGCCTGGTTGTCGCCACTGAACTCGGTCTTAGCCTGTTCGAGCGCCTTCGCCGCCTCGTCCTTGCGGTCGAGCACGCTATACGCTCTGACGAGCTTCAGCCACCCGGCCAGATCGTCGCTGTTTTGCGCGAGCCTGTCCGCGAGCCGCTGCACCATGGTCTCGATCATCGCCTGCCGGTCGGCGGGGTTCATCTTTTGCGCGGCCGCGATATCCTCTGGCGCCGGTCCGCCTCCGGTCCGTGACGGCAATGGCGCCGAACCTTCTACGCTGTCCGCGACGGATGTGCCGGGAACAGGCTTGCCGGCGAGCCGCGCTTCGTCTTGGGCGAGCCGCTCTTCCACCAATTTGCGCCAGGGAGCGTCCGCCGGCGCGCCGGCAAGCAGCGCACGCCAAGCTTCCACTGCCGCCGCGAATTGGCCATCCTGCTCCATGGCGATGACGAGCAGGAGACGAGGCTCGATCAGATTTGGATCGAGCGCCACGGCCCGCTCGAGGGCTTTGCGGGCGTCCTCGGTCACGACGCCATTATTGGCAAGCACCAGCGCGTGGCCATAGCCGGACAGACGCTTCGGCGATTCACCCAGGAGGCGGATCGAATGACGAAAGGCCTCGGCGGCATCGGTATAGCGGCGCCAGCCCATATAGACGGGGGCGATGACGTCCCACCCCTCGCCCTCCTCTGGGTGCGCGCGCAGCCGTGCCTCCACCCGCGCCACCAGCACATCGAGATTCTGGTTGGTGGCCGGTTCCTGCAAGCGGGCCACAAGCGGCTGGTCGGGAAGACTTGGAGAGCCGTAGACGAGGTAGAAGCCGAGCGCGAGCAGGGGAAGGATCAGCGCGAGCCCGATCGCAACCCTATTGGACGGCCGCTTCGCGCCCCCACCGTCGCCTTCCTTCTTTTCCTCGGCGTCAGCCGCGAGCAGACGACGGGCGATCTCGATACGCGCCGCTTCCGCGTCCGCCGGACCGATCAAGCCCCGCTCGCGGTCGCTCTCGACCTCCTTGAGCTGATCCCGGTAAACCGTCGCGTCGAAGGCCGCGCGGGGGCCCTCGCTTGCGCCTCCGCCAGCGAGCGGACGCAGCAAGACGTAGAGCACCGAAGCCGTCATCGCGGCAAAGATCACCCAGACCAGCACTGGGGGCGGACCTCCGCTTGTTCAGGGAGGCTAGCCATAGGGGATTGGTGTCGAGGGGG
>JBAUEK010000256.1:0-3868 GCA_049678565.1 Methyloceanibacter sp. | reverse complement strand
CGCTCTATCACACGCTGACCCAGGTCCTGCGCTTGTGCCTCGACAAGCCGTTCGTGCCGGAAGAAGCGCCACGGGCATTGAAGGATTTGCTCGCCCGTGCGTCGGAAATGCCCGACTTTGCCAGCCTCGAAGCGACGCTGACGGACATGCTCGGCGCCGTGCACGACGCCTTCGAGCGGATTGTCTCCGGCTAGCGATCTCGCGGCTCAGGCCGTTGCCGCCTCGGTTTCGCTCTGATCGGTCTCGGCCTTCACGGGAAGGGTGCAGGTGACGGTCGTGCCGTGACCCTCGCGGCTTACGATGCGCAAGGAGCCACCATGCAGCTCGACCAGGGCCTGGGAGATGGCGAGCCCCAGACCGCTCCCCTGATGGCTTTTGGAGAATTGGTTCTCGACCTGCTCGAAGGGGCGCCCGAGCTTCAAAATATCGGCCTCGGGAATGCCGATGCCGCTGTCCTTGATGGCGATGCGGACCTGTCCGCGCGCCCGTGACAGATGGACGTCGACATTGCCGCCGTCCCGGGTGAATTTCACCGCATTGGCCAAGAGATTGAGGAAGATCTGTTTCAGCGCCCGGCGATCGGCCTCGAGCATCAGGCGCGATGGGCCGTGGCGCGAGACTGCGATGCCGCGGTCGGTGGCGGCCTGGCTCACCACTTTCATGCTGTCCTCGACGATGTCGGCGACATCGACGGTCTCGATGTCGAGCGTCATGCGGCCGGCCTCGATCTTCGACATATCGAGAATGTCGTTGATGACTTCGAGCAGGAAGGTGCCGCTCTCATGGATGTCGTGCGAATATTCCTGATATTTGGCATGGCCGAGGGGCCCAAACAAACCCTGCTCCATGACCTCGGAGAAACCGATCACCGCGTTCAGGGGCGTGCGCAGTTCATGACTGATATTGGCGAGGAACTCCGACTTCGCCCGGTTGGCGGCCTCGGCGCGGTTCTTCTCTAGCGCGTATTTCTCGGCCAAATCGACAAGCTGCTGCTTCTGCTGCTCAAGCTCCCGGCGCGAAAGCCTGAGCTCGGCGACGCTGGCGCGGAGCTGTTGCTCGCTGTCAGCGAGGCGCTGCTGGCTTTGCTTGAGGACGGTGATGTCGGTGCCGACGCTGACATAGCCGCCGTCCTTGGTCCGCCGTTCGTTGATATGCAGCCACCTTCCGTCCTCGAGCTGGGCCTCATAGGTGCACGACTCTTCGTCGCCATTCACTCTGACGCGCTGGCGGATCACAGGGTCGGAGGCCGAGGCAATCACCTCCTCATAGTGATTGCCGGGGCGGAGCGCACTGTCGGGCAGTCCGTGGAATTGCTGATATTTGCTGTTGCACATCAGGAGCCGGTTGTGGTGGTCCCACAGCACGAAGGCTTCCGAAATGGTCTCGACCGCCTCGCGAAGGCGCATATTGGCATCGGCCGAAACAGTGACGTCCTGCTCGGCCCCGGCGATGGCGGTGAGGTAGGGCTCTCCGGTCTCGTTGTCGCGGGTGATGTCGCCGCGGAGCCTGATATTCACCCAATGGCCGTGGGCGTGACGGAGACGGAAGATCCGATCGAAATGGGTCTTGTCCTCGCGCAAATGCTGGTCGATCTCCCGGCGGAGATCGTCGCCCGGATGTAGGGACTGCGCGATGGCGTGGAAGGCCATGGCGTCCCCGCTTGGCGTCCGGCCGAGGAGCCGGTACATCGGCCCCGACCAATGCACATGTCCCCGGGCCAGATTCCAACGCCAAACCGGGCAAGCGGACATGGCCTCGGTGAGTTGCCCCTCAATCGCTTCGTTCCGCCGCGCCTCTACCGGAGCCAGATACCAGAGGCTGCCTCCGAGCAGCGCCAGTACCAGGCCGGTGCAGACCAGAAGGCTGATCTCCAGGCTCGCGTCGTGGCGCCAGCCCGAAAGGGCGGCGCTCACGGGCTGGAGGAAGGCGATTTGCGCATGGTCGTCTTGAATGTCGCGAACGGTGACGATCGCGTCCGTGCCGTCGGTCAGGGTCATGCGCAACACGCCCGCATCGGCGCCGAAGGTCGTGAGGGGTTGCTGGGGGCCGAGGACCGAGAGCAGGGTCTCGGGGCCGGAGGTCATGAGCGGGGCGCGGGCTTCGATCTTGCCATCCGCGCCCGCGAGAAGGATCGTGCGGTCGTCAAGAGTCGCGCCCTTGGGCAGGCTTGAGGCCAGCGCCCGTTGCCAGTCGCTGTCAGCGGTGAGGGTCTCGTCGTTGAGGCGCAGGGCGGTGAGGTCCGCCATCAGCGCCAGCCGTTCTTGCGCCAGGATGAGCGCCGACTGTCTCGTTTGCACGGTCTGGGTGACGACGCCTAAGGCGGCGAGCGCGGCGAAGACCGCAATTAAAACGGGTACCGCGCGGCGCAGCAGCTCGGCCTTGGGAAGCTGGCCGACGAAGATTTCGCGGATACGCTGCCAATGTAGTCCCGCGATCGCAAGCGATTGCTCCTGCGCGGAATTGATCCGCGACATCCCGGTCCCCCTTCAGTATTCTCCTGCCTCGCGCCGGAGAACTGCCGCATCTCCGAATCGCTTTTCCATTTGAGGAGACGGAGCTGCCCTATGTCTAGGGAAAATCTGTGGAGAATCGGTTAATAACTGATTGACGGAGGTCCGAATCAGTCGGTGCCGAGGGTTTTGCTGACGATTTCGTAACTGTCAGTGGAAAGCTCGCTCGCGGCGAGCTGCCGCAACGCGGCTTTGGCCAGGGCCTGGCGCCCAGGTTCGAGCGTGCGCCAGCTTTCGAAGGCGCCCAGCAGCCGTGCCGCCATATGCGGGTTGAAGCGGTCGATCTGGAGGGCGGAAGCCGCCAACAGCTCATAGCCAGCGCCATCGGCGCGGTTGAAGCCGGTCGGATTGGCATGGGCGAAGCTTCCGATCAGCGCGCGCACGCGATTGGGGTTCTTGAGCGAGAATTTGGAGTGCAACAGCAGCTTCTGCACCGTCTCGACCGAATCGGGCCGCGTTGCCCTTGCCTGAACCGCGAACCATTTGTCGAGCACCAGCGGCTCGTCCTGCCAACGCTCGTAAAAATCGGCAAGCGCTTCGTCGCGCAGTCCGAGGTTGAGGTGAGACAGGATCGAGAGGGAGGTGATGGCGTCGGTCATGTTCGAGGCTTCGCGGTAATGGCGAAGCGCGCGTTCGATCTCGGCTGCATCGCCGGTGCCGACGAGAAGGTCGAGGGTGGCGCCGCGGAGTGCACGTTTGCCGGTGTTCTCGGCGTCGGGTGAATAGGGGCCTGTCGTGGCCGCCCCGTCATAGATCTCCGCCAGCGTCGCTCCAATCTTGCGGCCGATCGTGGCCCGCAGCGTCTCATAGGCTTTCCTCACCGCATCGGGATCGACATTCGAGCCAAGCTCGCGCGCGATGTCGGACTCGTTCGGAAGCCTGAGAAACTCGGCGCGATAGGCGTCGGACAAGGATGTCTCGGAGGCCGTTGTCGCCAGTGCTTGAGCAAGCCGCGCCGCCTCTCTGCCGGTGACCGGTTCGGTGTCACCACGGCGCGCCGCCGCCGTCAACAGGTTCGAGGCGTAGGACTGTGCCGCCTGCCAGCGGTTGAACGGGTCCTTGTCATGCATCATCAGGAACTCGATCTGATCAGGATCGAGGCTGATAGTGAGGCGGACCGGGGCCGAGAAGCCCCGCAGCAGCGATGGCGTCGGCGCGGCGGGCACGTCGCGGAAGGTGAAAACCTGCTCACGCTCGGCCACCTCAAGCAGGCTGTCGGTCAATTCGGTGCCGTCGTCGAGTTTAAGCGGAAGGTCGTCGCCATTGCCACCAAGCAGCCCAAGCTTGAGCGGGATCAGCATCGGCTCCTTGCTGGTCTGCCCCGGTGTTGGCGGCGTCACCTGGCTGACGGAAAGCCG
>JBAUEK010000255.1:0-2302 GCA_049678565.1 Methyloceanibacter sp. | reverse complement strand
ACCCGCCCAAGGAGTAGGCTTCACCTAAGCGGTGTTGCTCCAGCGCGACAACGGCCGCCGTCCATTCGCTTCGGGCGGGCGGCCTCAGGCTATTGCGACTTCACCGAGCAGCTGGCTGATCCGCTGGAGTTGATGCATCCGACATCAATCATCCGCCGAGACTTATTCGTCGGCCACCGTGGCGGCGGCCGATGTCCGGTTGTTGGCCGAGATTTGCCGGAGCGACCGCGTCTCGATCTTCTCGGGCGACTGCCCGTTGCCCCGGTTCTGCACCGAGCGGCCGTCGAAATAGGCGCCGCTCTCGATGGACAGGGATTGGTGGTGAATATCGCCGACGACATGGGCCTGCGACTTTAGAAACACGTCGCCGCCCTGGATCGGCCCTTCGACCCTTCCGTCCACGACCACGCGCTGAGCCGCGATCGTTCCCACCACATGGGCTCCCTGCGAAATGATGAGGGAGGTGCAGTGCAATTCGCCGTCGATCTGACCATTGACCTCGATCAGGCCCTCGGCCGTCACGCTGCCGACGATCTTCAACCCCTTAGCAATGACAGTGCCCTTGTTCTTCGATCCAAACATGCTTCCCTCCTACGCCGAACTGGTCCCAAACAAGCAGCTTATTCCGGCCCAGGAAGGGAACGGACGAAGGCCTTGCCGGGCCGATGATTACGTCTTTCCGCGGGCTCGGACGCCGCTTGCGCAGTCGTCTCCCCAATGTTCATGGGGGGCGCAAACGGATCCTCGCAGCGACGCGAGTTGCCGTCGAAATAAGCCCCCTGCTCGATGGCAAGACTTTGGTGATGCAGGTCGCCTTCGACGTGGGAGGTGGAGTGAAGCGTCACGCGCATGGCCTTGACCGACCCGATCAGCCGGCCACGGACGACGACGTCGTCCGCCTTCACATTACCCTCGAGTTTGGAGTTTTCGCCAAGAACGAGCGCCACGCAAGAGACATCGCCCCGGACATTGCCTTCGAGATGAATTTCGCTTTTCGAATCGACGTTGCCGGTAATGAGCAGGTCCTCGCCGATGGTCGAGGCTTCGATCTTGCTTGAACTCGACGGTCTTGACCTCGCGCCATGCTCCAATGTGGCGGCCATCCTCTTCCCCCCGTAGACATCAGCCCCCAACTGGCCTCGACACTTTAAACGAACCAGCGGGCAAGAGAGTTCCAATCCGACATGCGCAAAATTCACGGGTCTAGGACGTAGCAGTTGCAGTCGGCGTTTAGGCGCGCATGAATTGCGAGCGGGAGCTCTGTCCCTGCGTCCTCTCACCGATGCCCGGGAGCGGTCAAGCCCTCACCGCTTCATTCCGGGGTTCGTGGCCGTACCTTTCAACACGCCGGTGAAGCCACCGGCGCACCCCTGGTGACAATAGACCGAACCATAATCGTAATCGTCGATCTGTCCCGGGCGCGTTGCCGGCTTGCCGGCGGATTTTGGCGCTTGCCGATTGGTGGTGGATTTGCCCTGTGGCTTGGCCGTTGCTTGAGCGTCAGCCGGCGTGGCGATGACGAGGGACTGAGCCAGGAGGATTGCCGCCACCAAGACCAGGCGGCCAATCAGACTGATCGTCCCAGTCTTGTCGTTGATCATGATGGGCCTCCATTCGGCAGCGAGTGTGGTTGGAGGCTTCAGCCTCCGCCCCTCCCCTTTGCCCTGGAGAAAATCTCAGGGAGGGAGCCCATGGATGTACTCCCGATCTTGCCGGGATCGCGCGGCGCCGCCAGTTTCCCTTGCCGCGACGACGGCAAAGCCTAACCTCTTGAGGTGAGGATGGCGACTCATAGTTGTAAAAAAGCCGCAGTCGGTTGCAGGAGGCGGACAGCGCGGGACCGAATGTCTCACCAGCAACGCAGTCGGCGCAATGAATTGCGGAGATGCTAGCGCGCGTGCTTCAATTGGCTCATGCGCAGACTTCTTCTGGCGGCGGCCTGCACGCTGATCTTTGCCACGACCGTGTTTTGGGGGTCAGGCGAGGCTCTCTCCGACTGCGCCGCCACCCGCAGCGCCTGCATTGACCACTGCGTCGGCAGCAATACCAATTCGAGCCGCCAGAGCGCCTGCGTCAACCGTTGCGTGATTGCGTTCTGCCAGGACACGCCCTCCGTGTGCCGGCCGACCGATCAAACCGTCTGCAACACCTCGTTTCGGTCTTGCAACGGCGCCTGCGATGCCGCGAGCCTGATACCGTCGGCGATCGCCCAGACTCAAATCAGCTGCAATCGTGCTTGCTGCGTGCAGTTCAAGTCGTGTCTGGCGCTGCGGTCCTGCGAAGTGAGCGCGATCGCTTGTCC
>JBAUEK010000254.1:0-18541 GCA_049678565.1 Methyloceanibacter sp. | reverse complement strand
GGAGCCCTGGTTTTGCCCCGCGAGGAAAGGACTTTCCCCGCCGCAACCGGCTGATCTCGGGCATCTCGCTCGGGGTCGTGGTGGTTGAAGCCGCCGAACGCTCCGGCTCCCTGATCACCGCCCGCTTAGCCGGAGAGCAGGGCCGAGAGGTCTTCGCCGTGCCCGGGAGCCCGCTCGACCCCCGTTCCGCCGGAACCAACAATTTGCTCAAGCAGGGGGCCTGCCTCACCACCAGCGCCCGCGACGTCGTCGAAGTGCTCGCCCCGATCCTCGGACGGCCGCTCGAACCCTTCGGACCGGAACTCGCCTCCCCCGACGAAGGCCGGGCGCCGGAGCCATTGCCCGATATCGTCCAAGGCGAGCGCGAGCGAATCATCGGCGCCATGGGCCCGAGTCCCGTCGATATCGATGAACTCATCCGCGCCACCGGCCTCAGCGCACGCAAAGTCCACGTCGTGCTCCTCGAGCTCGACCTCGCGGGCAGGTTGCAGCGGCACGGGCAGCAGCTAGTTTCCCTGGTCGATGCCGGGGATTGGGGTTAACCCTGAATCATCGCGCAATTTCTCGGTTTGCGCCTCTTCCTTAGCCATGGCGAGGAGATAGGCGACAAAGGAGAGCCCGGCATAATTGGCGATGGTTTTCAGCTCATCGAGCAGTTCGGCGATGTAGGCGGCGGCCTCGCCACGGGTCAGATCACCGCCGCCCCGGGGGGATACGCTTTTTGATTGCGGCGACCCATTTTGTTTCGTCTGACGCCGCTTGACCAATTCCGCTCTCCCTCGGAAGCAACCCCTCTAGGTTGTAATTAGTTAGTCTATACCCCCATAAGTTGTCAATTTCCACTTACCACAATCACACCTGCCGGATCGTGGAATTTGACACATGCCCTGCAAGACACCATTTTCGCCGCATTGCGAGGGCAATAGGCGAACCCGTTATCCCTCGAGCCGAGCGCCACCGGTGCCGGCCAGGAACACTTAATGAACATCGTCATCGTCGAATCGCCGGCCAAGGCCAAGACCGTCAACAAATATCTGGGGGCGGGTTATCACGTGATCGCCTCCTACGGTCACGTGCGCGACCTGCCGTCCAAGAACGGCTCGGTCGAGCCGGACAAGGACTTCGAGATGCATTGGGACGTGGAGCCCAAGGCGGCCAAGCGGCTCGACGAAATCGCCAAGGCGGTCAAGGGGGCGACCAAGCTGATCCTCGCCACCGACCCCGATCGCGAGGGCGAGGCCATCTCCTGGCACGTCTATCAGATCCTCAACCGTAAGAAGGCTCTGGACAAGGTCACGGTCGAGCGCGTGGTCTTCAACGCCGTGACCAAGGAAGCCGTGCTTGAGGCCATGCGTCACCCGCGCGAGATCGACGGCCCCTTGGTCAATGCCTATCTCGCCCGCAGGGCCCTCGACTATCTGGTGGGCTTTACGCTGTCGCCGGTGCTGTGGCGGAAATTGCCGGGCGCCCGCTCCGCCGGCCGCGTACAATCCGTGGCGCTCCGCCTCGTCTGCGACCGTGAGTTGGAGATCGAGAAATTCAAGGCGCAGGAATATTGGTCGCTGATCGCCGAGCTAGCCACCGCCAAGGACGAGACCTTCCTCGCCCGCCTCGTTGCCGTCGCCGGCAAGAAGCTCGAAAAGTTCGACGTTGCCGACGAGGCGACGGCAATGCGCCTCAAATCCGCGCTGGAAGGTGGCCGCTTCGCCGTCACCAGCGTGGAGAGCAAGTCGCAGCGGCGTCACCCTGCCCCACCCTTCACCACCTCGACCCTGCAACAGGAAGCCTCGCGCAAACTTGGCTTCTCCCCGCGCCAGACCATGCAGCTGGCGCAGAGGCTCTATGAGGGCGTGGATCTCGACGGCGAGAGCGAGGGTCTCATCACCTATATGCGGACCGACGGCGTCGACATCGCGCCGGAGGCTATTGCCGCCGCCCGCCGCACGGTCGAAAAGCTGTATGGTCGCCGTTACGTGCCCTCCTCGCCGCGTCAATACGTAACCAAGGCCAAGAACGCGCAAGAGGCGCACGAAGCCATCAGACCCACGGATTTCACCAAGCCACCGGAGGCCGTCGCCCGCTTCCTCGATGCTGACGCCCTCAAACTCTACAAGCTTGTCTGGCAGCGGACGCTGGCGAGCCAAGCCTCCAGCGCCGAGATCGAGCGCACCACCGCCGAGATCGAGATCGTCGGCGCGGACGGCGTGACCTACGGCCTGCGAGCGACCGGCCAGGTGATCCGGTTCGACGGTTTCCTCAAACTCTACGAGGAAGGCGCCGACGACGTTGATAGCGAGGACGGATCGAGGCTGCCGCTGCTGGCCAAGGGCGACTCCCTCGAGACCCGCAAGATCGAGGCGAAGCAGCATTTCACCGAACCGCCTCCCCGCTATTCCGAAGCCACTCTGATCAAGAAGATGGAGGAACTCGGCATCGGCAGGCCCTCCACCTATGCCTCCACCCTGAACATCCTGCGCGAACGCGAATATGTCCGGCTCGACAAGAAGCGGCTTCACGCCGAGGACAAGGGGCGCCTGGTCACGGCATTCCTGGAGAGTTTCTTCAGCCGCTACGTCGAATACGACTTCACCGCCGACCTCGAAGAGAAGCTCGACCTGATCTCCGCCGGCCAGCTCGCCTGGAAGGATGTCTTGCGCGACTTTTGGCGCGATTTCATCGCCGCGGTGGAGGACATCGGCGAACTGCGCATCACCCAGGTGCTCGACGCGCTGAACGACATGCTCGGCCCCCATATCTTTCCGGCCACGGCCGAAGGCGGCGATCCGCGCGCCTGCACCTCTTGCGAGGCCGGCCGCCTCAGCCTCAAGATCGGGAAGTTCGGCGCCTTCATCGGCTGCTCCAACTACCCCGATTGCCGCTTCACCCGCCAGCTGGCCGAGGGAGGTGACAAGCCCGCCATTGGCAGCGAGGGCAAGCTGCTCGGGACCGATCCCGAGAGCGGGCTCGATGTGACGCTTCGCAGCGGCCGCTTCGGTCCTTACGTCCAGCTTGGCGAGGGTGGCGAAGAAAAGCCCAAGCGCGCATCGATCCCCAAGGGCTTCGATCTCGACGGCATCGATCTCGTTCGCGCTCTTTCGTTGCTGTCGCTGCCGCGGGAAATTGGCGTCCATCCCGAAGGCGGCAAGCCCATCACCGCGGGCTTCGGCCGCTTCGGCCCCTATATTCAGCACGACGGCAAATACGCGAGCCTGAGCGGAGCCGACGAGGTGTTCACCGTCGGTATCAACCGCGCCGTCAGCCTGCTGGCCGAGAAGGCCGCAGGCCGTGGACGCCGCGGCGGCCCAACGGTGATCAAGCAGCTCGGCGAGCACCCGGAAGGCGGCGGCCCCGTGCAAGTCCTGAGCGGGCGTTATGGTCCCTATGTGAACCACGGCAAGATCAACGCCACCTTGCCCAAGGACCGGAACCCGGAAGAGGTCACGCTGGCCGAAGCCGTGGAGCTGATCTCCGCGCGGGCGGCCAAGGGCCCGGCGAAGAAGCCCGTCCGCAAGGCCAAGAAGACGAAAAAAGAGAAAGAGCCCGTCGAGGAGACGGCGCGCTAACATTTAGCTCGTCGCTTGCGCGTGCTAAGACGAATCGTGGCCAAGCCGAAAAGCTCTCCCAAAACTGAAAAGCCGGGCAAGCTTCCCTCAAGGCAAGAGATCCTGGACTTTCTTCAGGACGCAAGCGAGCGCGCCGGCAAGCGTGAGATCGCGCGCGCCTTCGGCGTCAAGGGCGCGAACCGCCTGGCGCTGAAGCAGCTCTTGCGCGACATGGCTGAGGATGGGCTGATCGCCGGCACGCGGCGAAAGCTCACACGCCCCGGCGTGCTGCCCCCAGTCACGGTGATCGAGATCGTCGAACGCGATGCCCATGGCGAGTTCATCGCCCGCCCCGCGAATTGGCCGGAGGAACATGGGCCGGCGCCCCGCATCCTCGTGCTCGACGCTAAGCACGACCAGGGACCAGCGGCAGGCATTGGCGATCGCGTCTTGGCCAGGATCACGGCGCTTGGGGCCGATGCCGACATTCCCTACAAGGCACGCCCGATCAAACGGCTGCCCCGCGCCACGCGCAGCCAGCTCGGCATCTTCCGCTCTCTCCCCGGAGGCGGAGGCGTCATCGATCCCATCGATCGCAAGCAGCTGAAGGAATGGAGGGTCGCTCGCGGCGCCACCAACGACGCCGAGAACGGCGAGCTGGTCCGCTATGAGCTTGGTGGACCGGCTCGATTTGGTGCGACCAGCGCCCGCGTCACCGATCGTCTCGGCAATCCTCAGGATCAGCGGGCCACGAGCCTTATCGCCATCCACGCCCACGGCATTCCCGATGCCTTCCCCGAGGCCGTGCTGGAGCAGGCGGACGCCGCGGTCGAGGCCAGCCTCAAGCGCCGGGAAGATCTGCGGCATCTGCCTTTCGTCACCATCGACCCGCCTGACGCCCGCGACCGCGACGATGCCGTGTGGGCGGAGCCCGACCCGGACCCCAAAAACAAGGGGGGCTGGGTGGTGATGGTCGCCATTGCCGACGTCGCGTCCTATGTGACGCCGGGAAGCGCGCTCGACAAAGAGGCGCGCACCCGCGGCAACTCGGTCTATTTCCCCGATCGCGTCGTGCCGATGCTGCCGGAGCGTATCTCGAACGACCTCTGTTCCCTCAGGGCACAGGAGCCCCGCCCCTGCCTCGCGGTGCGCATGGTGTTCGACAAGGATGGGCACAAGAAAAGTCACCGATTCCTGCGCGGCCTGATGCGCTCGGCCGCGGCGCTCGCCTATGAGCAGGCGCAGAGCGCCATCGACGGCAAGCCCGACGACGTCACCGGCCCTTTGCTCGATCCCGTGCTGAGACCGTTATGGGGCGCCTATGCGAGCCTCACCCGCGCGCGCGCGCAACGCGCCCCGCTCGACCTCGATTTGCCTGAGCGCAAGATTCTTCTGGACGACGAGGGTCGCGTGCGCGGCGTCACCACCCCGACCCGGCTCGACGCCCACCGCCTGATCGAGGAGTTCATGATCGCGGCCAATGTCGCGGCGGCGGAAGAGCTCGAAGCCAAGCGGACACCCTTGATCTATCGCGTGCACGACCAGCCCTCGAAGGAGAAGCTCGCCGCTCTGTCGGAATTTCTCGGCACGCTCGGACTGAAACTGCCGAAGACCGGCCAGCTCAAGCCGGCCCAGTTCAACCGCATTCTGGCCGAGACGCGGGCCAGCCCGGCGGCGGAACTTGTTGGCGAGATGGTCCTGCGCAGCCAGGCGCAAGCTGAGTACAACACCGGAAATTACGGTCATTTCGGCCTCAATCTGCGCCGTTATGCCCATTTCACCTCGCCGATCCGGCGCTATGCCGATCTGATCGTGCATCGGGCCCTGATCCGGGCGCTCGACCTTGGCGAGGGCGGCTTGACCGACGCCGAGATGCCATTGCTCGAAACCATCGCCGAGAATATTTCCGTCACCGAGCGGCGTGCCATGGCGGCGGAGCGCGAGACGGCCGATCGCCTGATCGCGGCCTATCTCGCCGACCGCATCGGCGCCAGTTTCACCGCCCGCGTGTCCGGCCTGGTCCGGTCTGGCCTCTTCGTGCGGCTGGCCGAGACCGGAGCCGACGGCTTCGTCCCCGCCTCCTCGATCGGCCACGAATATTTCTACCACGACGAGACTCGCCAGGCGCTGATCGGCGAAGAAACCGGCGCTGCCTTCCAGCTCGGCGACCCGGTCGAGGTCCGTTTGGTGGAGGCGATCCCGACCGCGGGCGCGCTCCGTTTCGAACTCTTGAGCGAAGGCCGAATGATCGGCGCCAAGCCCATGCGGCCGCGCCTGCAAGGACAGCGAAAAGGCCCGCAAAGGCCGCCGCGAAGCCGTTCCCGGGCACGGCGTTAGGCGTGGCCAAAGGTCGCGCAACCGGTTCGGAAATTGGTTCTGCGGCGGGAACCCGCTAGGAGTAAGCATGCAAAAAACGTCCCAAGACGGCAGATCGACGGGCGAGCGTTCGGTCCAGCAATCGCTTCTCAGAGGGGCGCGCCTGACCTGTCCGGCCTGCGGCAAGGGCGCCATGTTCTGGCGCTATCTCAAGGTTTCAGACCATTGCCCGGCTTGCGGCGAGGCTTTGCACCATCACCGCGCCGATGATGCGCCGCCCTATTTCACCATTGTCATCATCGGGCATATCGTCGTGAGCCTGGTGCTGTCGATGGAGATGGCTTATCGGCCACCGCTCTGGCTCCATGCCGCACTTTGGCTACCGCTGACGGTGATCCTGGCGCTGTTGATCCTGCCACCGGTGAAGGGCGCCCTGATCGGCCTGCAGTGGGCCCTCTTGATGCACGGCTTCGACCCGAACAGCGAGGAGGAAACGATCGCGCCTTACGACAATTTTGTCGGAACCGATCGCTCCGCCTGACACGTGACCCGGACTTGACTTCCCAGTCGCGGCGAGTAGGTTTCGCTCCAACTTTCGACCAGCGAGGATGAAATGGCAAAGCCCGTCACGCAAAAGATCAAACTCGTGAGCACCGCGGGCACCGGATATTACTACGTGACGAAGAAGAATCCGCGCAACCAGACGGAAAAGCTCATCTTCAAAAAGTATGATCCGGTCGCGCGCAAGCACGTGGAATTCAAGGAAAGCAAGATCAAATAGCCGCGAGGCGACCTCAGCGGCTGGCCTGCTGCACGCGAACAGCGTCAGCGGCAAGGATCGGACTTGCTCGATCCTGAACTAGGTGGCCGGCCGAAACGCGGCGCTAACGAGGAGGCCACTCAAACCGCGCTCCGACCGGCCGAACCCCACGGACCCAGGAGATGCGGCGGACCTGAGCACTCCGTAGGGTTATCTCATCGAAGATATTTAGGAAGACGTCGAGCCTGCTCGCGCTTTTATCCCCTGCGCGCGCATCCCCTCACCCCATACTTTACCTCCGGCCCCGAATTCCTTTTCCTCAAGTCAAATATAAACTAGCCGACAAATTGACAAAATCAAACTCTATCGCGTGCTTAATATGGCAAAAATACAACGGGTGTAAAGCTTTAACCTAGGGACTTCACTGTTCACCTCAAGTCAATTGGCCAAGTCCAACCCGCCGAGGCTCGAGCGATTCGGTCTCCTTCCGGTTTTGGCGCCCGCTCTTCAGCGTTTTCATGCGCCCCCCGACCCCTATCCTACTGGGCCTCGCCGATGAACTGCCTGACCGTGTCGAGAAACATCGACACCGAGATCGGCTTGGAGATGTAGGCTTCGCAGCCGCCTTCGCGGATACGCTCCTCGTCCCCCTTCATGGCGAATGCCGTCACCGCGACCACCGGGATCTCCCGCAGCTGGTCGTCCTCCTTCAGCCATTTGGTCACCTCCAGTCCTGACACCTCGGGCAGCTGAATATCCATGAGGATGAGATCGGGGCGGTGCTCGCGCGCAAGCGACAGCGCCTCCATGCCGTTTCGCGTCTGCAGGGTCCTGTAGCCATGGGCATCGAGCAGATCATGAAATAGTTTCATGTTCAGCTCGTTGTCCTCGACGATCAGAACGGTCTTGGTCATAGGTTGCGGCTCGGGCGATTCGATCAAGCCTATGATGGGCGATCTCGACGCCATGCGCCATGGCGCTGCGCGCGGGTCCACCCCTTCAGAGCGTCGAAATTCGCTCCCCACATTCGCCTCGACCGCGATTAACCGCAAAAAACGGCGGCGTTCCCGTCACTCAGGGGCCAGGAGCGCCCTATCGCTGAGGAGCAGGCACGGCGCCTTGGCAGGCCTCGTCCTTGAGATATTCAAGCGAGGTCAAGGTGCCGTGGATAGAGAAGTCGCCATAGTCGATGAGGAGTTCACGGCTGACGCCATTGGCGTAAAGCCTAAAGTCGATCTGATAGCTCGGTGTGAGATCGCCAGCCCTCGGTTCGAAATAGCCGATCGACACGGGCCAGGACATGAGCTCGGCAAGCCCCTTCTTCTTGGCCGGAACCTCCAGCTGCTCCGTCCCGGCGCCGACCGGCTTGCCGATAAAAGCCGTGGTCTCGTAGACCCTCTTGCCCTTCTCGGAGCCGTCATAGATTTGGGCCTGAAGTAGTCTCTTACCGCCTCGCGCCGCGTCGAGCAGCGCCAGGCTGTGCTGGGTTGGGAACAGCACCTGGCCCGAAAAATTAAGTTCGGCGCGGTTTGGCTGGCTCAGTCTCACCTGAACCGTGGTGTCCGGAGGGTTGCGCACCGCGCGGCCCATGGTGATGTCGCCAAGCTTGTCATTCAGATATTGCGCCGACTGGAACCGAAATTTCTGGCCATTGCCCTGCTCCCAACTCGACGACCTAAGGTCGGTCAGATTGGTCTGGCCCTGAGAATCGGTCATCTGCGTGACCATGCGCATATTGAGCGTATAGCCGTCGCATTGCGAGCCCGTGAACTCGAACACCATGCGCCCGTCGATCCCGGTGATGCCGGAGGCAGACCGGGCATCGTCGAGGGTCATCTCGTAGACGGCGCGGTGGGGCGTAAGCTTGATCGGCTCCTTGGCCGCGAACGCCTCGGCCGGGCGTGCAAACGCGCCGAGCGGCAACGCCACCGCCAGCAGCACCAGCACCGATCTCAGAGCCACAGTCACCATCTTGGTCCTCACCTCAACTCTCAGCCCAAACTCGTCCTCGGGCCCCGATTTTTGACACCAACCGCGAGCCGGGACAAGGGCCCTCGCCAAGCTTGCGGAGAGGCGGGATTTGCCCGATGTTCCGTGCCCTAGCGCGCGCCGCGCTCAATGCCGATTGGAGGCTTGCATGGCTGGAGAGATCGAAGCACGGCTGAAGGCCCTGGACATTGCCCTGCCGGCAGTGGCGAGCCCGCTCGCCAACTACGTCCCCTTTCTGCATCTCGACCGGCAGCTTTACATATCGGGCCAATTGCCGATGCGGGACGGCAGCGTGGCCGTGGCGGGCAAGCTTGGCGCCGATCTGACCATCGCCGATGGCGAACAGGCGGCCCGGCTCTGCCTCCTCAACATCCTCGCCCAGGCGAAGGCGGCGCTCGGCGACCTTGACCGCATCGTCCAGTGCCTCCGCCTGAACGGCTATGTCAACGCCACGCCGGATTTCGTCGACCACCCCAAGATCATCAATGGCGCTTCCAACCTGATGGTGGAGGCGCTTGGGCCAAAGGGGCGGCACACGCGCATCGCGGTCGGCTGCTCGAGCCTGCCGCTCGGAGCGGCGGTGGAGATCGACGCCATCTTTGCCGTGGAATAGAGGCGAGTCCCCAAGCGGCCCATGACCCGGTCTGCGCTCGACTGGTTGAAGCGGCCGATCGCCCATCGCGGGCTGGACGAGAAAGGCGCTATCGAGAATAGCGCCTCCGCGGTCGATGCAGCCATTGCCGCGAACTATGCCATCGAGGTGGATCTACAATGCTCGCGCGACGGCCTGCCGGTCGTGTTCCATGACCAAGTCTTGGACCGGCTGACGGCGGAAACAGGCCCCGTGGCGTCGCGCGATGCCGCGGACCTCTGCACGATCCCCTTGCGCGGCAGCCAGGACCGCATTCTCTCGCTTGCTGGGCTTCTGGCTCTCGTCGACAGACGCGTGCCGCTTCTGCTCGAGGTCAAAAGTACCTGGGGCCGCGATCCCCGCTACGAAGCCAATATCGCGGAAACCCTCCGCCCCTATTCCGGCCGGGTGGCGGTGATGTCCTTCGATCCCAACTGCGTCGCAGCGTTCAGGCGCCTCTCTCCGTCTCTGCCGCGCGGGCTGATCTCCGAGCAGTTCGGGGACCAGCATTATTGGTCCGGCCTCACCCCGCTGAAACGTTTTGCCATGCGCCATCTCCTGACCTCCGCCATCGCCCGACCCCACTTCATCGCATACGATATCAAGGCGCTTCCGGCGCTGGCGCCGGCGATCGCGCGGACCCTGTTCGGGCTGCCGCTGTTGACCTGGACGGTGCGCAGCGAAGCGGAGAAGGTGCTGGCCACGCGCTACGCCGACGCCATGATCTTCGAAGGAGTCGTGCCCTAAAGCTTGATCCCGAAAAGTTGCAGACTTTTCGGACCAGATCATGCGGTACGGACAAGAACCATGGGCGATATCGAGCAGCGTCCGAGTGAGCCTGAGGCGAGCAGCACCGAGGACGCCATTGTCGTCCGCGTCGCCTCCAGCATCGCCGCCGTACAGCCTCAGGACTGGGATGCTTGCGCGCGCGGCGGCGATTCGAGCTCCCTGTCAGGCCGGGCGGAAAATCCATTCATTTCGCATGCTTTTCTGCACGCGCTGGAGGAGAGCGGTTCGGCCATCCTGGCGACCGGTTGGCTGCCGCAGCATCTCCTGCTGGAAGACGCGACGGGAAGGCTTTCGGCCTGCATGCCCTGCTATGTGAAGTCTCACTCCCTCGGTGAATATGTCTTCGATCACGGCTGGGCCGACGCCTATGAGCGCGCGGGCGGCGACTACTACCCAAAACTACAATGCGCGGTGCCCTTCACCCCCGTCACCGGCAGGCGCCTGCTCGCGCGCGAAGGAGAAGGCAGGGCCGAGCGCGAGGCCATCCTGTTGCAAGCGGCGGTGACGCTCGCAAACCGCCTCAGGGCCTCATCGCTGCACATCACCTTCCCTACGCGGGAAGAGTGGGAGCTTGCGGGCTCGCTCGGCTTCCTTCAACGCACCGACCAGCAATTCCATTGGCTGAACCAAGGCTACGGCAGCTTCGAGGAGTTTCTCGCGGCGCTGTCCTCGCGCAAGCGCAAAGCCATCCGCAGTGAGCGCCGCCGCGCGCTTGCAGGAGGAATCGAGATCGAGTGGGTGACGGGCTCCGACCTCACCGAGGCGCATTGGGACCAGTTCTTTGCCTTCTATACCGACACCGGCGGGCGCAAATGGGGATCGCCCTACCTGACCCGGGAGTTCTTCAGCCTGATCGGCGAGACCATGTGCGACGAGATTCTGCTCGTGCTCGCCAAGCGCGACGGTCGCGCCATCTCCGGCGCGCTGAACTTCATCGGCCGCGATACGCTCTTTGGGCGCTATTGGGGCGCGATCGAGGAGCACGACTGCCTGCATTTCGAGGTCTGCTACTACCAGGCCATCGACTTTGCCATTGAGCACCAGCTCGCCCGGGTCGAAGCCGGCGCGCAAGGCGCCCACAAGCTCGCTCGCGGCTATCTGCCCGTCCCGACCTACAGCGCCCATTGGATCGCCGATCCCGCGCTCAGGCGCGCCGTCGCCGATTATCTCAAGCGCGAGCGCGCGGCCGTGGCTCGGGACATCGCTCTTCTCAGTGGAGAATCCCCCTACCGGCAGCGACCACAGGATTCGGATTCCAGTTGACCTCGCGGCGACAAGGACTCGAAATGACTCGCAAAACCGAGAGCGGAGGGCGAAAGCATATGACCTACGATCCGAACAATATCTTCGCCAAGATCCTCCGCGGCGAACTGCCCTGCCACAAGATCTACGAGGATGAGGACACCGTCGCCTTCCTCGACATCATGCCACGCACGGAGGGCCACGCGCTGGTCATCACCAAGGCGCAAGCAAGTGACCTGTTCGACGTGAGCCCCGACGCGCTGGCGAAGTTGATGGCCGTGGTGAAGAAGCTTGGACCTGTGATCGAAGACGCGGTGGACGCAGACGGCGTGCTGATCCAACAATTCAATGGGGCGGCCGCGGGCCAGACCGTGTTCCACCTGCATGTCCATATCCTGCCGATCAAGGCAGGCAGGCCGCTGAAGCCTCATGCCGGCCAGATGACCGACCAGGCCGCCCTTGCCGTCACCGCGGACAAGATCAAGCAGAAATTGCAGGGAGCGGCTTCGACCTAAGCATCCTCGTCATGGCTGGGCTCGTCCCGGCCATCCAAATCTTTGGGTTTGGCAGGCGACAGCCCGTAGATGCCCGGCACAAGGCCGGGGCATGACGAAATTGTTATTGGATAGGCAGCGTCTAGCGCGAGCCGAGCGGCACCTTCGGCACGGGGCTCGAGCCGAGCCCGGGCTTTGCACCCGGCTTTTTCGGCGCGGTCGCACGGCGCGGGCTACGTTTTGCCTTCGGCTTCGACGCCTTGGGCGCGCTGCCGTCAGGCCCAGGGCCCGACCCCTCCGGACCGGAATCGTCCGGGTCGCGATCGTCGGTCCGGCGCGGACGGATCGGCGTATCGGCCTTGAGATATTCGAAGCCGAGATCCTTCTCGCCGTCCTTCTCCGTGACCGTCACCCGCACGATGCCGCCATCCTTGAGCTTGCCGAACAGAATCTCCTCGGCCAGCGGCTTCTTGATGTGCTCCTGGATCACGCGGGACAAAGGTCTGGCGCCGAATTTCTCATCATAGCCGCGCTCGGCCAGCCAGGCATTCGCCTCAGGCGTCAGCTCGATGGTGATGTTGCGGTCGTCGAGCTGGGCCTCAAGCTGGAACACGAACTTCTCCACCACCTTGGAGATGACGTCCGGCGCCAGACTGGCGAAGGGGATGATCGCGTCGAGCCGGTTGCGGAACTCCGGGCTGAACAGCCGGGTGATCGCCTCCTCGTCGTCGCCTTCCCGCTTGGAGCGGTTGAAGCCGATCGCCGCCTTGGCCAGATCGGAGGCCCCGGCATTGGTGGTCATGATCAGGATCACGTTCTGGAAGTCGACCTTCTTGCCGTTGTGGTCGGTCAGCTTGCCGTGATCCATGATCTGCAACAGGATATTGAATAGGTCCGGATGCGCCTTCTCGATCTCGTCGAGCAGGAGCACGGAGTGCGGATGTTGGTCGATGCCGTCGGTGAGCAGCCCGCCCTGATCGAAGCCCACATAGCCGGGCGGCGCGCCGATCAGGCGCGACACCGTATGGCGCTCCATATACTCACTCATGTCGAAGCGAAGCAGCTCGACCCCGAGCAGCTTGGCGAGCTGGCGCGCGACCTCTGTCTTGCCGACGCCCGTGGGGCCCGAGAACATGTAGCAGCCGATCGGCTTCTCCGGCTCCCGTAGCCCTGCGCGCGACAGCTTGATCGCCGCGCCCAGCGCCTCGATCGCCCTGTCCTGGCCGAACACCACCCGCTTCAGATCCAGGTCGATGTTCCGCAGCACCTCCGCATCCGACTTCGACACCGTCTTGGGCGGAATCCGGGCCATGGTGGCGATGGTCGACTCCACCTCCTTGACGCCGATGGTCTTCCGCCGCTGCCGCTCCGGCACCAGCATCTGCGAGGCGCCGGATTCGTCGATCACGTCGATGGCCTTGTCGGGCAGCTTACGGTCGTGAATGTATTTGGCCGAAAGCTCGACCGCGGATTTGATCGCCTGGCTCGTATAGCGGACGCGGTGGAAGTCCTCGAAATAGGGCTTCAGCCCTTTCAGAATCTCGATCGCATCGGTGACGGAAGGCTCGTTCACGTCGATCTTCTGGAACCGGCGCACCAGCGCCCGGTCCTTCTCGAAATGCTGCCGGTATTCCTTGTAGGTGGTCGAGCCGATGCAGCGGAGCGTGCCTGACTGCAGCGCCGGCTTGAGTAGATTCGAGGCGTCCATGGCGCCGCCAGAGGTCGCCCCTGCCCCGATCACCGTATGGATCTCGTCGATGAACATGATGGCGCCGGGATAGCCTTCGATCTCGCGCATCACGGCCTTGAGCCGCTCCTCGAAGTCGCCCCGATAACGGGTGCCGGCGAGCAGCGCCCCCATGTCGAGCTGGAAGATCGTCGATTCCGCCAGCACCTCCGGCACGTCGCCCATGACGATGCGGCGCGCGAGTCCTTCCGCGATCGCAGTCTTGCCGACGCCGGGATCGCCCACGAACAGAGGATTGTTCTTCTGCCGGCGGCAGAGAACCTGGATCGTCCGCTGAATCTCGATCGCGCGGCCGATCAATGGATCGATGCGGCCAGCCCGGGCCTTCTGGTTCAAATTGACGCAATAAACCTCGAGCGCATCGGCGCCGCGCTTCTTATCTTCGCCGCCTTCGACCGTGGCCGCGTCCTCGTCCACCCCACGCACGGTGCGGGGCTCGGACATGCCGGTTCTCTTGGCGATGCCATGGCTGATGTAGTTGACCGCGTCGAAGCGCGTCATGTGCTGCTCTTGCAGGAAGAACGCCGCGTGGCTCTCCCGCTCGGCGAAGATGGCCACGAGCACGTTGGCCCCCGTCACCTCCTCGCGCCCCGAAGACTGCACATGGGCGACGGCGCGGTGAATCACGCGCTGAAAGCCGGCGGTCGGCTGGGCGTCGTTATGGGTGTCGAGGACGAGGCCCGCGAGCTCATGGTCGAGATAGCCGGTGAGCTTGTCCCGCAACAGGTCGACATCGACGTCGCAGGCGCGCATGACCGCCGCGGCGTCGCGGTCATCGAGCAGCGACAGGAGCAAATGCTCGAGCGTCGCATATTCGTGACTACGCTCATTCGCGTATTGCAGCGCGCGCCGAAGCGCCTGTTCGAGACTGGACGAAAACGAAGCCACCTAAATCCTCACTCTTTCTCCATGGTACATTGGAGCGGGTGCTCGTGCTGACGGGCGAAGCTCGTCACCTGAGCCACTTTAGTCTCTGCCACCTCGTAAGTGTAGACTCCACAGATGCCGACGCCCTTCTGGTGGACGTGGAGCATGATCTGGGTCGCCTCCTCGGCTGGCTTGTTAAAGAAGCGCTCCAACACGTACACGACGAAATCCATCGGCGTGTAGTCGTCGTTGAGCAGCAGGACCTTATAGAGATGCGGCCGCTTGGTCTTCGGACGCGTCTTGGTGATGATGTGGGTGCCGGTGTCGCTGCCCCGGCGATTGTCGCCGTTACGCGCCATCGTCAGTTCCTATGTGGCGTCTCGATCGTCATCTGCCAAGGTGGCCCGTCGAGGTTCCCACCGATCATCCTGGTCCATTCTACATGAATCACGCAAGCCGCGGCAAATCGGGCCGCGCGTCACTCCATAACATAGCGACGATTGCTGACAGGAAAACGACCAAAAAAAAAGCCCGGGGTCTGCCCCCGGGCCTTTTCGATGGACCTGGTGGGTTGGCGGCGCGTTACGCGACCTTCTTGGCGAAGGAGGCCTCAACCGGCTTGTAGGCGTCGCGCGCCAGGCCCGCATACATCTCACCGAGCTTGGAGACCTCGGCGATGTAGCTGTCATAGGCCTTCTTGGCGAACTGAGACTGAATCTCGACAGCCTGCTCGACCGACTTGGCGCCGATCAGCTGCTCGAAGGCACGGGTCGAATCCTCGAACGCCTTCTTCGAATAATCGGTGACCTCGGCGGCAATGGCTTGGAAGCCCTTGTTCATCTCGCCGAACGATTTGACGGCGGTATCGAAGCCGTCTTTGCCTACTTTCTGGAAATCCTCGTAACCTTTGAGCATCTTAAGCCCTCTTTTCGAAATCGGCCTGGGGTGGCTGTTGCACACGCGAACGATATATATGCATTGCACAATAAAGGTCAACCGTAATTTTGCACTGCACAATAGAATTTTGGACGGTTTCCTTTAACGCTTTGGCAATCGCCGGATTTTAGCCTCGTTCTTGAGCCAGTCGTGCCAGGGCAGCGCCGCAGCGCGGCGAATGATGGGTGCGTTTGGGGATTGGCATGCCGCCGAGGCGTGCCGCGGGGAGGCTAAAAGCGGGGGGAGAGGCCATCGGGCCTTCATTAGGGGTGGATATTCGACAGCGCAATTTTTGGGCACTGCCGCGGCTACGCGCGTGGCTTCTGTTCGCTTTGATTCTGGCGCTCGCCGCCACAGGCGCCTCCGATGGGGCCCTGGCGAAGGCCAAGAAGTCGAAGTCGAGTGGCAACACGATCGCGGCGTCGATCGTGGTCGACATGAATTCCGGCCGCATCCTCGATGCGCAAAACCCCGACACACCCCGCCACCCGGCGTCGCTGACCAAGATCATGACGCTCTATATGCTGTTCTCTTATATGCGCACGGGCGCCATCACTCCCGATTCCGAACTCGTGGTGACGCCTCATGCCGCGAGTCAGTCGCCGACCAAGCTCAATTTGAAGCCGGGCGCGACCATCCGCACCGCCGATGCCATCGGCTCCCTCGTCACGCTCTCGGCCAACGACGTGGCCGTCACCGTCGCCGAGAACCTGGCCGGGACCGAGGAGAACTTTGCCCGGATGATGACCAAGCAGGCCCACGCCCTCGGCATGATGTCGACGACGTTTCGCAATGCCTCTGGCCTTCCCAATGAGGGCCAGGTGACCACGGCCCGGGACATGGCCATTCTGGCCCAGCATCTGATCCGCGAGTTCCCGGAATATTACGACTGCTTCCACACGAAATATTTCAGCTACAAGGGGCGCCGCTACCGCAATCACAACCGCCTGTTGTTCGGCTACAAGGGCACCGACGGCATCAAGACCGGTTACACCCGCGCCGCCGGCTTCAACCTCACCGCCTCGGTCAGGCGCGACGACAAGCATCTGCTGGCCGTGGTCCTTGGCGGCAGAACCGGAGCCCAGCGCGACACCGCCATGCGCGCCCTCCTCGACAAATCCTTCCCCAAGGCGGTCGCAGGCAAGTCCGCCGCGGCCCCCTTGATTGCAAGTGCGACCCCGCCGCGGCCAGTCGCCAAAAAGCAGGTCTTTGCCCTCGCCTCGGCCGGCCCCTCGGCCGAAACCGTGAGATTTGGCGGGCAAAACGCCAAGGCGGCGGCTGTCGCCGCCCCCGTTCAACCAGCCTCTCTACGGGCCACCGCGCCGGCTGGAGCCGCGGGCCCGTATCACGTCCAGGTCGGCGCCTTTAGCTCCCAGGCCGAAGCCCAGAGCCGGCTCGGCGAGGTTAAGGACCGCGCCACGACGCTCCTGGACGGGCATCCGCCGCTGGCGACGATATTCCAGAAGGACGACACGCAGTGGTACCGCGCGCGCTTTGCCGGCTTCTCCCAAGATGGCGCGCGTAGCACCTGCGCCGAGCTCAAGCGCATGTCGCTGGACTGCATCGTCATGCGCGCCAATTGACGCCGTTCGCACCCGGTCATTTGCGCCCGAGCAAGAGGTCCTTGGCCTCATTGATCCTGGCGGCGAGATAGGTCGATCCGCCCTGGTCCGGATGCAGCTTCATCATCAGCTTGCGATGCGCGGCGCTGATGTCCTCATCGCTCGCGCCAGGCCCTAGTCCAAGGACATCGTAGGCCTCCTTGGCGCTCATCCGGCCCTGACCGCCGGCTCGCGGGGTCTCTCTTGCCGCCTCATCCGCCCGCCCGTCCCGCCAACCTTGCCGGCGCCGGTCGAGATAGGCCTCCAGTAAAAGGGCACCTTGGGCATCGTTGACGCGCAGTTCCTCCAGCAGCAGAAGCAATTCGTCATCGCTCAAGGAAGACAACGTCCTTCCGGCAAAATCGCCCTTGAGGCAGCTTCCCTCCATGCTCCCGGTGTCGTGGTCGAGCTCCATCGCAAGCCCCTCGGTGCGCACCTCCGACGTCTGCCCCGGCGATTTCTGCGAGCTGCCGCCGAAGGGCCCTCCGATCCCGAACCACCGGGCCACGGGCAAGCCAAGCAGTGCAAGCCCAAGGACACCGAGGGGAATGGCGAGCGGCACTGCACCGCGCGCCATGAGCAGGGCCGCCACGGCAACAAGCACGACGCCGCCGGTCTTGCGCAAGACGATCGCGAGCTTCTGCGGCTCCGTCATTGCCAGCGCCCACGCACCAAGAGCGAGGAGCACGAGAGCGGCAAGTCCGGCAAGAAAGGCTGGCATTTTCGATGCGCTTTAGGCGAGCTGTTCAAGCAGGCGCAGCGCGGCGCCGCTCTTGGTCGTCGCGCCGTATTTCTGCAGCGCCTTGCGGCCGCCGGTGGCATAAACCGCCACCGCCGCAAGCAGCGCGCGCAACTGGCCGGCCGAACCGGCGTCGAAATGGCAATAGGCGCCATGGGTGAGGCGGGCGATCTCCCTGAAGCCACGCTCGGCATTAGGCTCGCGCCCCTCCTGGAACAGGAACACCGGCACGCCCATCAGACCGAGCTGGCCCGCAAGTTCGCTCAGCTCGTCGATGTTCTCCTCCATGCAGTCGCCGACATAGATCACCGCATTGACCTTAGCCCGCTCGCTCTCGCGGCGGGCGTGGACGAGCACTTTGCGGATCTGGGTGTAGCCGCCCCGGCAGGAGACCCCTGACATCAGACGGGCAAGCGCTTCCGGATCGCCGACCCATTTGCTCGCCCGCGTCTCGCCCAGGCCGCGAAAATAGACGAGCTGAACGTCTAGCCCGCCCACCTCCTTGACCGCGCGGAACATCTCGGCCTGAAGCTCGAGCGCGAGATCCCAGGTCGGCTGCCGGCTCATGGTCGCGTCCATGGCGAAGATCAGCCGCCCCTGCCCCGCGATGGCTGGGGTCATGGACTTCACCCGGGTGAGGAAGATCTCGACCTCGGCCCCGCTCGAGCGCGGGGCGTCGACCGTGCCACTTTTCTTTTTTGCCGGCGTTTTTGACTGAGCCGCCATGATTGCCAAGCCTCCGATCGGCGCGCTCCCCAGATCTAAAGATGGACCCTAAGACGCCGTCCGACAATGGTGTGGGGTGGTGCCGAGGCTCATTCCTCGTCCGAGGCCGCCGCAAGCAAGGCGGCATTGCCGCCAGAGGCGGTCAAATCGGTGGTGCGCACC
>JBAUEK010000253.1:0-7921 GCA_049678565.1 Methyloceanibacter sp. | reverse complement strand
GCGATGACCCTGCCTTCGACGGCGTAACGTCCTGCCGTCAGGCGATTCTCGAGGAACAGCCCGCGCAGATATTGTGAGTGCATGCGGAAGGGCAGCCGCGTCTGATCCGCATTCCAGATGGTGAGGTCGGTGGCGCGGTCGCGCTCCCCAAGTATGTATTCCCGCATCATCTTCGACCAGACGAGATCGTTGGAGCGGAGGATCTTGAAGGCGCCAGCCATCTGCTTGGTGTCGAGCACGCCCTGATCCCACATCATGTCCTCCAAGAAGGCGATCTGGCTTTCGTCGACGAACAGCATCAGCTCGCCGGCTTGGCTGAAATCGGTCTGGGCGGCAAGCAGGGTGATCGTGCCGAGCCGGTTGTCTTGGTCGCGCGCCATGGTTGCCGCGGCGATGGCGAGCAAGGTGCCGCCGATGCAATAGCCGACCGCGTTCACCTTGCGCCCAGGCACAATGGAGGTGGCTGCATCGAGCGCGGCCATGACGCCTTGGGTGCGATAGGAATCGAAGGTGATGTCGCGATCGGCGGCGGTAGGGTTGCGCCAGGAGACCATGAAGACGGTGAAGCCGCGCTCGACCAGATAGCGCACCAGCGAATTCTCCGGTCTTAGGTCGAGGACGTAATATTTCATGATCCAGGCCGGCACGATCAGCACCGGTTCGGCGACCACGTTGCCGTTCGCAGGCTTGTATTGGATGAGCTCCATCAGCTCGTTGCGGTAAACCACGGTGCCCGGCGTGACGGCGAGGTCCTTGCCAACTTCCAATCCATCCGCGGGAAGCTCGGGCTGCATGGTCAGCCTGCGCCAGGCATCCTCCTGGAGGTTCGCTGCGCCACGCATGAGATTGGCCCCGGATTCTCGCCGGGTCCTGTCGATGATCACCGGGTTGAGCCAGGGCACGTTGGAGGGCGACCATACGTCCAGAAGCTGGCGCGTGATGAAGGCGACGCGATCGGCATTCTTCGGCGTCATGCCGCGAACCTCGCGCGTCGCGCTTGTCCACCAGGCTTCTTGGGCGAGGAACCCCTGCTGCCAAAGCACGTAGGGAAAGCGCTTCCAGGCCTCGTCATTGAAGCGCCGGTCCGAGTGCCGCGGCTCGAAGGGGGGCTTCGCATCTTCAGATTGGCTATGGGCGGCAAAGCGAGCAAAGCGCGCGCCGATGTTGGCCGCCTCTATGCCTAATTCCAGGAGCCGGCCCGGAGCACTGGCGAGATGCGAGGCCCAATCGAACCATGCGCCGTAAAGCGCATGCGGCGAGATGCCCTGGGTGAGTCTTGCCGTCACCGCGCGCCCGAGGCGGTCCATGGTCTCGAAGGAGGGAATGCGCGTCGCCTGGCTCGGGTGAGGCGGTGAGACCGGCTCTTTGTCGGTCACGTGGGAGATGGGTGGCGGGTTGCGAATTTGGTCCATGTCCATTTCATATTGCATGGCGCTTTGACGAGCGTCGGCGCCCAAATCAAGGGCGAGTGCCATGACCGCTCGATGACGAGCAATGCACCCGAGCCGGCCGTTCGGCCGAAACGGTTCGCTCCATTTGTACCTTAGGCGTCACCCTCGCTGGAATGGACTAATTGTCATTGACGACGGTCAATGACCGGCGTCCAGCGTCGGCTCCTCCCTCACCACATCGGTCGCCTTCTTGTCGGTGCGGAGGCCGAGGAAAACGGGATGGCGCATCTCGCCCTTGGCCGTCCATTCGGTGAATTTCACCTCGCAGACGAGCTTGGGGCGCACCCAGGTGGTGTTCACTTCCGCCGGCACTTTGGCCTCGACCGGTTTCGTCTCGGTGATGAGGGGGACGAGCATGGCGTGAAGCGATTTGAGCATCGCCCGGTCCAAGCCGGCGCCGACGCGGCCGACATAGCGCCAATGCCGGTCCTCGCGCACCGCGAGCAGGAGCGAGCCGATATGCTGGCGGGACCGTCTGGGCGCGGTGAAGCCGACGATGACTACCTCCTGGCCCAGCGATGACTTCACCTTGAGCCAATCGCGGGTGCGCTTGCCCGAGAAATAGTGGCTGCTGGCGAGCTTGGCCATGATGCCTTCCTCGCGGGCGCGGCCCGCGCGCTTGAAGGCGGGGATACCCTTGTCCCAGATATAGGAGCTGTAATGCAGCAGCGAGTCTTGGGGCAGGATACGCTCCAGCATCTCCTTACGCTCGACGAGAGGGCGGTCGCGCAGATCCTCGTCATCGAGATAGAGGAGATCGAAAGCGCAATAGCGCAGCCGCACCGTCTCCCGCTCGGCATTCTGCAGGAGCTGAAACCGGGATCGGCCTTTGGCGTCGAGCGCCACGAGCTCGCCGTCGATCACGGCGAGCCGGCCCAGGCCGCGCAAGGCGTCGCAAATCGTCGGGTATTTGCTCGATTTGTCGATTAAATTCCGGGAAAAGAGCCTGACGCGATCCTTCTCGATCTCGGCCATCAAGCGGTAGCCGTCCCATTTGGTCTCGAAGATCCACTCCGGGTTGTTGAAGGGGTCGTCGATCAAAGTCGCGAGCATGGGGCGCAGGTCGAGTTTCATGCTAGGTGGCTTCCCTGCAAAAGGGGAAAAGAGGTAAGTTACACCAACGTCAGGAAAAGGGAGAGAAACGTGGACCTCGCTGAGCTCAATCGAGTTGCAAATGCCATGGTGGCCCCCGGCAGGGGTGTCCTTGCCGCGGATGAATCGTCGGGCACCATCAAGAAGCGGTTCGAGGTGATCGGCGTGGAATGCACGGAAGACAATCGCCGCGACTATCGCGAGCTGTTGTTCCGGTCCAAGGGCATGGCCAACATCTCCGGCGTGATCCTGTACGACGAGACCATCCGGCAGAAGGCGAAGGACGGCACGCCGCTGGTCAAGCTCATCGAGCAGGCTGGGACCCTTCCCGGGATCAAGGTGGACAAGGGAATTCATGCGCTGCCGTTCTGCCCCGGGGAGGTCGTCACCGAAGGGCTCGACGGCCTGCGCGAAAGGCTGGCCGAATATCGCGGGCTCGGGGCCAAATTCGCCAAATGGCGCGCGGTGATCACGATCGGTGCCGGCATTCCGACCCACGCATGCGTCAACGCCAATGCGCATGCTCTCGCCCGCTACGCGGCGCTCTGCCAGGACGAGGATATCGTGCCGATCGTGGAACCCGAGGTGATGATGGATGGCGACCACGACATCGACCGCTGCGCCCAGGTCACCGAGTTCGCGCTGAAGTTGCTGTACGAGCAGCTCTACTACGCGAAGGTGAAGCTCGAGGGCACGGTGCTGAAGCCGAACATGGTCGTGGCGGGTAAGGCCTGCGCCAAGCAGCCTTCGGTGGCGGAGGTCGCCGAAAAGACCATTCGCGTGCTGAAAGAGTGCGTCCCCGCCGCGGTTCCCGGCATCGCCTTTCTCTCCGGTGGCCAATCAGAGCTGGACGCGACCGCCAGGCTCGACGCCATGAACAAGATCGGTGGATTGCCGTGGAAGCTCAGCTTTTCCTACAGCCGCGCCTTGCAGGCCGCACCACAGAAGGCCTGGGCGGGGAAGGCCGAGAATGTCGAGGCCGCCCAGAACGCCTTCAGCCATCGGGCGCAAATGAACTCGCTTGCCTCGCGCGGAGAGTGGAAGCCCGAGCTGGAGAAAGCTGCGTGATGGGATCCATGCGCTTAGGCCTCATGCTTGCCGCTGTGGCGTTGATCGGTACCGGAGCCGCCGTTGAGGCTCAAGACGTCGGAAACGTGCCGGTGGGAGAAATCGGCGATCCACAGGCGGGCTTCGAGTATGCCAGCGCCAATTGCGGCGGTTGCCATGCCATCTCGCAAGAGGCGGCGCCGGACCCCAAGGCGCCGAGGTTCAGGGACGTCGCCAATACCGCGGGCATGACGCCGACGGCGATCAGGGTGTGGCTGCAAAGCTCCCACCACCCGACGATGCCAAACATCGTGGTCGAGGGGCAGGAGCTCCGCAATCTGACGGCCTATATCCTCAGTCTCAAGGACTAAGGGAGGGGCTGGGCCGTGCGCGATTTGACCTCGCCGCGCAAGCGCCGAACCTGGTCCTCAATTTGCCGAACCGCCGCGTCGAAGGCGTCGCGGATGGCGACATAGACGTCCTCATGCGCGTGGTTTTGCGGTCCCTCCTGATTCACGTGGACGTCTTTTCCCGGCATGCCAATGTCGACCCGCACCTTGTAAAGCTTGCCCTTGTGATGATGACGATGCGGGGCCTCGACGGTGATGTCGCAGCTCACGATCCGATCGAAAAAGCGGTCAAGCTTCGTGACCTTCTCGCGGATGACAGCTTCGACGGCTGGGGAGGCATCCATATTGCGGAAGCTGATCTGCAAAGGCACCGGCATGAATTTCTCCTTTCGACATCCATGGATACCGCCCCTTCAGCGGTGGAGTGTTGACAAGCGTCAAATTTAGACGCCCCGTGTCGAATTGCTGGCTGCTGCACGCGTGATCGCCCGCGATCGTGTTTATCGCTTGGGCGCGTCTCAGCTCCGCGCTTTTCCTTTCTGATGCTGGCGACGCTGTGGGGGGCCCACGCGGAAGAGCGCCTTTTCAGCCTCAACCAGGACGAAGAGCGCAACTGCAGCGCCGGTGATTTCGCCCCAAGACCTTAAGTCGAGTGCCGTGGTGCCGAAGAGCGACTGCATCCAGGGAGCATGGGTGAAGAGTGCCTGAAGCAAAACCACGATGCCGACTGCGACCAGCACGGCGCGGCTTCCGAACAGACCATGCCAAGACAGAGACGACGCCGACAGAAATCGTGCACTGAAGAGATAGGTTATCTCGCAGGCGACCAAGGCGTTCACCGCGACAGTTCGCGCGGTGTCGATGCCTGCCCCATTCGCCATCTGCAATTCGAAGAGTCCGAAGGTGGCGACGAGCATCAGAACCGACACGAAGGCAACTCGCCACACGAAGTATCCGGACGCGATCGGCTTTTTTGCCGGCCGCGGCGGCCGCGCCATGATGTCAGGTTCGGGCGGCTCAAAGGCCAACGCCATTCCCAGCGTTACGGTGGTGACGAGATTGACCCAGAGTATCTGAACCGGCGTCACCGGCAACACATAGCCGAGTGCGATCGCCGTGATGATGGTCAGAGCCTCTCCGCCATTCGTCGGAAGAATGTAGAGGATCGTCTTTCTCAGGTTGTCGTATACCGCGCGGCCCTCGCGCACGGCATAGACGATCGAGGCGAAATTATCGTCAGCGAGCACCATCTCGGCGGCTTCCTTGGCCGCCTCGGTCCCCTTCACGCCCATGGCGATCCCGATGTCGGCGCGCTTGAGCGCCGGTGCGTCATTGACCCCGTCGCCGGTCATGGCCACGATCTGACCGTGGCCCTGCAGGGACGTGACGAGACGCAGCTTATGTTCGGGGCTGTTGCGGGCGAACACGGTCGTATCCACAGCGACGGCGCCCAATTCTTCGTCCGATAGCTTGTCGATATCTCGGCCAGTCAGCATCCTGTCGGGCGTTGCGAGTCCCAGCTCGGATGCAATGGCGACTGCCGTAAGAGCGTGATCGCCCGTAATCATCTTCACGCTGATGCCCGCAGCAAGACACTGGTGGACGGCAGCGATGGCTTCTTCGCGCGGCGGATCGATCAGACCAAAGAGACCTAGGAGCGTAAGCCCATGCTCTACGTCTCCAAACGCGAGCTGCTGGTGGTCGGCAACAGTCCGCTTGGTCGCCACGGCCAGTACTCGTTGCCCCTTCGCTGCGATGTCGTCGATGTGGCGGAGCCAGCGGTCGGCGACGAGGGGACCTTGTTCGCCACCACCACCTTGCTCCCAGCTGCACATCTCGAGCAGGCGTTCGGGAGCGCCCTTTACGTAGATGAAGCCGTTTCCGAAATGGTCATGGTGCAGCGTGGCCATGAAGCGGTGTCGGGCCTCGAACGGAATCTCATCCGTCCGCGGACGTTCCTTTGCCTCCTCGCGAAGATCGAGGCCGGCTTTAAGAGCCGCCGTCAGCAAGGCTCCCTCCGTCGGATCGCCATCGATGCCCCAGACGCCCTCTCTCTCGTTCAGAACCGCATCATTGCACAAGGCGGCGGCGCGTAGCGCTTCGGTGAGATCTGCGCCCCCGTCAGCCGAAGTGTATCTTTCATTTTTGCTAAAGCCGCCGTGGGGGTCGTACCCAGTGCCGGAGGCACCGTAGATCGCACTCGGGGTCACGACGGTGCGGACCGTCAATTCATTGCGCGTCAAGGTGCCCGTCTTGTCAGAACAGATCGTCGTGACAGACCCAAGCGTTTCGACGGCAGGCAAGCGGCGTATAATGGCGTTGCGACGCGCCATCCGTTTGACGCCGATCGCCAGCGTAATCGTTACGATCGCCGGCAGGCCTTCCGGGATGGCGGCGACCGCCAATCCGATCGCCGCCATGAACATCTCGGTTGCCGGAAAATTCCAAATCCAGGTGCCGACCCCGAATACCGCGGACGCAACAGCAAGAATGATGACAGTGAGCCATCGACCGAAGTCCGCCATGCGCTGAAGTAACGGCGTGGTCAAGCTTTCGACCTCGGATAGCATGGTGCTGATCCGGCCGATTTCCGTGGCCAAGCCTGTCGCAACGACAACGCCCATGCCCTGGCCGTAGGTCGCCAGGGTTCCCGAGTAGGCCATTGACGTTCGATCGCCGAGCAGCGCATCGAGCGGAACCGCTTTGACATCCTTCTCGACCGGAATTGACTCGCCGGTCAGCGCGGCCTCCTGAATTTGCAGCGTCTTCACTCGAATGAGGCGCAAATCCGCAGGGACCTTGTCCCCGGATTGCAGAAAAACGACGTCCCCCGGCACGACGGACTCGGCTGGTACGACCAGGCGGCGTCCATCACGTATGAGGGTTGCTTGGAGCGAGAGCATTTTCCGAACGGCGTCGATGGCCTGTTCGGCCTTGCCCTCCTGAATGAATCCAATGAGGGCGTTGATCACCACGACGGCGAGGATTACGCCGGTATCCACCCAATGGCCGAGTGAGGCTGTGACCAGGCTTGCGGCAAGCAGCACATAGATGAGGACGTTGTGGAATTGCCGCAGGAATCGGAGAAACACACTGCTCGCCTTCGCAGACGGCAGACGATTGAGACCGTACTGGATGAGCCGGCGGCCGGCCTCGACATCGTTGAGGCCCGCAATGGACGACTCGAATTGCCGAAGAACCGCTTCGGGGGGCAAAGCTGACCAATTCTCGTGGTGATCGACCGGCCCGCTCATCGCTGAAGCCTTCGCGTTTGGGTGGCAAGACTCTCGGAGAGTGAGGCTGCCAGCGTATGAAATATTGATGTGTCTCAATGTCGTAGCATCGTATTGGGTCTATCCAAGGCTCGGAGAGAAGTACCGCGGCAGCGGATGATGGAGGTGACGCATGGATGAGCGGGTTAGCAGGGCCAAGCCCCGGGGCAAACCGGCTTCGGGCGAGATCGCCGATCTGGAGCTCGGCGCCATGACGTGGGGCGCCGAGCGCGCGCTGCAGGTTATGGTCGAGTATCAGGTTGAAGCGCTCCGTTTCGCTACCAGGAGGACCTGCTGCGATCTGGAATTCATCCGCCATCTTCGTCACTGCACCGGGATGCAGGACGTCGTGCAGCTGCAACAGTCGTGGTTCAAACAATGCGCCGGCGACTATGGCGAGGAAATCGGGCGGCTGTTCGGTACCGCCTTCCAGCTCTCGACCAGCGACTTCGCCCCGCTCCAGCGGCTTTTGCCTGCTCGCGGCGGGAAGCGAGGCAGCGGCAACGGCCGCTAATCCTTCGACCGCGTTCCAAGCGACGGCGCGGCCAGGGGGCGATTCGCTTGCGCGGGGGGATCCTTGGCAGGCGAGATGGTGGCAAAGGCTCCGGGCATTTTGATAGGCTTGCCTGCCAAGGATTCCCGGCATTTGCCCCCAAGCGATGCGGTCCAGAGGCGCTGGAAGGGCTTCCAAGCCGACTCACTGTGGGAC
>JBAUEK010000252.1:0-1516 GCA_049678565.1 Methyloceanibacter sp. | reverse complement strand
GGGAGGAATTTCGCGACATGCGCGATCTGTGGCAGCGCGGCGGCGTTGGGCGCGCAAGCCTTGAGAAACTCGCCGCGGCGGATGCCTTCCGCTCTCTCGGTCTCGACCGCCGCCAGGCGCTGTGGGAGGTGCGAGGTCTGCCCAAGGATTTGCCCCTGCCGCTCTTCGATCATGCGCGAGTGAGTGAGATCGGGGCCGAGCCCGAGGCGCCGCTGCCGATCATGCCGCTCTCCGAGCATGTGGTGAACGATTACCGGACCTTGCGTCTCTCGCTCAAAGCCCATCCCATGAGCTTCCTCCGCGCGCGCATCCTGAGCGAAGGCATCCTCTCTTGCGCCGACCTTAGGCGCGCCCGCGACGGCGCGCGGGTGAAGATCGCGGGCGTTGTGCTCGTGCGCCAGAGGCCAGGATCGGCCCAAGGCGTGGTGTTCATGACCATCGAGGACGAGACTGGCGTCGCCAATTCGGTGATCTGGCCCAAGGTGCTTGAGCGGATGCGCAAAGTGGTGATGGGGGCAAGACTCGTCGTGGTGCATGGCCGTATCCAGCGCCATGAGGACATAATTCATGTCGTGGCCGAACGGCTTGAGGATCGGAGCGACTGGCTCGCTTTGCTCGAGGACGGCGAGAATGTGAGCCTTCCCGTCGCCAATGCCGATCACGTCAAGCATCCTGACGGCGAGGCCTCCCGAGAAAGCAAGCCGCGCCAGCGCCCACATCCCAGATGGCACCCGCGGCGCCACCCCCGCGGCGAGCGCATCATCCCCAAATCCCGCGATTTCCATTAGCCGCATGGCGGGGAAGTCCAAACCCGCTATGCTGCCGTCATCATGCCAACTCGCCTGACCCTTCTTGCTGCCTCCCTCGCGCTCGTCCTCGGCCTCGGCGCGACCACGGCGCTCTTCGCCTATGAGGCCCCGGAGGGGTCGAGCGGCTTCACGCCAAAGCCGTTGGTCAAGGCGGAGAAGCAGATGGTGGTGGCGGCAAATCCGCTCGCCACCAAAGCCGGCCTCGGTATTTTGCGCCAAGGCGGTAGCGCCGTCGATGCGGCCATCGCCGTGCAAATGGTGCTCAATGTGGTCGAGCCGCAATCATCCGGCATCGGCGGCGGTGCCTTCATCCTCACCTGGGATGCCGCGACCAAGACCTTGCTGAATATCGACGGTCGCGAGACGGCGCCGGCCGCGGCGACGCCGGAGCTGTTTCTCGATGAAGAAGGCAGGCCGCTGCCCCGCAAAGTCGCCATGGCGAGCGGCCGCTCGGTCGGCGTTCCCGGCGTCCTCGCCGCGCTGAAGCTCGCGCATGACAGATACGGCAAGCTGCCTTGGGCCGACCTCTTCGCTCCAGCCATCGCACTCGCGCGCGACGGCTTCGCCATCTCGCCCCGGCTGGCGCAACTCCTAGCCGGCTCCGAGCCCGCGAATTTCGCCCCGGCGGCGCGCGCCTATTTCTTCGATGCCCAGGGGCGGCCTTTGCCCATGGGCTACAGACTGACCAACCAGGCACTGGCTCAAAC
>JBAUEK010000251.1:0-5457 GCA_049678565.1 Methyloceanibacter sp. | reverse complement strand
GCGCTATGGTCCGGCATCCTTTCCGTCGCCGGACTATCCGGCTGGCTCGCGCAAGCCTTCAGCTACGAGACCGTGTTCCTGCTCGGTCTCGTCATCCCCGTCGTCTCCGTCACCGGCGCGCTCCTGGTCCGGCTCGACGGCACCAGGCCAAGGCCCATCGATTGGCGCATCCTCGGCGGCGGGCTCCTGTTCGGCGCGGTGGTGGTCGCCATTGGACTCGGCGGTGTGCCTTACGGCCAGGAGCTTGTGTTTCTCATCTCGCTCACCGTCATTGGGCTGATGCTCTTCCGCGTCGCCGAGGAGGTGGACGAATCGCACCGCAAGAGGATCCTGTTCGCGGCGCTCGTGATCTTTCTCTATCGCGCCTCGCCGGGGGTCGGCGAGGGGTACCGCTGGTTCACCATCGACGTGCTTGGCTTCGATGAATCCTTCTACGGCACGCTGGCGCAGATCGGCGCCGCGCTCAGCCTCGCCGGCGCCTGGATCTTCTCCGATGTCATCACCCGGCAGCCGATCGCCAAGGTCCTGCTCTGGCTGACCATCATCGGTACCATCCTGTCGCTGCCTACGCTTGCACTCGCGCTCAGATGGGATGAATGGACCGAGCAGATGTTCGGCTTTGGCGCCCGCACCATCGCCTTTATCGACACCACCGCGTCGTCGCCCTTCGCCGAGCTCAGCATGATCCCGGCGCTGACGCTGGTGGCGCTCAACGCCCCGGCCGGCCGCCGCGCGACCTGGTTTGCCCTGATGGCCTCGCTGATGAATGTCGCGCTCGTCGCCGGCCAGCTGCAGACCAAATATCTGAACTGGATGTTCGCCGTTGACCGTGGCTCTTACGAGCACCTGGCGGCGCTCGTTGCCGCGGCGCTTCTGATCGGCTTCGTCGTGCCGGTCGCGGGCATCCTCGCCTTCGGTAAGCGCGCGACCTGAACCTGCCGCTAGACCGAAGTCGCACTTTCGCGGTGCTTCACTGCGAACTCCTCTTCGGGCGAGAGCACGAGCGTCTTGCGTCCGTACACGGCGAAATAGAGGATCGCCAGCGCATACCAGATCGCCACGCCGATCACGCCGGTGCGGTAGACGGGATCGGCCAGCTGGAAGCCGATGGTCACCAGCGCGATGATCACCGTCGCCGCCGCCCCGGCAATCCCCAACGGGCTCCGATAGGGACGTTCGATATGCGGGAATCGCCGGCGCAGCTGGATGAAGGTGAGGCCTTGCAGCAGATAGGAGAACATGGCGCCGAAGACGGCCATGTTGAGCAGCACGCCGCCGATGAACGACCCCGCCGCCACGCCACCCATCGCGAACCACACCACCAGCATCACACTGAGCCCGATCACCGCGCCGGCGATCAGCGCGATGTTCGGCGTCTTGTGCTTGCCGTGGGTGCGGGACAGGAAATGCGGGAAATAGCCCGCTCGCGACAGCGAGTAGATCTGCCGGCCAGAGGCGAAGGTGATCGCGTGGAAACTGGCAGCCAGCCCGATGACGGCGGCCATCGCCAGTGCTCCCGCCGCGTTCGTACCGAAAATGGCACGGAAGCCGTCGAGGATCGGCTCACTCGATGTGCCGAGGGCGAAGGCGCCGTGAACGGTTGCCGGCACTCCGCCATCGCCGGCGACCACGCGTTCGATCGGAATCGACGGGTTGAACAGCAGCACGAGGAAGCCGAGTGCGATCAGCGTGAACATGCCGAGCATGATGCCCTTCGGCATGTCGCGCCGCGGATCGACCGATTCTTCGGCTGCGAGTGGGAGCTGTTCGATGGCGAGAAACAGCCACACGGCAAACGGCATCGCCGCGAGAATGCCGTAGGGGCCGAACGGCAGAAACGGTCCGTTGCCCTCGGGCAACTCGACCGCCGCCCCCGTCGCGGGGTCGACGCCGATATTCAGGGCGTACCGGCTGAAGTCGAAAATCGGAATCGCGCTGATGAAAAAGACGACGAGCACCGTGATCGCGAGCAACGTCACGATCGCGGTGACGGTGAAGGAGAGCTCGACCCCGCGCGAGTTGAGCCCGACAAAGATGATGTAGCCGAGGATCCACCAGGCCGGCTGCAGCGCCACCGGCGTCTCGAAAATCGCGGTGAGATAAGCGCCGATGAAGTAGACGATCACCGCCGGCGTCAGCACATATTCGATGTTCTCGGCGACCCCGGTGATGAATCCGCCCCAGGGTCCAAACGCCGTCCGGGCGAAGGAATAGGCGCCGCCGGTATGCGGCAGCGCCGGGCTCATCTCGGCGATGGAATAAGTGAGGCCGAGAAACATGATGGTGATGATGATGGCGCCAAAGAACATGCCGCCCCAGCCGCCCACGGCGAACCCCAAATTCCAGCCCGAGAAATCGCCGGAGATGACGGCGGCGACGCCGAGCGCCCACAGGAAGAACACGCCGGCGTGGCGCTTGAGCTCGCGGTCTTCGAAATAGTCCAGGCCTGGGGTGTGGTAGGATACGCCGCCTTCGCCTCGCTTCTCAGCCATGTCCCGATCCCTCTCGATGAGGCTCCCCGATATTGACGTCGGCAGCCGGCGAATCTCTGGCGCTTTATAGCCTCGATAGCGCCAATTGGCACCCGCGAGGTGCCCCCGCCCGCAACATCAAGCTGGCATTGGCTCATGGCATGTCTTGTGGCTCCAACAGGCGAAAACGCCGGGCGCGGGTAGCTACAGAGAGCCGGGATAGTTTCCCAGGATTGTTGCCATCGTATGCCTGCGTGTTCGGGAAACCCTGGCAGGGCGCGATCGGCTAGCCTTGCTCTGCCACCGAACAGCCGTGCAACCCCCATCGATGCTTGGTCGCGAGCTCGGGACTTTCGCAGGTCCTCTCGCGGAAGAGTGAGCATTGACCGTTGTGAAGAGTAAGCATTGACCTTTGTACCGGACGCCAGTGCCGCTCTGGCCATCGGCCCAATCGAGGCCCTTGGAGCTTGCCGCAGCGGTTGGCGCGCCGCCACCGCGGCTCTGTTGCTGCTTGTTCCCCTTCTCGCTCATGCGGCGGTTGCCGGGGAGCAAGCGCCCGGGCAAACGCCTGCACCCGCGGTCGAGGGCACGCCGCCGGTGGTCACGATCCCGATCCACTATCTCGGCAAGGCCTATGACGAGCCTGTCCCCTTGTCTCTCGTCGATCGGGTGATAACCGACAATGGCCTTCAAGGCGCGCGCCTCGCCATCAAGGACAACAACAGGAGCGGCGCCTTTCTCGGACAAGATTACGAGCTGGTCGAGGACATCCTGCCCGCCGACGGCGATGTGGTCGCCAAGGCCAAGGAGATCGTGGCTAAGGGCGATGCGATCATCATCGCCGATCTCGAGGCTAAGGATCTGCTCGCCGCCGCCGATCTCTCCGAGGCCAAGACCTCGATCATCTTCAACATCCGCTCGAGCGACGACGCGCTGCGACAGGAGCAATGCCGCGCCAATATCTTTCACGTGGCGCCGAGTTGGGCGATGCGCGCCGACGCGCTCGCGCAATACATGATTTGGAAGAAATGGCCGCGCTGGTTCCTGATCAAGGGCACGGCGCCCTCCGACCTCGACTATGCCGCCGCGGTCGAACGCGCCGCCGGCCGCTTCGGCGGCAAGATCGTCGAGGAGCGGGTCTACAAATTCGAGACGGGCAACGCCCGCACCGATTCAGGACATCAGCAGGTTCAGACCCAGATGCCGGAGCTGACGCAAGGCGCGCCCGCACACGACGTGGTCTGGGTGGCCGACACCGTCGAGGGTTTCGGCGAATACGTTCCGTATCGGGTCTATGACGCAAGGCCCGTGGTCGGCACTCAAGGCCTGACCGCCGTCGCCTGGCATCGCGCCTATGAGCAATACGCCGGCATGCAAATGCAGAACCGGTTCGAGCGCTTCGCCCAGCGCATCATGACCGAGCGCGACTACTCGGCCTGGATCGCGGTGCGCGCCATCGGCGAAGCGGTGACGCGCTCGGGCAAGAGCGACGTTCCGGACATCCGCAAATATCTGCTGTCGGCCGAGTTCACCGTCGCGGCCTTCAAAGGGGAGGGGCTTTCGTTCCGCCGCTGGGACAACCAGCTCCGCCAGCCGCTCTTGATCACCGGCGCGCGCTCCCTCGTTTCGATGTCGCCGCAGGAGGGCTTCCTGCACGAGAAGAACCTGGCCGACACGCTCGGTTACGACGAACCCGAAACCAAGTGCAAGTTCCCAAACTGAGTCCAAGAAAAGGTACCCGGAGATGAAACGCCCAATTCAGATTGCGACTCTCGCCGTGCTCCTCTCTGTCCCCGCCTTCCCCGCGCTCGCGCTGCAGATCTACGTGTCGAACGAGAAGGACAACACGGTGACGGTAGTCGACGGCAATACGCTGGAGGTGCTTAAGACCATTCCGACCGCCCGCCGCCCGCGCGGCATCGTCACCAGTCCCGACGGCAAGGAGGTTTATGTCGCCGCCGGAGACGGCGACATCATCGATGTCATCGACACGGAGAAGCTCGAGGTCGTCCGCCAGCTCGATTCCGGTCCGGACCCTGAGCTCATGGCCGTCGATCCCAAGGGCGGCACGCTTTACATCGCCAACGAGGACGACTCGATGGCCACCATCATGGACACTAAGAGCGGCGAAGTTCTGGCCGAGATCCCCGTCGGGGTCGAGCCTGAGGGCGTCGGTGTCAGCCCGGATTCAAAACACACGGTGATCACCTCCGAAAGCACGAGCATGGCCCACGTCGTCGACAATGCAGCGCTCAAGCTGATCGCCAATGTGCTGGTCGATACGCGGCCGCGCGAAGCGAAATTCACGCCTGACGGTAAGGAGGTCTGGGTGTCGTCGGAGGTTGGCGGCACCGTCGCCGTGATCGACGCCAAGACCTGGAAGGTGCTCAACAAAATTCGTTTTGGGGTTGCGGGCGTCCGCCCCGAGCTGCTGCAACCGGTGGGTATCGAATTCACCAAGGACGGCAAATATGTGTTCGTGGCGCTCGGCCCGGCGAACCGCGTCGCCGTCATCGATCCCAAGACCTATGAGGTCAAGGATTACATCCTTGTCGGCCAGCGGCCCTGGCACCTGGAGCTCTCTCCCGACCACAGCAAGCTATATGTGGCCAATGGGCTGACCAACGACTTGACGGTCATCGACGTCGCGAGCCTGAAGGCGGAGAAGTCGGTGCCGGTCGGTCGACTGCCTTGGGGCGTCGCCGTCGTTCCTTAAATCCGAAACGCGCGCCGCCAATCTCCAGCACGGCATGCAAAAAAATGATGGGCCAGGCGTGCAGCCCGGCCCATCATTTGAGCGTGGTCAGCCGGCCGAACCCGAAATGCCCGGCCGAGCGCAAGGACGAGGGGCTAGTTGCCTTCCATATCCTTGACGGTGGCGTCGTCACCAGCCTTCACCGCGCCGGCGGCGCAACCCTTCTTGAACTCCTCGGCCGACACTTTGCCGTCGGCATCGCTGTCGACCATGGTGTAGTCGATGACGTAG
>JBAUEK010000250.1:0-4898 GCA_049678565.1 Methyloceanibacter sp. | reverse complement strand
TAACGCTGGCGACGGCACTGCTCCAGCGCGAGAAGCGCATCTCTTGCCGCGCGCTCGGCCGGATATTCGAACTTGATGACACGTGCCTTGAGGACCTGAAGTTCGAACTTGTGCACGCAAGGCAGCTGGCGCATCAGGACGGTGAGGTTCTGGTTTGGGTCGAACAGCCCGAGATCACCGTTCATGCGCCCCTTCTTGCATCCGCTGCAGAGCGCGTCCTTCCGCCGGTCATCCAACCTCCGGAGCCGAGCGCAACGCCAGCCGGAACCACGCCGCCAGAGGGTGAACGCCGGCTGTTGACCGTGATGTTTTGCGATCTGGTCGGGTCGACGGAGCTGTCGACGTATTTGGACCCAGAGGATCTCGGGGCGATCATACGCGACTATCAGGAGACCTGCGCCAAAGTCATCGCTCAGTTCGACGGTTACATCGCCAAGTATATGGGCGACGGTATCCTCGTCTATTTCGGCTATCCCAAGGCCCACGAGAATGAGGCCGAGCGGGCCGTAATGAGCGGTCTCGGTATTATCGAAGCGTTGGGCGACTTCGAGCCGAAATACGAGAGTGACACCAAGCTGGCTGTGCGGATTGGCATCGCCACGGGCCTCGTCGTCGTGGGGGAAATCATTGGGGACGGATCCGCGGAGGAGATGACGGTAGTTGGCGAAACCCCGAACATTGCTGCGCGTTTGCAGGCCCTGGCCAAGCCCAACACGATGGTCATCAGCCCGGCAACGCACAAGCTCATCGAAGCGGAGTTCAGATGCGAGGATCTCGGCGGCCTTCAACTGAAAGGCGTTGCCGAGCCGATCCACGCATGGCGGGTCGTTGGATATGCCGAAGCCGAACACGAGGGGGAGGAGAGCGGTGTGGCGGACGGCTTCCCGCTGGTCGGTCGCGACGAGGAGATCGGCCTGCTCTTGCGCCGTTTGGCACAGAGCAAGGAGCGCCTCGGTCAGGCAGTGCTGATCAGTGGCGAAGCCGGCATCGGTAAATCGGCCCTGGCCGAAACCGTTGGCGCCCAGGCGAAGCAGGAAGGATTCGCCGGGACCGCGTTCCACTTTTCGCCCTATTACACCAATAGCGCGCTCTATCCGGTGATTGAAAAGATAAAGCGGCGCGCGAGATGGCAAGCCGCCGATACGCCCTATACGAAGCTGGCCAAGCTCGAACAGATGCTCGCCAATTATAATTGGGCCGCCGAGGCCGAGGAGGTCGTACCGCTCTTTGCCGCGCTGGTCTCGCTGCCGCTGCCCGCGGGACGCTATCCTCCGCTGAACCTGACGCCCCAAGAGCAAAAGCAACGCACCCTGGACACGCTGGTTGCCTGGACACTGGAGGAAGCCGAGCGACAGCCGGTATTCGAGCTGTGGGACGATCTCCACTGGGCTGACCCGACCACACTGGAGCTGCTCGGTCTGCTCATCAACCAGGCTGCCACGGCGTCTCTACTCATGGTGATGACATTCCGCCCGGAGTTTATTCCGCCGTGGCCGACTCGCTCCCATATGACCCCGATCACTTTAAGCCGTCTTGAAGGTCCAGACGTCGAGGCGATGGTCACGCGCCTCGCGAGTGGCAAGGCACTCCCTGCGGCGGTGGTTCAGCACATCGTTCAGAAGACCGATGGCGTACCGCTGTACGTCGAGGAGCTAACCAAGATGGTGCTGGAATCCGGGCTGCTGCGGGAGGAGAGTGATCGCTATGATCTCACGGGTCCGTTGTCGGCCGTCACGATCCCGGCCACCCTGCAGGAATCGCTCATGGCCCGGCTTGACCGGCTGCCAAAGCTACGCGAGGTGGCCCAACTCGGCGCCGTGCTCGGACGCGAATTCGAGTACGAAATGCTCAAGGCCCTTGCGCCGATGGACGAGGCCCGCTTGCAGGACGGGTTGAGCCAGCTTGTGGAGGCCGAGCTCCTCTATCAGCGGGGGCGCCCACCACAAGCAAAGTACATCTTCAAGCACGCTCTCATACAGGACGCGGCCTATCAGTCGCTGCTCAAGCGAACCCGACAGCAATGTCACCGGCAGGTGGCCGACATTCTGGAATCACGGTTTCCGGAGATAGTGGAAACCCAACCGGAGTTGTTGGCTCACCACCACACCGAGGCGAATTCCCCTCAGACTGCGGTCGAGTACTGGCTAAAGGCCGGCCAACAGGCAGTGCATCGCTTTGCGGATCGGGAGGCGGTTGGCCACCTTGAAAAAGGCCTGGACGTGCTCCTCACTCTCCCGGACACGCCCGAACGGGCCCGACTAGAGCTCACCTTACAGACCAGTCTCGGACCCGCGTTGATGGCTACCAAGGGGTACGCGGCTCCAGCGGTGGGCGAGGCATATCGCCGAGCCCGGGATCTCTGCCAACAGCTCAAGGAGATCACACAGCTGTTCCCGGTCCTCTGGGGTCTGTGGATGTACCACTTGGTGCGGGCCGAGCACGAGGCCGCGAACGAGTTGACGAAGCAGCTTCTTGGCGTGGCGCAAACCACTGGCGATCCGGATCTTGCCCTAGAGGCTCACTTTGCAGTTGGCCTAAGCGCATTTTATTGCGGTGAGCTGCTCGCCGCACGCGAGCATCTGGAACAAGCCATCAGCGCCTATGATCCCGAGCGGCACAGAGAGCTCGCTTCCACATATGGCGGCCTAGATCCCTGTGTGTGTTGCTTGGAGTATGTCGCCTGGACGCTATGGTTGCTCGGCTTTCCCGATCAGGCCCTGAACAGAGCCGATGAGGCGCAGCCTCTCGCGAAGCGGGTGGCCAACCTGTACACGCAAACCCGTTCGCTCTATTGGGACAGCCTTGTGCGTCAGTTTACCGGTCAGTGGGACGTGCTGCGCGAACGGATCGAGGTCGCCATCAGCATGGCGACGGAACACGGATTCGCCCTCGTGCTGGGGGTGGGACCGATCATGCGTGGCTGGGCGTTAGTGACGGAAGGGCGAGCTGAAGAGGGCATCAGGCAGATAAGTCAGGGTCTCGAACGCTATCGGGCCACAGGCGCGGGGTTTCAACTGCCGCATCTGCTGACATCGCTTATCGAGGCCTACAACAAAATTGAGCAGCCGGAGGAAGGGCTCACCACACTGGCCGAGGCCCAGGCCCTCGTCGAGACGACTGGGGAGCGTTACTACGAGGCGGAGCTAGAGCGGCTCAAGGGGGAGTTGCTGCTCGCCCAATCTCCCGACGATCCGGCTGAAGCGGAAGCCTGCTTCCACAACGCACTCGAAATCGCCCGCCGCCAGCAGGCGAAGTCATTGGAACTACGCGCGGCGATGAGCCTTACTCGACTGTGGCAGCGCCAAGGCAAGGAAGGTGACGCTTGTCGGCTGCTGAACGACGTCTTCGCCTGGTTTACCGAAGGGTTCGACACCGCGGATCTCAGAGAGGCCCGAGCCCTGCTCGACGAGCTTGGCGCAATGAAACAGGTCGGGATCAGCAGACCGCGGGCCGCAGAATGAAACTGGAAGGCCAGCGCTGGGATGGCACGCTGCGAACGCAAGCGATTCTGCCGCCGAATCTTCTCAAGCCCGATCTTTGGCTTCTGGCCAAGACCCGTCAGACATAGTCTCTTCAAGTTCGCTCAAGACCATCTCAATCGCGCGCCACACAGCAGTTTTCACTGCCCCAGGTCTTCGTCGAGGCCAAACAGAATACTCTCGCTGATTTTGACGATTGCAAGGGTCCCGTCAGCACAGCGGAGATCTAGCGACTTGTTGTTGGTGCTGTCGATATGAGTGATCTGACCTGGGCTCAGGTTAACCCGAAGGCGTGATGCTGTTTCCTCGTGCCCATCGTCCCAAACCACTGCGTGGACAGCGCAGCGTTGACCGTGTGGCACGTAGAACGCTATGACCCGGTCCTGGCCAACTCCAGTGAGAATAGGCTCGTTAGGCCCGACCGGCCCTAAATGCTGGATTATCTCATTGGCGCGGGCGGGGCTGCTAGCAACAGTGAGGGCGACGATTGCCCCAACCGCCGCAAATTTCAGAAGCTGGAAGCGAGTGAGCGGGAACATCGGAATCTCTCCTGTTGGAAGTGATTCTAAGCGGGCGCTGGCATCTGCCACCTACCGTGGGCTTTGGCGCGCGGCCCCAGACACGCATTGGTGCCATTGCGAGCTTAGGAGTCCCAGTAGGTCGGACGAGGTGTGTTGAGGGCTTAGACATTTAGCTTGAAACGGCTTCCCTGCCCCGACCTACAAAGGGGGGAGGCACCGGGCCATGTTTGCAAGCCCATGGCGTGTAAAACTACCGATCACAAGCTAGCATTTTGCTTGCTTGCCATCATTGGCTTTCTAGGGCGTGAACTCATAAACGCGCAGCGAAAATGGGCGGCCTTCTGGCCGCCCATTCAAGTGCAACCTTAATACACTTGTACGCGGCAGCCCCGACGGGCGAGGTCGTTGCCCAAGATCGGGTTGGCCGCGATCAAGGACGGCTATTTCGGGACGCCCACAAACAGGGCGCCGGTCAGCTTGCCATCCTCACTCATGAGGGGTGCGTAGTTGGCTTCGTAGTCTTGGCCAAAAAGGGTCGCCGGCCCAGTATAGGACTGTTTTTGCGACAACGCTTTGTAGGCCGCGCTATCGTGGTCAAGCTTTGAGTTGGCTTCGGATTGTCCTTCTTGCGTCAAGGTAGTTTGGGTTCGAACGAAGTCCGTACCATCATAGGAAAAGATAGTCGCTGCGAGGTTGGTTTCCGCCGATGCAGCGCCACTGACAAGCACCATGACGGGCAACAACAGGCTCAGTATCAGGAACAATTTTCTCATTGCATTTTTCCTAGGTTAACCAGTTGGACACCTCCAAAAACCCTGGTCGAATCGGCGACAGACTGATTCACTTCGTCAGGCTGAAGACGGGGGTTGGCATGGCTGGGCAACCGGGCTTTTTTGAT
>JBAUEK010000249.1:0-21731 GCA_049678565.1 Methyloceanibacter sp. | reverse complement strand
GCAAAGTCTGCCTTGCGCTTTCGTCGGGAGAGCGGCGCGCGTCGTTGTTCATGCCGCGGGCGCTTTCTGCCACGCCGGAACCACGTTTGGCAGAAGAGAAACCGGCCGCGCCGTCAGCGCCGGACCTGGGCCGGCGAACCGGACCGCTGGCTCCGACGTATCTGACCGTGGATCCCGGGGAAGACCGCCTAGCGCAGGCGCCCGCTGGCATGGGCGAGCAGCAGATAGACGCGGCCGGTCTCCGAAGTCATGTAGTTCTGCAGCATCCGCCCATCGGGGTCGTTCTGCTCGGCCTCGTTCAGAAGCCGCTCGAAATCGCCGATATAGCGATCGACCGTGGCGCGGAAGTCGCCATCGCGCTCATAGCGGCGGCTGATCTCGTCGAATGTCGCCTGGCCGTCCAGGCTGTACAGGTGCCGTCCGAGGATGCCCTGCTCGCCGGCCCTGAAGCGCTGCCAGACTTCGGCCGCGGTGCGGTGATCCATCGCCCGGGCAATCTCGTCGAGGCGCAGGCCCTGGGCTGGTCCAGCCGGCCGGGGCTGAGGCGCGCGGGGCGCGTAGGGGTCGGGCCGCTGCGGCTGCGGCGAGGTCTCGGCATTGGCAAGCAGATCGTTGACGGACCAAGCTTCGCGCCTACGGTCAGGTTGGCGCGGCTCTACCTGGCGCTGCTCCACCTGGTTCGGATATTGCGCGGGCTGCCCTTGCGGTCTGGCCACGCTGCGCCGGTCGAGATGCGATGCGCCGGAAAGCTGCTGGGCCAAGCTATTGGCGACCGAGCCGAGATCGCTTCCGGCTAGTGGCGCGGCTGCGGCCGGGCGGCCTCTTGCGTCGAACTGGGGCGGGGGAGGCGCATCATAGTCGGCGGCGGGACCGTTCTCCTCGTTCCTCAGCACCAGAGGCTCCATCCTTGGCGGGAGCTGGGGCTGACGATAGGGCTCGGCGCCGCTGCCCTGGAGCTGCGGCCGGCCGTTGCCCTGGAGCTGCGGCTGGCGGTAGGGCTCGGCGTTCTGGTCAGCCAGCTGCGGCCGCGTCAGTACCGGCGTGATGGCCTCGATCTCCTTGAGCTGGTCTGCAAGCGCCTTGCGGATGGCCGCGGTCGCCTGCGCCGTCTGCTGCGGTAGACTCTCCATCCGCCGCTGCATCTCCTGCCTGATCGAATCGAGATCGGTCGCGGTCTTCTGCGCCGCGTCGCGCATGCCCTGCGAGGTATTGTCGAATTGGCCGCGCATCTGCTCGAGCTGGCGTCCGATCTGGGTGATGACCGTCTCGAAGCTCGATTTGAGGTCGCCGACCGCGCGCGCCGTATGGGCCTGGGCCTCCTCGCGCAAGCGCTCGATCTGGGAGAGGGCCTGCTGCGCCTGACCCGCGGTGTCGCGGGCGAGAGCGCCGCCGATCTGCTTGGCGCGCGTCTCCGCGTGCGTAAGCGCGTTCTCGATCGTGCCGGCATAGGACCGCATGGCGCCGTCGAGATCCTGGCCCTTGGTGTTGACCGCGTGCAGGAGGCCGATGATGGCCTGATGCCGGTTCTCCAGAATGGAGTCGATCTTGGTGTTGGAGGAATCGAGCGCCTTGGCCGCGGTGAGGATCGCTTGGCCCTGATTTTCGAAGCGCTGGGTGAGGCTGTGGATCTGCTCCAGCAGCCCGCTCGAGACTTGGCGCAAGGTCTGTGTCTGCGCGGTCAGCGCGCCGATGGCCTCCTTGGACTGCGAGCCGACTTCGCCGGCGGTCTGCCGGATCATGGCCGAGTTGCTGGCGAGCAGCTCATGCAGCTGCGTTGCCTGCTTGCCGAAGGTCACTTCGACCGTGCGCGAATGCTCCGCCAGCACCCGGTCGATCTCGCTCGTGCGTTGGCCGAAGGTGGTGTCGATCGTTTGTAGGCGCTCGGTCAGCGAATTGGTCACCGCCAGGGTTCGCTCGGCGAGCGATTTGTCCAAGGCCGACGCTTGCTGGCCGATCGCAAGTTCGACCGCCTTGCTGCGTTGGGCGAGAGAGCTGGTGAACGCCTCCGAGCGATCGGCGAGGGTGCGGTCAAGCGCGATGGCCCCCAGATTGATCGCGGAGGCAAAGGCGTCGGTGCGCTCTTTCAGCGACTGGGCCAAGGCGGTGGCCTGGTGGCTGATGGCCAAGTGGAAGTTTTCGCCATGGTCCTTCAGCGTCTTGTCGAGCGCGCTGGTTCCCTGATCGAGGGAGGTCGTCAACTGCTCGGCGCGCTCCTTCAGCGTCCTATCGAGGGCGGAGGCGCCTTCGCCGAGTGACGTGGCCAGCAATTCGGTGCGGTCCTTCAGCGTCTGGTCGAGCACCGCCGAGCCCTGGCCGATAAACGCGGCCACCTGCTCGGTACGCTCCGCCATCATCCTGCCCAATCCGGACACGCTCTGCTCCACGGACGTGGCCAGGGTCTCGGCGCGGTCCTTCAGCGTCTTGTCGAGGGCGGCGGATTCTTCGCTGATGGAGGCGGTCAGCAGCTTCGTGCGCTCCTTGAGCACATTGTCGAGACCCACCGCACCTTGGCCGATTGAGGTGGCGAAGGCGGCGGTGCGGTCCGTCAGCAGCTTGTCGAGGCCGGTAGCACCCTGACCGATGGAGATGGCGAACGCCTCGGTGCGGTCCTTCAGCAGCTTGTCGAGGCCCGTAGCACCCTGACCGATAAAGTTGGCGAAGGCTTCGGTGCGGTCCCTCAGCGTCTTGTCGAGGGTGTTCGACTCTTCGCTGATCGATGCCGTCAGCAGCTTGGCGCGCTCCTTCAAGAGGCTGTCCAAGCCGGCGGCGCCTTGACCGATGGAGGTGGCGAAGGCTTCGGTGCGGTCCTTCAGCGTATTGTCGAGGAGCACGGCGCCATGGCTGACGGTCGATTCCAGCGCCTGGATGCGCGTCTCCAGGGTGGTGGTCAGAGCCTCGGTCCGCTCCCTCAAAGTGTGGTCGAGGGCCGTGGTGCGCTCGCCGACAGCGCTTTCAAGCGCCGACAGGTTCTTGGAGGCCCCTTCGACGACCTGACCCAGCCGCTCTTGCTCCTGGCCTAGGCGCTCAAGCAGGAGCGGCATGTGCTCCTGCACCTTGGTTTGCGCCCGGTGCACTTGCTCGGCCGCTTCGCTGCTGCGCGCGACGAGAAGCTCGGTCAACTGGACGCCCCGCTCGGCCAATCTCTTGTCGATGTTGCTGCTCGCGGTGGAGAGGTCGCGCGCGATCTGCGCCCCCACGCCTTTCAACGACTCGCTGACGCGCTCGCTGTTATTGGTCAGAGCCTCGCGTTCGCTGGCGAGCTCGCTGATCAGGCCCCTGACCCGGAGTTCGTTGTCGCTGTAGGAGCGCTCGAGCGCCGCCACTTCGTTGTGGACGAGTGCCTCCAGCTCGCCGGCGCGTCCGATGGCGCGGGAGATGGCGTCGTTCATGGCCGCGACCTGCCGGCGGATGGTCTGTCCGAGCGAGGCGACAGATTGCTCCGCAAGCTTATCGGGCTCGGCCAGGCGGACCGCGACCTCGGTCATGGCCGAAGCCATCAGCCGTAGTTCCTGGGCGCGCCACACGAGCAGGGCCAGAAACCAGAAGATCGCGATGGGAACAAGAATGGCGACGGCGGCGGTGAGCGTCGAGGGGTTGGCGAGAAGATCGGCGGTGCCGCCGGCCTGAGAGCCGGAGCTGACGAGCCCATAGGCCAAGAAGCCGCCGACGACGAACCACACGAGCGAGGCGACGAAGGCGAGGAGGAACGGAGATTTGGAGGGTCGCTGTTGCAGGGCGAAGATCAGGCCGCCGATCGAAGGCAAATCATCATTAGCGGCCGCGGCTGCGGCTATCCTGCGCGGAGTCCCGCCTGCGCCTCGACGCGAGCGTGTGATCGGCCTTCCTCCGGCGGCGCCAATATCGTCGAGATCGGCCGGCTTCGCGTCTTCCATTCTAGGCTCCGGTGTCTTGCGCTCGGAAATCTTGCGTTGCTCGGCCCGCAGCCGCTCGGCCAACGACAGCTTCCGCTGCCCATCGGCGTCCACGTCGGGCTCGAGTTGCGCCTCGTCGCGCACCTCGCCGCCCGTGGACATCTCCTTTGCATCGAGTGAAGCTGAAGCTTTGTCGGCGGCCTCTCCAACAGGCGGCGACTTCGCTTGTTCCTGCGCCATCACGCGTCCCTCGCACCAACTAACCTTGAGAAAAACTTGCGCCGCGCACTCATACACCGCCTGCAGCGGCGCGGGCGTCGTGCCGATGAGTATCCTTCCGGCCTGAATTTATACCAGAAGTGGCCCCGAAACGCATTTTCCCCCGCTCCCTTATCCTTAACGAATTTTTAGGCCTAAAAAAAGCTTATTCGCCAAATATGCTTTATGCGTGGCAAGTCGTTATTATTGCAGTCTAATTTCGGCTGGGGTGAAGTCCGGACGGGCCTGTGTTTGGGTCTCTGGTTGCAAAAACGCGACACGGATATCATCGCACTCGATGGCTTGAGCGCCTGATTTCCAGGGCATTGCGCCGCCCTTCGCCAGGCTTGACGCAAAGATGTGCCGTCGAGCATCCGAGGGTGCGTGGCCAAGGTTCGGCCAAGACGAGGTGAAGTCGCCGCTCCAGTAAACCGACGCTCTGTCAATTCTGGAAGGGATGCAGTCTTGGACGGGCTCGGCCTGAGCGACGCTTGCGCGCAGCGGCGGGAAGGCGCTGGAGTCTCATGCCCAATTGCCCTATAGAGACGCGCCACGCGCGGGGGACGGTCCCGTTCGCACCGGCACCCTCGGGGGCGGATCTCTGCCGCCGCCCGTCTCCCAAGACTGGAAGAGAACGCAAGCGCGCCAATGCCATGGCCAGGATTACGTATATTTTGCACGATGGAACCGAGCGCGTTGTCGAGGCCGAGCCGGGCATGACGGTGATGGAAGCTGCGGTGAGGAACTCGATCCCTGGCATCGCCGCCGAATGCGGCGGCGCCTGCGCCTGCGCGACATGCCACGTTTATGTCGATGAGGCTTGGCGCGACCCGACCGGGAGTCCGGAGCAGATGGAGGAAGACATGCTCGACTTCGCCTTCGACATCCGGCCCGAGAGTCGGCTGAGCTGTCAGATCAAAGTCACGGAAGCCCTTGACGGTCTTGTTGTCCGCATTCCCGAGAAGCAGATCTAGCCGATCATGACCGACACTGTGATCAAGACTGATGCCGTGATTATTGGCGGGGGCCCCGTCGGCCTTTTCGCCGTGTTCGAGCTTGGCCTTGTCGATATCAAGGCGCATGTCATCGACATTCTCGATCGCCCCGGCGGGCAATGCACCGAGCTCTACCCGGAGAAGCCGATCTACGACATTCCCGGCCTGACGGTGGTGACCGGACAGGAGCTCACCGACAAGCTGATGGATCAGATCAAGCCGTTCGGCGCCGAGTTCCACTTCAATCAGAGGGTCGACACGCTGGAGCGGCTCGACGACGGCGGCTTCCGCGTGACCACCGATCTCGGCACCGCGATCGAAGCTAAGTTGGTGGTGATCGCCGCAGGCGGCGGCTCGTTCACGCCGAAGCGTCCACCGCTTCCCGGCATCGCGGCCTATGAAGGCAAATCGGTGTTCTATTCCGTGCGCAAGATGGAGAACTTCCGCGACCGCGACGTGCTCATCGTTGGCGGCGGCGACTCAGCCCTCGACTGGACCTTGAATCTGCAACCCGTGGCCAAGTCCCTGACCCTGTTGCATCGCCGGGCGGAGTTCAGGGCGGCGCCGGCGTCGGTGCAGAAGATGCTGACGCTGGTGGAATCCGGCGACGTCACCTTCAAGCTCGGACAGGTGACGGAATTGCACGGGGAGGACGGTCAGCTTCGCGCGGTGACGGTGAAGGGCGCCGATGGCGTCATGTTCGAGCAGCCGGCCGAAGTCATGATGCCGTTTTTCGGTCTCACCATGAAGCTCGGACCCGTCGCCGATTGGAAACTGGACCTCAAGGACAGCCTCATCCCGGTCGATACCGAGAAATTCGAGACGAGCGAGAAGGGCATTTTCGCCATCGGCGACATCAACACCTATCCGGGCAAGCTGAAACTCATTCTGTCGGGATTTCACGAGGCCGCGCTGATGGCGCAGCAAGCCCACAGATATGTCTATCCCGACAAGAAGCTGGTGTTCCAATACACCACCTCCTCGACGAACTTGCAGAAGAAGCTCGGCGTGAAGTAGCTGTCCTCGCCAGCCTCGACGTCAGGCGAGCGAACGATAGACCGTGATCGTGTAGGGGCTCAGCAATTTTGCTTGCAGACGCTCCGCCGGCGGCAGCTTCATTTCTTGGAACACGCCGGTCTTATGCATCATCTCGGCGGCGTCCATGTCGATCAGGATCATATACAGCCGCCGCGGCTTGGCGTGATACGAGGCGACGATGCCTTGCAGCACGTCGGCGAAGATTTCAGTCGAGAACGGATTGAAGAAATAATGGATGGTCTCGCCGTCCAGCGGCGTGATGTTGACCACATCGTCGAGCGCGCATTCGACGTTGCGGCATTTCATGCTGCTCCGCGGAAACTGCGCGATGTTCATGGTCGCGTCATCGTGCAGCTCCTCGGCGAACTCGATGCCGCCGATGGCGGCGAACGGATGCTGGGAGGCGAGCAGCAAAACACGCCCCTTGCCCGCGCCATGGTCGACGAAGTTGAGCTTAGGGATTTTCTCCTCGGGGACGGCCGCCAGCGCCCATTTGAACACATAATAAGGCGAGGGCCTGTAGTCATGGCCGCTTGCCCGGTTGGCGCCGCGCACGGTGAGACCGTCGAGCGAAGCCTGGCCCTTGGTCGGAGCGAAGAACAAACGCTCGAATGCGTGGTCGAGCACATTGTCATGCAGCCAGATCAGGAAGCTTCGGTAATCCTGCGCGAGCCTTTCGGGTCTGGTGCGCTCGCGCAGCTTGGCGCCGGTCCGCCCAAGCTCCGGCAACACCGTCTCGCGACCGATCTTCGCCGCCTTGGCCAAGCCCGTCTTGCTCGCGGTGGCCGCGCTTGCCGTCGCCTGCTTGGTGAGGTTGGCCGTCTTGTCGGCCAATCCGGCGATGCGCTGCGCGACCTGGCCGCGCGCCACCTCGCGCTGAAGCTCGGCCGCTTTCGCCCATGCCTCGCGGCTCGCCGTCAAGGTGCTGGCGGTCGCTTGCTTCGTCTGGGCCAAAGCTGACTCGGCCAGATCCTGGAGGCGCCGCTCCGGCGTCGCGTCGTCCTCGGTCTCCGGGCTCGTTTCCTCGGCATCGTGGGGCACGACAGACATGCGCAAGTCTTGCTCCAATTTTACGCAAACATTTAGGCAGGAACACCCATAGCGCAAGAGCTTTCTGACCTTGCTTTAACCCTAGCAGGGCCTGCGGATAAACTGATGTGATATTCTAGTGATTCGCGTGGGGGAGAGGGCACTCTTGCGCGTTCGCCAGCACTCAACCCAACGCGGCGGGGGGATATAGCGTGCAGGCCGACATTCATCATCAATCCGTTCGGCATGGCCTCATCGCCATGCTGCCGAGGTTGAAGCGCTTCGCCGATGTGCTCGTCGGCGAGAAGCGGGAAGGGAAGACCGTTCTTCGCCGCGCGCTCAAGCGCATGCTTGCCGGCCAGCATCGCTACCAACGAGGGACGCCGCTCGACCGGTGGGCCTTCGCCGAGATCTACCAGCTCTGGCTGAGCGAGCTTCGCGATCACGCCGATCCGTCGCGCCAGTCCAAGGCAATCGACACCGATTTCGAGCGGCTGTTCCGCCGGGATGAGGACTCCGACTTCGATGCGTTGACTGCGAGCTTCCTCGGGCATCTGCCACCACAACAGCGCAGCACGCTGCTCCTCGTCTATGGCGAAGGCTTCGATCATGAGGAGGCCGGCCGCGTGCTCGATGCAAGCCCGGACATGATCCAGGCGCGCCTGATCCGCGCTTGCGCCGGTCTTGCCGATCGCCTCGGCTCATCGGCGCAAGCGCCGGCGAACGCCGCGATTGAGTCTCTCGACCCGGGCGAGGCAACGGAACAACCATGACCGAGCTCAGCGACGAACTGCTCGTGGCCTATGTCGACGGTCAGCTCGCGCGGGAGCAGACCCGCGCCGTCGATAAAGTGCTGGTCCAGGATGACGTGATCGCCCAGCGCGTCGAAGTCCTGAAGCAGGCGCATGGCAGGCTCGAATGCGCCTTCGAAGCCATTCTTGCCGGCGAGGTTGGGGAGATCATGGCCAACACGCCCACGATGCCATTGCCGGTGGCTCGCCCGCGCGGGAACGGCCTCGTCAAGATCGGCGTTGCCACCGTGGTAACGGGGCTCGTGCTCTTCGTCCTTGTGGCCGGCTATGGCTGGCCGTTCGGGCAACAGCCAGCGGTCGCACCTGCTGCCGTCAACCAGCCACTGGTGGCCCCGCCGCCAGCGCCCCTACCGAAGCGGGTCGAGATGGCGCCACCCACCTGGCAGGACGAGGTTCTGCGGGCGCAGGCGCTGCTCAGCCGCTCCAGTGTCGAGGTGGGTCTGGAAAGCCAAGGCAATCGCGATCTGGTGGCGTTCCAACTCGCCCAAGCCATCGGCCCGGCGGTAAAGCTCCCCGATCTCAAGGCGGAAGGCCTCAAATTCATGCGCGCCCAGTTTTTGCGCTTCGACGGCAAACCGCTCGCTCAGATGCTGTATCTCGGGACCGAGAGGGCGCCGCTTGCGCTCTATGCCATGCGCGGCGGAGGAAAGGCGCGGCCGCTCTTCCGGCGCGAGGGCGCCATCGGCTCGGTGTCCTGGAAGGAAGACGGCATAGCCTATCTCCTCGCCGGAGAGGAAAACGAAGCGAGGCTCCTTCGCCTGGCCGAGCAGATCAAGCACGAGCCCGCGGCCACCGAGCCAGCGCCGCCACGAAAGCTGTCGGACGTTACCTCCGGGCCCATAGCCTCAGGCGCGGAACCAATTGACCCGAGCGCGGCGGATCCGATCATCACCGGGTCGAATCCGACGATGCCGTCGTCGCCAGCCCATTGAAACATCAGCGCGCGAGGCGTGCGGTCGGCGCGTAGTCCCCGGCAAGATAGCGTCTCAAATCGGCTCTGATCGCGTCGGTCCGCGCCTTGTTGCAATAGGCGGGATCTTCCTGGATCGTCTCCAGCACCGATGTGCGCGTGTAATCGTAAGCCTGCGACATTTTCTGCAGCTGATAGGGGTCGAGGCCCCTGCGGCTCTCGTCGGCCATGTAGTCGGCCTTGAGCCTCTCAGGATCGAACATGAAGCCGCAATGGACCGCCCGGGCCGAGGTCCATGCCACCTGGATCGGCCTCGCAAGCGGATCGTCCGCCTTCACATAGCGCGCCGCCTTGTCGGTGGAGGCGCCGTCCTTGGCGGTGCCCGTCACCTGCCCGACCGTGCTGCAGCCCGGAAGCAAAGCGAGACCAACCGAGGTCGCGCTACACAGGAACAGCGCCGAGAAAAATCCGCGGGTCGGCATCACGACTCTTTCAGGCCCGAGGCTCGAAGGCGGTTGGGGCGATTGGCGGCTGCGACGTGCTCATGGCGGGCGCCATCTTAGCCGACCGGGGGATCGATGCTAGGGGAGCTGAGAGCGCATGAGGCAGGGGCCAAAACAAGGAAAGGCGGAGCCGAAGCTCCGCCTCCCTGTTGCGATGTCGTCCTCACGCCCGTTCGGGACGATCGGTCGGCGCCGCGAGACCTTTCGGTCTCTGGATCACGCGCTCACCTTCATGGTTGCCCACAAAGCGGCAGGCGTAATCCCGGCCTAGGCCCATTATTTAGCGTCGCGTGGCTGCGACGCGGTGCCAACCTTGGCCAGGTTGGAACCGGGGTTCAGCGGTTGAGCTTGCAGCTGAGTGAGCCCTATCGACCTCACCCCACGGCATTGCGGCGAACCCGACAGGCCGTGGCACACTCTGCTAGCTTACCCCTCCGCCTTCAGCCGCCCCTGGCGGGGGCGACACTGGGCTTGCCTTGCCCTTATGAGCTTCGGGATCATCTCGGGCGCCTTCGGGTTCTCCCTCCGGCACCTTCAGCCCGCGCCTCCAGCGCTCTCGGGTCACCCCTCCGGCACCTTCGGATTGCTCCTCCGGCGCGCTTCAGGTTGGCCCTCGGGCCCTTTCGGATCGGTTCCTCCGGCGCGTTTCGGAAGTCTCCTCCAGCGCCTTCGACAAACCCTCAACTCACAGGACCAATCCTACATCAGCGCGTTCCGGGCACGAGAGCCCGCGTGCGATTATCCCCGATATCCACCGAGGCCGGGGCGCCGACGCCTCGTCTAAAACCGCCGCGTCAGCGCAAGCCCGCAACCTCCGCCACAAGCTCGCGAAAGCGGGGGCGTGGCACGTCGATATAGGGGAGGGGGCGGCACACATCGATCGTGGCGAGGCCGATCCTCGTGGTCAGCGCTCCATTGAAAAGCCCCTCGCCGAGGCGGGCGGACAGCTTGGCGGTAAGGCCGTGGCCCACCAGCTGGTGGACGACGTCGTCGCCAAGGGCGATGCCGCCGGTCAGAACGATATGGGTGACGACCATGCGCGCGAGCTTCAACAGCGCCAGCGTGCCGGGGCGCGCGCCATAAAGCGTGGCGAGGCGGCGCAGCATGCGCAAATTCTCGCTGGCCACGAACAGCATATCGATGAGGGCCGCCGGGCTCACCGCGGTGACCACCGACACGCGCTTGGCCGATGTCGCCACGATGCTCCTGGCAATCGGGTCGAGCGGGGCCACGAGGGTACGCTCCGACAGCCGCAGCAGCTCGCCCGCATCCAGGATCTCGCCTTCGTGCTCCGCCAGGCGCGCCATGCCCCAAGCGAGGTCCTTTCGCCCGGCATAGAGGCGCTTCAGCCGGCTGACGACGTCGAGCGCGAGAGCCTTGTCGCCTGCCGCCGCGGCGCTGTCGGCCTCATGCCGAAGCCGCCCCAGCCGCCCGAGCCGGGCCAGCCCCACCGCCTCGCGCAGCACGATCATCACCAGCGCCAAGCTGGCAAGCCCCAGCAATCCGATCGTGGCCCAGCCGATCCAATCCTGCCGGGCCATCATTTCGCGCACGAGATCGTGCAGCCACATCGCCGACGCGAGCCCGACCAGAGCGCCGATTGCGGTCAGAAGAATGCTTCCCCAGCGCCAGCCGCGGCTCAGCGCGGGGAGAGCGCGAACGGTCGCCGGCAGCTGCGCCTCGTCCGTCGCGATCACGGGCGGGGCGAGCGGGGCCTCGACCATTTCCACCTCCTCCAGGCGAAAGGAGGCGGGCTTACGTGGCTTGGTCATGTGAGTCGGTCTCCAATCAGAGCCTGGAGCGCGCGGTCGAGGCGAATATTGGGAAAGGGCGCGAAGCCGCCGGAAGGCAGCGGCACCGGATCCGGCGGCCGGAAACGCACGAAGCGGACCTCGTCGGCTTGCGCTTCCGGATGACGCAACGCGGTTCTGGGGTTGGCTGGGAGGTCGCCGGGAAAAATGGCGAAGGCTTCGCTGCCGTCGAAATGGCGGCGCCCGATGGTCTCGCCCGGGAGCGGATAGCCGACGATGCAAGGAAGCACCTCGCCGTTCCGCGTCGCCTTGCCCTCGCGCGTCGCCCGGATGGCGGCAAGGGCGAGCGCCTTCACCTCGGCGCCGGCATATCTCGACCGCTCCATCGCCTGCTCGGTCAGCAAGGCGAGGATCGCCTCGAGCCGGTCGTGACTGGTGTGGTGCAGATGGTCGGCCTTGGTCGCGGCCATGACGATGCGGTCGATGCGCGGCGCGAACAGGCTCGACCACAGGCTGTTCGACCCGGTCCTGAAACAGTCGAGGATTTCGGTCATGGCGCGTTCGAGGTCGGCGACGGCGGGCCGGCCGCCATTGAGCGCGGCGAGCACGTCGACCAGCACGATCTGGCGGTCGAGCCTGGCGAAATGATCGCGGAAGAAGGGGCGCACGACATGGGTCTTATAGGCCTCGTAGCGCCGCTCCATCATCGCCCATAGCGAGCCGCGCGGGAAACTCTCCGCTGCCTTGGCATCGAGCGGGGCAAAGGTGAGCGCGGGCGAGCCTTCGAGATCGCCGGGCATCAGGAACCGCCCCGGTGGCAGCGTCGACAGAGCGTGCGGATCGGCGCGTGTGTCGCGCAAATAGGATTTGAACAGATCGGCAAGCCGCTGCGCCGCCGCCTCGTCCGCCGGCGCGGCCAGATCGGTCGCGGCAAGCGCCGCGTGCCAATCCTTGGCCGAGGCCTTTCGCTGCTTGGCCCGGCTCTGCGTGAGCGCCTGTCCGGACCAGTCCCGGTAATCGAGCCCAAGCAGCGGCAGATCGAGCAACCACTCGCCCGGATAGTCAACGATATCGATATTGAGGCGATGATAGCCGAGCCGCCGCTTCCAAAATCCTTGCGGCTCATATTCGAGCGCGATCCTGAGCTGGCTGATTCGCCGCGTGCTGTCCGGCCAGCGCGGCGGGCTCGCGGTAAGATCGGCCAGATGCCGCTCATAATCGAAACGCGGCACGTTGTCGTCGGGCTGCGGCTCCAGATAAGCGCGCAACACCCGCCCCTGCGCTACGGCATCGAAGAAGGGCATGCGTCCTTGCGCGATGAGATCATGCACGAGCGCGGTGATGAAGACGGTCTTGCCCGAACGCGCCAATCCCGTGACGCCGAGCCTGACGGTGGGCTCGACCAGGCCGGCGGCGAAGCCGCCCACATTGCGGAAGGCGTCGACGGCGCCGTGGGTGATGCTGGAGATCGGCACGCTTGTGAATTGCTCCTTGCGACCCGCGGTGCGAAAGCGCCTCTTAGCGCGGTGCGCGAGGCGACGAAAGGGCTCGTTTGGCCGCGCGATGCGGGGCTACCGAGGCGTTCAGGGACGGCAGCTTCATTGCCGTCACGCCCATGTCATCCCGCTCTGACTCTTTGTCGGCGCCCGGCTCCGCCGCGGATCATTTGTCAAGAGCGTCTGTTACTTGACTTGGTCCTCGGCTTCCGTAAATACGGGGCAGCCCAGGTAGGGGGTCGCGGTTCAACCAAGGGCCGGCCTGTGGAAGCGGGGCCAATCGCCCGGAGAACCAATAGCATGCGTGTGACAGAGGCATTCATGCCGGCCAAAAAGAAGCTACCCGAGGACTACCGGCCCTCTGACGACGAACCTTTCATGAGTGAGCGTCAGCGCGCCTATTTTCGGCGCAAGCTGCTCGCCTGGCGGGACGAGATCCTTCGCTCCACGAAGGAGACCCTCCAGCACCTTCAGGACGAATCGGCGCAGCATGCCGATATCGCCGACCGGGCGACCACGGAAACCGAGCGGGCGCTCGAACTCCGGGCCCGCGACCGCCAGCGCAAGCTGATCGCCAAGATCGATGCGGCGCTCGGACGCTTGCACGAGGGCACCTACGGCTATTGCGAGGAAACCGGCGAGCCGATCAGCCTGAAACGGCTCGATGCGCGCCCGATCGCAACCTTGAGCGTCGAGGCCCAGGAGCGCCACGAACGGCGCGAGCGCGTCTACCGCGACGAGTAGCCTCCCTTTGGCCGTCGCGACGCCGATTTCCCCCATCCTCCTGGCTCGACCGCCTCAGGGCTTTCTCACGCCTGACGGCGGCCCGATCGGGAAGTTGAAGATCGTGTCCGGATAGGGCTCGTCTCGAAGCGTGAAGTGCCACCATTCTTTGTCGTAATTGTTGAAGCCATGCCGGCTCATGGCATCGAGCAGGATCTGGCGGTTGGCGCGCTGCTCCGGCGTGAGCCCTGACGCCTCCGTATTGGCCTTCACGTCGAAGCAGTCGAAGCCCGTGCCCATGTCGAGGCTGTCATCGGCTTCACGCTCGACCTGAGGGGCGGTGCAGGCGCCAAGGCTTTGCCCGGATGACAAGGGAGCCGGTTCGGCGCCGAGCGGAATGAGGGTGAGATCCATGGTGGCGCCACGAGAATGGCCCGAGACCGTGGCGATGTAGCCCTGCGGAAACAGCATCGTCTTGTCGAGATTGGGATAGTGGACGGTCTTCGACTCGGGGGCGCTCGGCTCTTTCGCCCAGGCGACGAAGGCGGCCACGGCTTGCGCCGGGCGATAGCAATCATAGAGTTTGAGGCTGAGTCCTTGCCCCTTCAGATCGGCTTGCACCGCGGCCAGCGCTTCCGCCGCCTGCCTCGCCAGCACGCATTCGGGCGCCCGGTAGCCCGGGACCGGGTGGCCGGTGAAGTTGTCGGCGCCCGCATAGCGCATGTCCTGCTGAATGGTGGGATCGACGTCGCGGAGATAGACGAAGCCCTCCGGCATATCCCCGGCGCGGATGGGCGTCGCCGCGAGACCGGCGCAGATGAAAAGCATGAGACGAAGCATGGGCCAAGGCTAACGCGACAAGCTGGTGGTGCGAGCACAAAAAAACTCCCCGCTTTGGGGCGGGGAGTGAAGTGTTTGGGGGACTGACATGACTGGCCGAAGCCAGTCGGTGTCGGACCATTAGCAGGGAACTACCGGCGTTCTTACGGCATGAGCGGCTGACGCTACCGGCGTCGCTTCATCCGCCTGCCACAACTACGCATGGCAACCATAAGCTCGCATGTCTTGTCTACCGCAACTCGGCCCGAGCGACAAGCAAAACCACTATGACCAATTTGCCATAGTCAACCAGAAAATTGGCTTGAAGGTGGGGGGCGAGATCAGGTCCGGTCGAATTCGGGGGGCGGCCGGGGTTCGGCTCTGGCGATGACCACGTCTTCGAGCGGGGGCTCCAAATGCCTGCGTCCCTCGATCCCCGTCTCGATCAGCACGTCGACAGGACCACCGGTCATGATCAGGTGCTCCACATCGTCGCGGCGGATCAGAATGAGCTTGCGCCGCCCATCGACGGACGCCGTCTCCACCACGCCGAGCCTGCGGTCGCGCCCGCGCAGGAAACTCCCGCCGGCCCGCCCGCCGGTGAGGACTAAGGTCCTGAACGCCCAGGCCGTGAGCGCGATGAGCGCGATCGCGAACAGGAAGGCGGCGAGAGCGAGGACGATGCTGTCCGTGTCAGTCATGGCAGGCATTTTTGGCTCTTTGAGGCCCCAAGGCCGCTGCCGGTGGCGACCGTGGCAAGACTTGCGGCGCGGCTTCTAATAAACCGTTAACCAAGGTGTCAATATGACACGCGAAAGGCCGTCCGGAGCCGCGCGGCTTGGGCCATGATCCATGAACCGGAGGGGGAGAGTCCCGTCCGGAAAGTGAGGTCGAAATGGCCGGTTCTGTCACCCATCCGCATGCGTCTCCTCCTGGCGCCGGGCACAATGTGCGGCGCGAAGTAGAATCGAATCGGATAGCTTGCAGCCATGACCGACATCGACGCTCCGATGCGCTACGCCGAGCCCGCCGCCGATCGTACCGGCCGCGATGGCAGTGTGGGGCTCGTGGTCCTGCTGGCGCTGGCGCTGGCCGTTGCCGCCGTGGGTCTGGCCATGCTGTCGCGCGAATTGGCTGAGCCTTTCGTCCTCGCCATTCTTGCCTCTCTCGCCGTGGTCGGGGTGTTCTGCCTGTTCGCCGGCGCCGTCGGCATCCTGCATTTCGGTCAGCAGAGCGCGCGCAACGACGTGACCAAGGCCTTCGTCGACAATCTGCCGCAAGGGGCCCTCATCGCCGACGCCGCCGGACGCGTGGTCTACGCCAACGAGGCCTATCGAGACCTGCTCGGGCTTGAGCCGGACATGGTGCTGGCGGCGCCGGATCGCGCCTTCGCCGGCAATGCCTATCTCGCCGAGCAGATCTTCCGTCTGTCGCGGGCAGCGCAGCAGGGCCGTAGCCTCAGAGAGGAGTTCCGGCTGCCGCCTCCGGGAGAAGCCGAGAGCGAAGCCGGCATTCTCCCGCGCTGGTTCCGCATCTCGGTCCAGCCCATGCCGGCCGATCCTGCCGCTGGACGCAAAGGCGGGCTTGTGGTGTGGCAGGTCGAGGAGACCACGGCCGACCGCGAAAGGCAGGAGGCGGGCTTTGAGAAGGTGCAGCAGGCGATCGCCTATCTCGACAACGCTCCGGCTGGCTTCTTCACCGCCGATGGCGAAGGCACCATCGGCTATCTGAATGCGACGCTCGCGCAGTGGCTCGGTGTCGATCTGGCCGAGGCGGCGGGACGCCAGCTCCAGCTTTCCGAGATCATGTCGGAGGATGGCGCGGCGCTGGTAGCGCGGGCCGGTCGCGGCGCCGCCCAGGGTGTCACTCGCCGCTTCGACATCGATCTGGTTAAGGCCGACGGCACGACGCTGCCGGTGCGCATCCTGCATTGCCTGCCGCCTTACGGCGGCAATGGCGGGCTTGCGCATGCGCTGGTGCTCAATCGCGCGCCGGGAGAGCCCGAGGAGGCCGCCGCGGCCGAGCTTCGCTTTGCCCGGCTATTCAACATGGCGCCCATCGCCATCGCCACCATCGACCGCGATGGCACCATCAGCACCACCAATGCCGCCTTTGTCCGGCTGTTCGGCCGGGCGGTCGATGGCGTGCCCGCGCGCAAGGTCAATCTGTCTGACCTTGCCGACGCGGAAGGCGGCGAGGCGCTACGCCAGGCGCTCGACGGCGTCATCGCCGGCCAAGGGCTGATCGAGCCTATCGACATTGCCTTCAAGGACGACAAGGAGCGGAGCGGGCGCTTCTATCTGAGCCCCATCGAGCAGTCCGAGGGCGAGAACGAGGCGGCCATCGCCTATGCCATCGACACGACCGAGCAGCGCGCGCTCGAGATGCAGATTGCCCAGAGCCAGAAGATGCAGGCCATCGGCCAGCTCGCCGGCGGCATCGCGCATGACTTCAACAACATGCTCACGGCGATCATCGGTTTCTCCGACTTCCTGCTGATGAACCATCGTCCGACCGATCCGGCCTTCCAGGACATCATGAACATCAAGCAGAATGCGAACCGCGCCGCCGGGCTCGTGCGCCAGCTGCTTGCCTTCTCACGCCAGCAGACCCTGCGCCCGGAACGGCTTCAGCTCGGCGACGTGCTGTCGGAGCTATCCATCTTGCTTGGCCGCCTGCTGGGCGAGAATATCGAGCTCAAGCTTGACAGCGGCGGTGACGTCTGGCCGGTCAAGGCCGATCTGCATCAATTCGAGCAGGTCATCATCAACCTTGCCGTCAACGCGCGCGACGCGATGCCCAAGGGCGGCAAGCTCGCGATCCGCACCGCCAATGTTACCGAGCCTGAATCGCGCTCGCTCGGTCAGCATCTCCAGCCGGGCGAATATGTCCTGATCGAGGTCAGCGACACCGGCATGGGCATGACGCCGGAGGTGATGCAGAAGATCTTCGAGCCGTTCTTCTCGACCAAGGAGGTTGGGCGCGGCACGGGCCTCGGGCTCTCCACCGTCTACGGCATCGTCAAGCAGACCGGCGGCACCATCAACGCCGAGAGCGAGCTCGGGCGTGGCACGGTCATGCGCGCCTACCTGCCGCGCTATGTCGAGGTCGCGGGCGAGGTGGAGCAGCAGGCGCGCCGGGAACGCCGGGAGCAGCCGAACGACCTCACCGGACACGGCACCGTGCTCCTGGTCGAGGACGAGGACGCCGTGCGCAGCTTCGCCGCCCGGGCGCTGGGCCAGCGAGGCTATAAGGTGCTCGAAGCCACGACCGGGACCGAGGCGCTGGAAATGTTCTTGAGCCACAATGGCGAGGTCGACCTCGTGGTCAGCGACGTGGTGATGCCCGAGATGGATGGCCCGACCTTGATGAAGCATCTGCGCAGCCAGCGCCCCGATCTCAAGATCATCTTCATCTCCGGCTATGCCGAGGACGCCTTCAGGCGCAATCTCGCCGACAATGAAGAGTTCATGTTCCTGCAGAAGCCGTTCGATCTCAAAGAGCTGGCGGCGGCGGTCAAGGCCGCGCTACAGGGCTGAGGCGAAGGCGCGCTTTCCCCTCCAGGCGCGGAACGGCCAAAGGTCTTCCTTTCGTCGCCGATCGCGGCTAACACCCCTCCGAAACCCCCAAGCGTTACGGAGTCGATGGACGCGTGCCGGATTACGAGAAACAACCCTCAGACGACGATTCGGGCTTTCGCCGCAGGCAAATCCAGAAGCCCAAACTGCCAGCCCTCACCATTCACCGCTATGGCGGCAGGCTGATCTATTTCTGGTTCGGCATGCGCTTCGGCGCGCTGATGAAGCTGTTCAAGCGCGGCAATTTCAACTTCACCCTGAACTGCCTCCCGGACACGCTGCTCCTGCTGCTCTGGACCCCGGTGAATTCGCTGCTCTATTACATCTCGGAAGCGAAATACCGCCGCAAGGCCGAGGCCGTGCCCCTCGACCAGCCGCCGGTTTTCGTCATGGGGCACTGGCGCACCGGCACCACGCTGATGCACGACCTGTTCTCGCTCGATCCGAACCTCGCTTACCCCACCACCTATGAATGCTTCTTTCCGCATCATTTCCTCCTCACCGAGAGGACGTTGCCCAAGGTGATGAAGGTGCTGTTGCCGGAAAAGCGCCCGCAGGACGACGTTCCGGTCGGCTTCGACCGCCCGCAAGAAGAAGAGTTCGGCATGATGATGCTGGGCGAGGGCACGCCCTACCTCACCCATGCGTGGCCACGCTTCGGTCCCGCCGACAGCGACTATCTCGACTTCAAAGGCCTCTCCGCCGCGGCCAAGAAGAAATGGGCGGACGCCTATCTCTGGTTTTACAAGAGGCTGGCGCTGAAGCATGGCGGCAAGCCGCTGGTGATGAAATCGCCGGCTAATGCCGCGCGGCTCAAGCTGCTGACCGAGCTGTTTCCGCGGGCGCGCTTCGTCTATATCGCGCGGAACCCGCTCGCGGTGTTCCCCTCCACGGTGAAGCTCTGGCGCGCGCTCTACTCGACCCAAGGCTTGCACAACCCGCCTCATCTCGACGGCTGGCTCGACGACTATGTGCTCGACATGTTCGCGCGCCTCACCGAGGACTATGAGGAAGACAAACACCTCATCCCCAAAGACCGGCTGGTCGAGCTCCGTTACGAAGATCTGGTCAAGGACCCGATTGGGACCATGCGCGATATTTATGCGCGGCTCGGGATCGGCGATTTTGCCGCCGTGGAGGCGCCGATGCGCGCCTATCTCGACGCGCAAAAGGAACACCGTGTCTCGGAATATGAGCTGCCGCCGGAGCTGAAGCGGAAAGTCATCGAGCGCCTCGGCCCCTATATCGACCGCTTCGGCTATCGCGAGGCGGTCATGCGCGGCCCGCGCGCCGCCACAGCCGCTGCCGCCAAGCCGGCCGCCCCACAGCTTGGATGATGGCGCGGGGTCTATCCGCCCCGAACCGGTCTGCCGGCGATATGATGGAGATCGGCAGTGTCCTCCAACCGCAGCGAAAGGACGAGACATGAGCCCAGATCCGGTTGCCCAGCTGCTCAAAGATCCCCGCTTCAAGGGCCAGCCGATCACGTGGGAGGTGACCCCGGAGGAATATGACGCCATCCGGCGGGCGTGGCTGACCCACGTTCAGGCCGAGGAGGTGTTGTTCAAGCCGTTCACCGAGGACCAGTTCCAGGCGCAGATGGAAATCATGCTCAGCGTCTTCACCGATGATTGCGTGATGGAGCTGATCGCAGGCGGCGAGCGCTGGCAGGGCCACGAGCAGGCCACGGCATTCTACCGCGTGTTGTTAAGCTCGCTGGTGGAGACCGAGTGGGTGCCGCAGGCGCTGGTCATCGGTCCCCAGGGCGTCCTCGACGTGGTCAACATGACGGGGAAGCTGGTCAAACCGTTCGCCGGCCTGAACCAGGTCGGGACCGAGGTGCATCTGCAATGGGTGATCTATTTTCCCTGGGTGCCGGAGGAGGGCAAGTTCAGGGGCGAGCTGATCTATGCCATCAACCGCTTGTAGAGTTGCGCTCAAATACGCGAGCGGGCAACACCCCGAGTTAGAATCGGCCCGTCACAGCCATATCCGCCGCGTCCGTTCTTCGCTATGCTTGCCGGTGGAAGGTGAGATCCATGATATCGCACTTCACCGTAGGCCTGACAGCCCAGGGCAAAGCCGACCGCGTCGCCGTCGATGCGGAGGATGCGCTGATCGCCGCGCTCAAGGTCAAGGCCGAGCGCCCCGACGCCACCATCACCTATGTGCGCCGGCAGAACCGCCGCGGCGATGCCCGCCATCCCGCTCACAAGCTCTCCCGCTAACGTCGCCAAGGGGTTGTTAGGGTCAATTCCCAGAAAGAACATATTGCGAACAGAGAACAAAACATGTACATTGGCGGCTTGGGTTTGGCAACTGGCTCGGCGCGGGGCAAAGCCAGTTTGCCAGTATCGGTGGGCCTAGGAAATATGGGAGAATCGGCCATGTTGAATACCAGCCTTCGTGTCGTCGAGGGAGGACAGATGGACAGAGAAAAGGCGCTCGAGGCTGCGATCTCGCAGATCGAGCGGAATTGCGGCAAGGGCTCCATCATGCGTCTCGGCCAGAACGAGAAGGCGGTGGAGGTCGAGGCCGTTTCCACCGGCTCGCTCGGGCTCGACATCGCGCTCGGCATTGGCGGGCTTCCGCGTGGCCGCGTCGTCGAGATTTACGGACCTGAATCCTCCGGCAAGACCACGCTGGCGCTGCATGTCGTGGCCGAGGCGCAGAAGCGTGGCGGCATTTGCGGCTTCATCGACGCCGAGCACGCACTCGACACCATCTATGCGCGAAAACTCGGGGTCGACCTCGAAAACTTCCTGATCTCTCAGCCCGACACCGGCGAGCAGGCGCTCGAGATCACCGACACGCTGGTGCGCTCCGGCGCCATCGACGTGCTCGTGGTCGATTCGGTCGCGGCGCTGACGCCAAAGGCCGAGCTCGAAGGCGAGATGGGCGATATGCAAATGGGTAGCCAGGCGCGGCTGATGAGCCAGGCCTTGCGCAAGCTCACCGGCTCGATCTCGAAGTCCCGCTGCATGGTGATCTTCATCAACCAGATCCGCATGAAGATCGGGGTGATGTTCGGCTCGCCCGAAACCACGAGCGGCGGCAACGCGCTGAAATTCTATGCCTCCGTGCGGCTCGACATTCGCCGCATCGGAGCCATCAAGGAGCGCGAGGAGGTGGTCGGCAACCAGACCCGCGTCAAGGTGGTGAAGAACAAGGTGGCGCCGCCTTTCAAGCAGGTCGAGTTCGACATCATGTATGGCGAGGGCATTTCCAAGACGGGCGAGCTTATCGATCTTGGGGTCAAGGCCGGCATGGTGGAGAAGTCAGGCTCCTGGTTCTCCTTCGACTCGGAGCGCATCGGTCAGGGCCGCGAAAACGCCAAGACCTATCTCAAGGAACACCCGGAGATGGCCGACAAGATCGAGCGCGCCATTCGCCAAAATGCCGGCCTGATTGCCGCCCAGATTCTGGAAGGAACGGGCGAGACCCCGAGCGATGACGACGAGACGATGTCGGGCTTCGCCGAGGACGGGACCGTGGCGCCCTTGACCGGCGGCGCTGCCGCAAGGCGGGGCAGGCGGGGGTAGACGGTCTTGCGTCTCTAAGCCTCGTCATGCCCGGCCTCGTGCCGGGCATCCACGTTGATTCAAGCCGGCGGTTCAGCCGGGGCTTGAATTGTCTGGTGTTGAAGCCAAGCCGGATGCCATTGCTGGCCGGGGCTAGCGCGGCCATGACCCGCGCGGCGCAAATGCGTCGGCCCGCCAGTCCTGACGCTGGACAGTCTTCACTCCTCCCATTATGTCTGGAGCCGATCCTGACGCCCGTTTCCCGGTCCGGGAGCGGCGCCTTCGGTGCTCGGGCTTTCGGCGCTCGGCGGCCCGAATTGGCTAGGGTTCGTATCGCTCGCGATCAGAGGCCTTGCCGCTTCGCCGCTATGACCTCCACCAAGACCACACGCGCTAAGCCAGCCAAGGTCACCCGCCCAGCCGCGG
>JBAUEK010000248.1:0-2200 GCA_049678565.1 Methyloceanibacter sp. | reverse complement strand
TAGGCGGCCAAATTAAAGGGGAACGGCCCCGGTGTTTGCCTCGGGGCCGCTTCTCCGCCAACACGACCAAAATCGACGTGATTCTGGCGTATCAGCCAATTGCTGATCGCCTTTTTTGCGTCCTGCCGTGGTTCATGGCTCGCCGGCTCCAACCGCGCGTTGGTCGAGCCCGCGCGCACCCGCTATTCAGAACCGGGTGGTCAGCCGCGTGAGCCATGCCGGCGAGGCGTCGACCAGCACGGTCTCGAGCCTCTTGTCGAGGCCGGTGGCGATGAGGAGGCCGATCGCGACCAGAAGCCCTCCAAGCAGCGCCTTGCCGCCTTTGCCTGCCTGCATCAGCCGCCCGCGCCAGCGCATGAAGGCCTCGCGCGACAACAGGCCGAGCAGGATGAGGGGCAGCGCGGCGCCGACGCCGAAAGCGATCATGGTGAGGGACACTTGCGCCAAATTCTCGCCCTTGGCGGCGAGAAGCGAGGCCGCGCCGAGGGTCGGCCCGACGCAAGGGCTCCATACGGCCCCAAGCAGCAGGCCGAGCGCGAACTGCCCCCAGAGGCCAGTGGCGGCGAAGCCCCCGAATTGCCCTTCCATCCAATTGCTGACCGGACCGCCTGCGGCCGCGACCTGAGCCCCAAGCCTCGGCACCAGCAGCAGCAAGCCGATGCCGATCAAGAGGATGGCGGACACGGCGCGAAACACACCGGTATCGAGGCCGATGGCGAAACCGATGGTGGCCACGAAGATGCCGATGACGACGAAGGAGATCGCAAGACCCGCGGCAAGTGCTGCCGGCGCGAGGCGATGCTCGCTCGTGGCCGTGCCCAGCACGATGGGCAACAGAGGCAGCACGAGGGCGATAGGATCGAGAGGACACCGGCCAGAAATGCAAGCCCGATTGTGCCGATGGTCATAACAAGAGCAGACCTAGAGGGCGATACTGAGCAAGGCGGCGATGGTGTTGGGGTTGGTATCGCCGGCCGATCGACCCAATTCGGTTGGACCCTTGTAGACGATCAGGGTGCTTTGCGATTGGGCTTTGAGGGCGCGCACGTCGGCCTTCTGACTGTCGAAGTCGACGACAAGCACGACGAGATCCTTGAATCGCGGTTCGGCTGTGATTTTCTCCAGGATCGGCTTCTGCGCCCGGCAGGTCGGGCACCAGGCCGCGAAGATGTCCACCAGGATCGGCTTGCCCTCCTTCTGCGCCTCCGCCAGCGCCTCTTGGCTGAACGGCTTCCATTCCGCCGCCAGCGCCGGGAAGGAGCCGAGCAATGCACCGGCGATCACGCCGGCGAAAAGCAAATAACGACAAGAGATCATAGTTGCGATCCTCCCTAAGCCCCGTCCCAAAGCAGCTGAGACCGCTATAACAGCGCCGTGATGGCCGCCGCCAATCACTTGGCTTTACGTTGACGTGAAGAGGGGCACGCGGATCAGGCAAGCGCCGCGGCCAGCCGCTGCCATTCATCCTCGCTGCCGGGCAGGCCGAAGCGCAGCCAATCGCGGGCGTAGTCGAATTTGCGGACGAGGATGCCTGCTTGGCCGAGGCGGTCGAACAGTTCCGGCGCGGTCGGGCTTGAGGCGAGGCGAAACAACAGCGTCCCGCCGACGATGACAAGGCCCGCTTGGTGCAGCATCCGGTCGAGCCGCGTCACCTCCTGTCCAAGCCGCCCTTTCGCCGCCTCGCGCCAGGACCGATCCGACAGCGCCTGCATGCCGATCTCGATGGCAGGCCCCGAGACGGGCCAGGGCCCGAGTGCCGCGCGGATTGCGGTAGCGAGATCGGGGCCCGTGAGGGCAAAACCGAGCCTGAGCCCACCGAGGCCATAAGTTTTGGACAGCGACCGTAAGATCACGACACCGGGGAGCGGCAGACGCGGCGCGAGGCTCAAGCCGCTATCTTCGAGGTCGCAGAAGGATTCATCCACCACCAACAAGCTGCCCGCGGGTCGGCCTCGAACCAGCTCGGCCAGAGCGGTGGCGTCGAAGCGCCGCCCGTCCGGATTGTTGGGATTGCACAGAATTGCGGCGTCCGCGCTCGCGAGCTCGGCCAGCGTGGCGGCTTCCAACACTCTCGTGCCAGCGGCGGTGAAAGCGCGGGCATATTCGCCATAGGTCGGCGACAGGATCGCAACCTGGTCTTGCGGAAACAGCCGGGGCAGGAGAGAGATCAGCGATTGCGTGCCGGGGACGGCCACGATCT
>JBAUEK010000247.1:0-1849 GCA_049678565.1 Methyloceanibacter sp. | reverse complement strand
AGCGACCGCGCCTTCGCCTTCGGCCTCCTCGCTGTTCTCATCGGCGCCGGCCTCGCGCCGGGGCTGTGGACCACGGCCTATCTCGCCGTGCTGCTCGCGTTCGGCCTGCTTACCATCTTCAACCGGGCGCGAAGCATCGTCGCGGCCGCCAAGATGCTTCGCGCCGAGGCTCCACCCCAATGACCACAATCTGGGGCATCCCGGCCAATGTGGTCTACGCCACCGGCGGTATCTATGCGGTTTTGATCGCGGCCACCGTGATCGCCTTTGTGTTGCAGCAGCGCGACGCCAGCGGACGCTATCACGAGCTGCAAACGCGGATCGCCTCCTGGTGGTGGATGATCGCCGCCTTCACCTGCGCCATGCTGTTCAACCGCACCGCGGCCATCGTGTTTCTCGGCTTCATCTCCTACCTGGCGCTGAAGGAATATCTGTCGCTGATCCCGACACGGCGCATCGACCGGGGCCTGCTGCTGTTCGCCTATCTCGCCATCCCCATTCAGTATTATTGGGCGGCGATCGATTGGTACGGCATGTTCGTCGTGTTCATTCCGGTCTGGATGTTCCTGTTTTTCCCGATGCTGATGGCGCTTCGCGGCGACACCCACGGCTTCCTGCGTGCCGTCGGCACCCTGATCTTTGGTGTGATGATGACGGTATTCACCTTGAGCCACATGGCGATGCTGCTCGTCTCCGGTGATGCCGAGAATCCGGTCGCCGGCGGACTGGGGCTGTTGTTCTTCCTCGTCATGCTGACCCAGTTCAACGACGTCGCCCAATATGTCTGGGGCAAGCTCTTTGGCCGCCACCAGGTGACGCCGAACGTGAGCCCGAAAAAGACCTGGGAGGGGCTGATCGGCGGGATTGCCACCACGACCCTGGTCGCGACCGCGATCGGCCCCTATTTGACACCGATGGACTTCCGCTGGGCGGCGCTCGCCGGCGCCATCATCGGCGTCTCGGGCTTCCTCGGCGATATCACCATGTCGGCAATGAAGCGCGATCTCGGGGTGAAGGACAGCGGCGGCCTGATCCCGGGCCATGGCGGCATTCTCGACCGCGTCGACAGTCTCACTTACGCGGCGCCGGTGTTCACGCATTTCATCCGCTACTTTTTCTATTCGTGAAGGGCGGACCGATGACCAAAGTTTTGCGCTTCGTGTTCTTCGCCGTCGTGGTGCGGGCGGTGATCCTGGTGGCGCTGGGCTTGACCGTGCGCCATCGCGAAAAGCTGCCGAAGTCAGGGCCGGCGGTGCTCGCCGCCAATCACAATTCCCATCTCGATACGCTGGCGCTGATGTCGCTGTTCCCCTTGCGCCTGCTGCCGCATCTCCGGCCCGTGGCGGCGGCGGATTATTTCCTCAAGCCAGGTCCTATGGGCTGGTTCGCACTCAATATCATCGGCATCATTCCGGTCGCGCGCGGCAGCGCCAAGGAGGGCGGCAATCCGCTCGAGATCTGCGAGCAGGCGCTCGACCGTGGCGATATTCTCATCCTGTTCCCGGAGGGATCGCGGGGCGAGCCGGAGATGCTGGCCGAATTCAAGAAAGGCATCGGCCACCTGGCCAAGGCGCGGCCGCAAGTGCCGGTGCATCCCGTGTTCGCGCACGGGCTCGGCAAGGCCTTGCCCAAGGGCTCGGCCCTGTTCGTTCCCTTCAATTGCACCGTCAGTGTGGGCGATCCGATCTACGGCCAGGAATCCTACGCCGGGTTCACGCGCGAGCTCGAAACGCGCATGGCCGCGCTGGCGGCGGAAGAGAAGCTGCCGGTTTGGGAATAGGCAGACGAGCTACGCCTCGCTTTACTGCCCCCAGCTCACATTGGTGCAGCGAATGCCCTTGGTCTTGGC
>JBAUEK010000246.1:0-7588 GCA_049678565.1 Methyloceanibacter sp. | reverse complement strand
GAGAGGGGAATTCCGCAACGTCAGGACCGGCTATGGAAAAGTTCACCACGCTCACCGGCATCGCCGCGCCGCTGCCGATGATCAATGTCGACACCGACATGATCATCCCCAAGCAATATCTGAAGACAATCAAGCGCACCGGGCTCGGGGTCGGGCTCTTCGCCGAGCTTCGCTATGACGAGGAGGGCCAGCCGAAGCCCGACTTCGTGCTGCACCGGCCGCCTTACCACCAAGCCACGATCCTGATCGCCGGCGATAATTTCGGCTGCGGCTCCTCGCGTGAGCACGCTCCCTGGGCGCTGCTCGATTTCGGCTTTCGCTGCATCGTCGCGCCGTCCTTCGCCGACATTTTCTACAATAATTGCTTCAAGAACGGCATTCTGCCAATCAGGCTGCCGCAGGCCGAGGTCGACAAGCTGCTCGACGATGCCTCGCGCGGAGCCAATGCCACCATCACCATCGATCTGGAGAGCCAGGAGATCCGCGGCCCCGACGGCGGCGTGATCCAGTTCGACATCGACGCCTTTCAGAAGCGCTGCCTGATCGAGGGCATCGACGATATCGGCCTCACTTTGGAGAAGGCCGAGCATATCGACCGCTTCGAGGCCGAAGCCAAAATGCGCCGGCCCTGGGCTTAGGTCTCAGCCCAACGCCTAGTCGAATGCCATCGGCGTCGACGTCCCGCTGATCAGGGGCTTGCCGTCACGCATGATCTTTGCCTCGGCATGGTAGGTCCCTTCAGGCCAGCCACCCGCCGGCACGCCACGCTTGCCGGCCTGAAGCAAGAGGCTTGGCTGGTCCTGGCTTAGCTCTTGCGTGTTGTGCAGCAAGGACTTGTCCCCAAGGTTGAGCGAGATCTCGACCGTGTCGCCTTGCTTGAGGTTGGCGGCGAGCACATAGGCGATGCCGCCCGTGTCGAAACGTGGCACCGCCAGCTTCTCGCCCTTCTCCAGCTCCACTTGCGTCACCTCGTGGTCGGCAAGACCGATCGCGACGATCTTGGCATCCGAAAACCCGGTGGCAAAACCCGCCACCAGAACCAAAACCAACAGCACCCTTGTCAGCATTCCGATCTCCCGTTACGCAAGCGCCATCTCCTAGCAACAGGGCGCGCGTGAATCCATGGCCGTTTACAATCTTCTGTTTCTTCCCGGCGACGGTATCGGCCCAGAGGTCATGGCCGAGGTGAACCGCGTGGTCGCCTGGGTCAACGCCCAAGGCATCGCCACCATCGAGACCGAGACCGACCTCGTCGGCGGTTGCGCCTACGACGCCCATGGCGAAGCGATCTCCGACGCCACGATGAAGAAGGCTCATGCCGCCGACGCGGTCATGCTCGGCGCCGTCGGCGGTCCCAAATGGGACGGCGTCGCCTATGAGCAGCGTCCGGAGGCAGGACTGCTGCGGCTGCGCAAGGATCTCGAACTGTTCGCCAATCTCCGCCCGGCCATTTGCTACCCGGCGCTGGCCGACGCTTCATCGCTGAAGCGCGACCTCGTCGACGGCCTCGACATCATGATCGTGCGCGAGCTGACCGGCGGCGTCTATTTCGGCGAGCCGAAGGAAATCACCGATCTCGGCGGCGGCCAGAAACGCGCGGTCGACACACAAGTGTATGAGACCTACGAGATCGAGCGCATCGCCGCTGTCGCCTTCGAGCTGGCGCGGCTCCGCCGCAATCAGGTGCATTCGGCCGAGAAGCGCAATGTGATGAAGACCGGCGTGCTCTGGAACGAGGTGGTCACCCGCCTGCACCAGGAGCGCTACGCCGACGTGACCCTGCACCACATCCTCGCCGACAATTGCGCCATGCAGCTCGTGCGCGCGCCGAAGCAGTTCGACGTCATCGTCACCGACAATCTGTTCGGCGACATGCTGTCGGACGAGGCGGCGATGGCCACCGGCTCGCTCGGCATGCTGCCTTCGGCCTCGCTCGGTGCCGCCGACGCAGAAGGCCGCCGCCGCGCGCTGTACGAGCCGGTGCATGGCTCCGCCCCGGACATCGCCGGCCAAGGCGTCGCCAATCCGATCGCCACCATCGCGAGCTTCGCCATGGCGCTGCGCTATTCTTTCGATCAGGGCGAGACCGCGGACAGGATCGAGAGCGCGATCGCCGGCGTGCTCGACCAGGGCTTGCGCACCGCCGACATCGCGCAAGAGGGCTGCCGCACGGTCGGCACCACAGACATGGGCGCGGCCATCGTCAAGGCGCTCGACCGCGCCGCTTAAGCGTTACCTGCCGGCCCACGCAAACCCGGCACTAGAATTCGATCTCAGCATCGAATTTGAAGGTCAAGTCCGAGGTGGCGTCCGAAACTCCGAACAGCGTTCCGGCAGCGAACTCCCATTTGGGGGTGCCTTCGAACTCGAAATAGGCGACCGGGCCCAAGCGGTGCTTCTGGTCAGCGAAGGATCCCGGATTCACCAGGTCCTCGATCTCGCTGTAACCCTCGATGCCCAATGCCAGTCTTTCCCCGAACTCATGCTTCAAGCGCCAATTGAGTTTGAGTTCGAGACTGTCGATCTCCGCCTCGCTGCCGAGCTGCCCGATGAAGAAGGCGTTAACGGTGGCCGAGTCGCGGCCGACGACATATTTCGCCAGCGGACCAAACAGGATCTCGTCGGGGGAATGGTCCTGAAGCGCAAACTCGTAGATGGTGCGGAAGGCAACACCGAGGCCATCCCCCTTGCGCTCGACCAGCTCATACTGGGCCCCCAGCTCAAATTGCCTGGCCGTGAGGTCCTCGCCAATATCCTGCCTGAAGAAGCCCTCGACGATCCCCTCCCACCGGTCGGTAAATCCGTATTTGAGCTCAACCTCATGGGACTGCCTGCGCCGCTCTTCCTCTCCCGGTCCCGCATAGACCGCCCCATGCTCTTCGATCGCGATCTCACCTTTCTCCACGTCCGGTGAGCGCACGTAGAACTGGGCGCTGGCTGGGCCTACCGCGATGGCAAGCAAGACTGCGGCAAGGCAAAAGGAGACGACCCCAAATCGTCCCGCGAGACGGCTTTTCTGATTGCGCCACAATGGACTAACCCCCCATGAGCGCCGATCATAGGAAGGTCTGTTCACATTCGCGTAATGAAAAGTTCACAATCGAATTCATGAAGGATATTCATCAATTGCCGCCGCGGCTTTCCGCGGGCGCCAACCTGGACACTGGCTCATCTCGCGCACCATACTCCCCCGCACGCAGGGTGTGCCGGGCTAGAAAGGGGGGACTATGAAGCGCTGTGTCGGCCTGCTTGCTGGAGCGATCATGCTTCTCGGCCCCGCGGTCCTGGTAGCGGAGGAGGGCGCTGGTCCTGACCAGACGGTGCCACCGCCGACCGATTCCACCCCCTCGGGCGAGACCAAGGGGCCCGAATTCACGGCGGAGGAGAAGGCCGAGAAAGACGCCCGCAAGGCCTGCAAGATCCAGATCTGCGATGTGCTCGCCAGCAAAGACCCGGCAGGCCCCGACATCTCCTGCGACATCGTCAAGACCTGGCGCGAGGCCGACATCACCAAGATGCTCGGCGGCGAGATCGGATGGCCCTGGGGCAAGGCGGTCTGCCAGTCGAGGCTCGATGTGAAGCGCGAGGCCCTGGCCAAGGCCATGAGCGAGGCCGCTTACGAGGTGGCCATGCCGGCGCAGAAGCTGAGCTGCACCCTGGCGCAGAAGGAAGAAGGCAAGCCCTACGGGATCGAGGTTTCGATCGCGCCGAAAGTCGCCTTCGAGGACGGCAAGGCGGTCAAGGCCGAGCTGAATTGGGGCGAGGCGAGCGGGCCGATGCTGGTTTACGCCTTGATCTACGCCGGCACCGGGCTCGATAATTCGACCAATATTCTCGGCCCACAGGTCGTACGCATGACCAACGAATTCATCACCAAGAAATGCGCCGAGGTCAGGAACGAGCTCCCCGGCGATGGGGGCAATTAGCGGCCGGCAGCGCCCGATGCGCCTGGCGGCTCAAGCACAAGGGGAGATCAAATGTATTTCGCCGGACCCTATCTGATCACGCTCGGCCGTGTGCTGCTGGCGATCATGTTCATCCAGGCAGGCATCGGCAAGATCTTCGGCTATGCCGAGGCGCAAGCCTACATGGGGGCCAAGGGCGTACCTGGGATGCTGCTGCCGCTCGTCATTCTGGTCGAGGCCGGAGGCGGGCTCTGCGTTCTGCTCGGCCTCTTCACCCGCTGGTGGGCGATCCTGCTGGCCGGCTTCTGCGTGCTCGCCGGGCTCCTGTTCCATTTCGACCTTGGCGACCGCATGCAGACCATCAACCTGATGAAGAACCTGACCATCGCCGGCGGCTTCCTGGTGCTCGCGGGCGCAGGCCCGGGGGCGCTGGCGCTCGACAACCGCCGCTAGGCCCGGAGCCGACCTCGCCTTCCCCGACTGCTTGAGGGCGCGCCGCCGCCTTTACTTTGCGCCGGGCTTCCCATACATCGGCCGCAAAGCCGCGCGAGGTCATTCCCGCGCAAGCGTCGGGAGCTGAGCATGGGTTACAAGGTCGCCGTCATCGGCGCCACCGGCAATGTTGGGCGGGAGATGCTCAACATTCTGGAGGAGCGGGAGTTTCCCGCCGACGAGGTGTTCGCCATCGCCTCGCGCCGGTCCATGGGCGTCGAGGTCTCCTACGGCGACCGCCGCCTGAAATGCCGCGACCTCGAAAATTTCGACTTTCGCGGCGTCGACTTCGCGCTGTTGTCGGCGGGCTCCGCCATCGCCAAGGAATGGGCCCCGCGCATCGGCGCCCAAGGCTGCGTCGTCATCGATAATTCCTCGTGCTGGCGCTACGACCCGGACGTGCCGCTGATCGTGCCGGAGGTCAATGCCGACGCCGTGGCCGGCTTCACCAAGAAGAACATCATCGCCAACCCCAACTGCTCGACCGCTCAGCTCGTGGTGGCGCTTAAGCCGCTGCACGATCTGGCCAAGATCACGCGCGTCGTCGTCGCCACCTATCAGTCGGTGTCTGGCGCCGGCAAGGAGGCCATGGACGAGCTGTGGGACCAGACCAAGGGCATCTTCGTCACCGACGTGCCCGAGGCGAAGCTGTTCACCAAGCAGATCGCCTTCAACGTCATTCCTCATATCGACGTCTTCATGGAGGACGGCTCGACCAAGGAGGAATGGAAGATGATGGTCGAGACCAAGAAGATTCTCGATCCCAAGATCAAGCTCACGGCGACCTGCGTGCGCGTGCCGGTGTTTGTCGGCCATTCCGAGGCGGTCAATGTCGAGTTCGAGCGCCCGATCACGGCCGATGAAGCGCGCGACGTGTTGCGCGAGGCGCCTGGCGTGCTCGTGGTCGATAAGCGCGAGCCCGGCGGCTACGTCACGCCGGTCGAATGCGTCGGCGATTTCGCCACCTATGTGAGCCGCATCCGCGAGGATCAGACCGTCGACAACGGTCTCTCCTTCTGGGTGGTGTCCGACAATCTACGCAAAGGCGCCGCGCTCAACACCGTGCAGATCGCGGAGCTGATCATCAACCGCAACCTGCTCAAGAGCGCCGCTTGACGGCAACGGTCTAGCTTGACCGGATCGGGCCCATGTTCGCCCCAAGCCTTACGCCAGAGATTCAGGCGGCGGCCAGAGCGGTAAAGCTCCCGGCGTCATCGAGCGCGATCAGGCTACCACTGGCAATGTCGAAATGGAGACCGTGTATCGCCAGGAGCCCGGTCTCTTCCCGCTTGCGTATGAAGGGGAAGCTGCGGAGCTGCACCAGCGAGGAGCGGATGGCGGCGAGTTCGAAGGCCGCCTCGTCGCCATAGGCGAAGGTGTCGGCCTCGAGCACCTTGAGGTTGTCGAGCAAAGTGAGCCAGCGGGCGATGAACCCCTGCGCCGGCACCTTGTCCCTGATCTTTGCCCGATAGGCCGCGACGCCACCGCAATGCGAATGGCCGAGCACGATGATGTGCGGCACCTGGAGCGCCAGCACGGCGAACTCGATCGCCGCGCTCGTGCCGTGATACATGCCCTCCGGCTCAAAGGGCGGCACCAGATTGGCCACGTTGCGCACGATGAACAGCGCTCCTGGCTCGGCATCGAAGATCGCCGAGACGTCGACACGGGCGTCGCAGCAGGCGATCACCATCGCGGCCGGTGTCTGACCGAGTTCCGCCAGCTGAATGTAGCGGCCCCGCTCGGGCGCGTGCCGGTCGCGCAGAAACCGTCGATAGCCTTCCACCAAACTCTTCGGCAACGTCATGGGGTACCGTCCTCCAGTGTTATCGCCAGCACAATTTCAGTCCGCTTGGCGTTTGTCCAGCAGGCGCTTCCGCGCGCAATTCGATAGGCTTTGCCTATCGGGTGTTTCGATAAATCCCCTTGATTTCCACGGCGTTCAGGGTCGAAGCTATAGGCAGCCAAGCGAGCGAGAAGGTCAATTAAGAAGCACCGCTGGCGGACGGAAACGCAAAGGGATGTGGCTGGGCCGTCAGCCCGAGGCCCCATCTCCAGCTTACAGGACGCATGCATGCGGGGGGTGTGAGCCGGCGAGCTTCGCTCGCGGGTGTGCCCTCGCGCGCATGAGCAAAGCCAAGGAGCAAACCGATGGCCAAAGTACTCGCTGTTCTCTATGACGACCCGGTCGACGGCTACCCGAAATCCTACGCCCGCGACGACATTCCCAAGATCGACCACTACCCCGATGGCCAGACGACGCCCTCTCCGAGCGCCATCGATTTCAAGCCGGGCGAGCTTCTCGGCAGCGTGTCCGGCGAGTTGGGCTTGCGCAAATTCCTGGAAAAGGCCGGCCACACTCTGGTCGTGACTTCCGACAAGGACGGGGCGAACTCGACCCTGGACAAGGAGCTGGCTGATGCCGAGGTGATCATCTCCCAGCCCTTCTGGCCGGCCTACATGACCGCCGAGCGCATCGCCAAGGCGAAGAAGCTCAAGCTGATCATCACCGCGGGCATCGGCTCCGACCACACCGACCTGCAGGCGGCGATGGATCGCGGCATCACCGTGGCCGAGGTCACCTATTCAAACTCGATCAGTGTCTCCGAGCACGTGGTGATGATGATCCTGGCGCTCGTGCGCAATTACATCCCCGCTTATGGCTGGGTGGTTCGCGGCGGCTGGAACATCGCCGACAGCGTCGAGCGCTCCTACGACCTCGAAGGCATGAATGTCGGCACCGTCGCCGCCGGCCGCATCGGCCTCGCGGTGCTGCGCCGGCTGAAGCCCTTCGACGTCAAGCTGCATTATACCGACAAGCACCGCCTGCCCGAGGCGGTCGAGAAGGAACTCGGCCTCACCTTTCATCCGACGGTCGAGTCGCTGGTCAAGGTCTGCGACGTGGTCACCATCAACGCCCCGCTCCACCCCGAGACCGAGCATCTCTTCAACGACAGACTGATCGGCATGATGAAGCGCGGCTCTTACATCGTGAACACCGCGCGCGGCAAGATTGTCGACCGTGACGCCGTGGTGCGCGCGCTGGAGAGCGGCCAGCTCGCGGGTTATGCCGGCGATGTCTGGTTCCCGCAGCCGCCGGCCAAGGACCATCCCTGGCGCAAAATGCCCCATCACGGCATGACGCCGCATATCTCCGGCACGTCGCTCTCGGCCCAGGCGCGCTACGCCGC
>JBAUEK010000245.1:0-4253 GCA_049678565.1 Methyloceanibacter sp. | reverse complement strand
GCCAGCGCGTCTGCGCTTCGATCTCGATGCGTTCAAGCTCGCGCTCGGTCATGCCGGGATAGTGCTCAAGCGTCATCTCGTCGATGGCATGGTCGCCGGCCCGGTCCCGCACCGTGCCCAAGAACGCCACGACCGCGCCGATGTCGCTCCTGCCGGATTTGAGTCGCTCGATCTCGGCCCCGATATCGAAATCCTCTTGCTGGACTCTGATCATGTCAGCCGCCGGTCACCGGAGGAAAGAACGCGATTTCGCGCGCGCGCGCGATTGCCGCGTCATGGCGCACATGGGTGTGGTCGATCGCGGCCCTGATCACTTCGGAGCGGTCGAAGGCATGGGCGAATTCGGGTCCACGGGTCTTGAGCCACGACATCAGCTCCGCCACCGTGGTAACGCTCGCCGGAATCTCGATCTCCTCGGCGCCGATCCCGGTCTTTTCCTTGACCCAGGCGAAATAGAGCAGGCGCACAGCTCAGTCCCCCTCGGTCATGACATGGCGGAGCGACGCGCGCAGATAATCGTAGCCGGTGTAGAGCGTGAGCAGGGCGGCGATCCAGAGCAGGGTCAGGCCGAACAAGGTCGTGTAGGGCCAGACTTTGTCGCCGGCGCTGCCCGCGAGCAGGAAGCCGATGGCGACCATCTGCACCACGGTTTTCCATTTGGCGAGCCGCGTCACCGGCACGCTGACGGCGAGGGTGCCCAGGAATTCGCGCAAGCCCGAGACCAGGATCTCGCGGCAGAGGATGATGACGCCGGCCCAGAGCGACCACCCGGCGATGGTCTGGCTCGCGGCGAGCATGAGCAGCGCCGCCGACACGATCAGCTTGTCGGCGATGGGATCGAGCATGCGGCCCATGGCACTCTGCTGCCCCCAGGCGCGGGCGAGATAGCCATCAAGGAAGTCGCTGACGCCGGCGGCGATGAAAATGCTCATGGCGAGCCAATGGCCAAGATCGCCCTCGATGAAGAAGCAGGCGACGAGGGCCGGGATGAAGGCGATGCGGCCATAGGTCAAGAGGTTGGGGAGGTTCCAGAAGCGATTGGGCGCGCGTCCGCCCGACGCACGCGGCGCTCCCCGCCTCACCATATCCGAGCCTCCAACCACGATCAGCTCGCTCCCTCGTGAAAATACTCGTAAATGGCCTTCGCCATCTGGGCGCTGATGCCGCCCACGGCGGCGAGGTCGGCGATGCCGGCGCGGCTCACGGCCTTGGCCGAGCCGAAATGCTGGAGGAGCGCGCGTTTGCGCGACGGCCCGATACCCGGCACCTCGTCCAGCGGCGATGCGTGGAGCGCCTTCTTGCGCCGCGCGCGATGGGCGCCGATGGCGAAGCGGTGCGCCTCGTCTCTGAGCTTCTGGATGCAATAGAGCACGGGGTCGCGCGGCTCCAACAGCAACGGTTGGCGCCCCTTGAGGTAGATCCGCTCGCGGCCGGCATTGCGGTCTGGCCCCTTGGCCACGGCGGCGAGTTTGATCTCGGAGAGGCCGAGCTCTTCCAGCACCGCCACCGCCACGGACAGTTGCCCGGGGCCGCCATCGATCAGCACGAGATCGGGCGCGGCCCAGCCAGTCGCGGAGTCTTTGTCCCGCGCGAGCTTGCTGAAGCGCCGTGTGAGCATCTCCCGCATCATGGCGTAATCGTCCCCGGGGGCAAGGTCCTCAGAGCGAATGTTGAACTTCCGATATTGATTCCTAACGAAGCCTTCGAGCCCGGCCACGATCATGGCGCCGACCGGATTGGTGCCGGAGATGTGGCTGTTGTCGAAGACTTCGACCCGCTCGGGTATTTCCTCCAAATCGAACAGCTCGGCAAGGCGCGCGAAAATGGCGGTTTGCGACGAGGACTCCGCCAAGCGGCGCGCCAAGACCTCCCGCGCATTGACGAGCGCATGGGTCACGAGCTCGCGCTTTTCTCCACGTTGCGGTGCAATCACGCTGATCTTGTGACCCGCGCGCAGCGACAGGGCTTCGCCGAGCAAACGCCGCCCAGCGATCTCGTGCGACAGAAGCACGAGTTTCGGCGGCGGCTTGTCGTCGTAGAACTGGGCGACAAAGGATTCAAGCACCTCCTCGACCGCGAGACTCTTGTCGGCGCGGGGAAAATAGGCGCGGTTGCCCCAATTTTGGCCGGTGCGGAAGAAGAACACCTGGATCGCGGTTTGGCCCGCATCCTGATGCGCGGCGAAGACGTCCGCCTCCTTCACAGTCTCCGGATTGATGCCCTGATGGGATTGGACGTGGCTCAGCGCCGTCAGGCGGTCGCGGAACCTCGCCGCGCGCTCATAGTCCTGCTTGAGGCTCGCATCGTCCATGAGCTTGTGCAGGCGGTGCTTTACCTCATCGCTCTTGCCGGTCAGGAAACGCAAGGCCTCATCGACCAGCGCCGCATAGTCCTGTGCCGACACCTCACCCGTGCAAGGGGCACTACAGCGCTTGATCTGGTAGAGCAGGCAGGGCCGAACCCGCGTTTCGAAATAAGCGTCCGAGCAGGATCTGAGCAGGAAGGCACGCTGCAGCGTGTTGATGGTGCGGCCGACCGCGCCGGCGGAGGCGAAGGGACCGAAATAATCCCCCTTGCGGCTGCGCCCGCCGCGATGCTTCAGAATCTGCGGGAAGTTGTGGTCGCGCGCGATGAGGATGAAGGGGAAGGATTTGTCGTCCCGGAGCACCACATTGTAGCGGGGCTTGAGCCGCTTGATCAGATTGGCTTCGAGCAACAAAGCCTCGATCTCGGTGGCGGTGGTGACGAACTCCATGCTCGCGGTATCGGCGATCATGCGCGCGATGCGGTTGTTGTGACTTCCCGGGCGGGCGTAGCTCTGTACCCGCTTCTTCAGCTGGCGCGCCTTGCCGACATAAAGCACCTCGCCCGCCGCATCGATCATGCGGTAGACGCCTGGGCCCTTGGGCGCGGTCTTGGCATGGCCGGCGATGGCGAGCGCACCTTGCTCCGTGCCGCGAAACGCTTGACGCGCGCGGGACAGAAGCGAAGCACTGGCGCTGTCGGGCTTGTCTAAGGGCATGGGATCCTGGGTTTCGGCGCGCCGGAACGAGAGGCGCGGGGCATAGGGTGAAGGTATGGCCTCGGGGCCGCCAGCTTCAAGGCCTTGAGCGTCGGCCTAGCGTGCCTCGTTTGCCGCTTGGCACTCCGGATCAGTCGCCCAGAGCAGGTGCTGTCCACCATCGAGCGCAATCATCTGTCCGGTCACCGAAGGCGTGTCGAGCAGGAAGCGGACGGCCCCGCACAGCTCTTCGACGGTGGCGCCATGGCCGAGAAGGGTCGAGCCGCATTCGCGCTCGAATTCCGCCTGGCTTTGCCGCTGGTTGGGTAGCACCGGTCCTGGACCCAGCGCGTTGACGCGGATGCGTGGCGCCAGCGCTTGGGCCAGCGTTCGCGTCGCGGTCCACAACGCCGATTTGGCGATGGTGTAGGAGAAATAATCCGGGGTCAGCCGCCAGACCCTCTGGTCGATCATGTTGATGACCGAGCCCGACGCCGTCTCGGGCAGCATGCGAGCGAACGCCTGGGTCAGGAACACCGGAGCGCGTAGATTGACGTCGAGTTCAGCCTGCCAGCCGGCCCAGTCCAGCGTCTGCGGCGAATCCCATTCGAACCGCGCCGCATTGTTGATGAGCAGAGTGGGATATCCCAGCTCCTCGGCGCAAGACTCGACCAGCCGGTGGAGCTGATCTTCGCGAGTGAGGTCGGCCCGGAGCGCGACCGCGGTGGAGCCAAGGGCTTCAATCTCGTCGACCAGCGCTTGGGCTGCGGCGGACGAGGAGTGGTAGTGCACCCCAATCCGCCAGCCACGCTTCGCCAGATCGAGGGCGATGGCGCGGCCGAGCCTCAGGGCAGCCCCAGTCACCAGGGCAATCGCAGGGTCTTGCTTTGTCATGTTGATTGAGCTCGAGGCCTCGCCGTCGGGGATGGCCCCTAGCGTAGCCTGTGCGTTCAGCCGCGCCAACCTGGCCCCGTGACGCTCGGGCAAGAGGTGGAAGACGCGCGCGTCAACCGGCTGGGCCGGCGCCGCCTCTGTTCACCGCCTGTTCCGCAGGCAAATGCCGCATCCTCGTTGCGGTGATCCTGAGCAATTTTGCGGCGCAAAATTGGAACAAAGCCCATTGTGTCATCAAAGTGGCTCCGACCATTGCAGAACTGCCACAGAGTCCGAAATGTTGCAGGGAAATCAAGGGTTTTCCATTGCCTCCTGAGCCTTTGTCGACAATTGTATCAATCAGAACGGGGGCATCAGG
>JBAUEK010000244.1:0-16985 GCA_049678565.1 Methyloceanibacter sp. | reverse complement strand
TCGCCGTGCTTGGCGACACGTTCAACACCATGACCTCGGAGCTCAAGACCCAACGCGACGCGCTGGTCGGCGCCAATAGCACCCTGGATGAGCGGCGACGCTTCATGGAGGCGGTGCTCTCCGGCGTCACCGCCGGGGTGGTTGGTCTGGAGGCCGACGGCACCATCACGCTCGTCAACCGCTCGGCCGAGAAACTCTTGGGCGTGAAGGAGAAGGCTCTCACCGGCAAGCTTCTCGCCAGCGCCGTTCCCGGATTCGGGCCCGTGATGAAGCGGGCGCTTAACCAGGGCAAGCACCTTGTGACCGACCAGATCTCGCTCCACCGCGGCGGCTCGGAGCACAATTTCGCCGTTCGCGTCACCACGGAAGGAAGCGAGCAGGAGGCGCAGGGCTATGTCGTGACGTTCGACGACATCACCGAGCTGGTCAGCGCCCAACGCAGCACCGCCTGGGCCGACGTGGCGCGACGCATTGCCCATGAGATCAAGAACCCGCTGACGCCGATCCAGCTTTCGGCCGAGCGCATCCGCCGCAAATACGGCGATTCCATCACCAAGGACCGTGAGGTGTTCGACCAATGCACCGACACCATCATTCGCCAGGTGTCGGATATCGGCCGCATGGTCGACGAGTTCTCGTCCTTCGCGCGCATGCCGAAGCCGGTGATGGAACCCCACGATTTGCGCGACATCGTGCGCGAGGCGGTCTTCCTGTTTCAGGTGAGCCGGCCTGAGATCACCTTCGACCTCGATCTCCCCGACAAGCCAGCCATTACGCTATCGGATCACCGCCTTTTGACCCAAGCCGTCACCAATCTGGTCAAGAATGCCAGCGAGGCCATCGACACCGCGCTCGAAGCCGAGCCCGATCGCGCCGACAAGGGTCACATCACCGCCAAGGTGCGGGCCAAGGGGGAGAGACTGCAAATCACTGTCATCGACAATGGCTGCGGGCTGCCGAGAGAGAACCGCCAACGGCTGGTAGAGCCCTACATGACAACGCGAACGAAGGGGACAGGACTGGGATTGGCCATCGTGCAGCGGATTACCGAACAGCATGCGGGCAGCCTGCATCTCGCCGATGCGCCGAAACGGAACGGTAAAATTCAGGGAGCCTCGGTGCGCATGGACATTCCCATCCGGGATTCGGAGGAGGCGCGCGCCGATGCCGATGCAAGATCGAGCAAAGGCGCCCAAGAGGTGAAGGCGCCCGAGGCGGCGGAGTGAGAGGAGGAAGCAACCGATGGCGTCAGACATCCTCGTCGTAGATGACGAAGCCGATATTAGAGAGTTGATCTCCGGCATTCTCGAGGACGAAGGTCATGGCACGCGGCTCGCGAAGGACAGCGACGAGACGCTTACCGCCATCGAGGAGCGGCGGCCCTCTTTGGTGATCCTGGACATCTGGCTGCAGGGCTCGAAGCTTGACGGGCTCGAACTGCTGGACCGCGTCAAGCGCGGTCATCCCGATTTGCCGGTCGTGATCATCAGCGGCCATGGCAATATCGAGACCGCCGTCGCCGCGATCAGGCGCGGCGCCTATGACTATATCGAGAAGCCCTTCAAGGTCGATCGGCTCGTGCTCATCACGGCACGCGCCCTCGAAGCATCCCGGCTGAAACGCGAGAATCGGGAGCTGCGCGAGCGCAGCGCTTACAGCTTCGACATGATCGGTCACTCGACCTCCATGAATCAGCTTCGGCAATCCATCGACAAGGTGGCTCCGACCAACAGTCGCGTGCTGATCTCAGGCCCGTCGGGCTGCGGCAAGGAACTCGCCGCTCGGGTCATGCACATGAAGTCGGCCCGCGCCGATGGACCGTTCGTGGTGCTGAATGCCGCCGCCATGGTGCCCGACCGGGTGGAACTTGAGCTGTTCGGCACGGAGGAGGGGTCGGGTTCGGGCCCACGCAAGGTCGGCGCGCTGGAAGAAGCTCACAACGGGTCGCTTTATATCGACGAGATCAGCGACATGCCGCTCGAGACGCAAGGAAAAATCCTGCGCGTCCTGGTAGAACAGCGGTTCCAAAGACTCGGAGGCGGGCCCAAGGTGCATGTGGATGTGCGCGTCATCTCCTCGACCAGCCGCGAGCTGCAGAAGGAGATGTCGTCAGGCCGTCTGCGCGAGGATCTTTTCCACCGCCTGAACGTGGTGCCGATCAGGGTCCCGGGCCTCTCCGACCGCCGCGAGGACATTCCCGAGCTCGTTCGCTATTTCGTGCAAACCATATCTGTCGCTTCCGGCCTCGCCCCGCGCCGCATCGGCGAGGACGCCATGGCCGTGCTCCAGTCCCACGATTGGCCCGGCAATGTGAGGCAGCTCCGCAACAACGTCGAGCGCCTGATGATTCTCGTCGGCGGCGAGGCCGACAGCATCATCACCGCCGACATGTTGCCCGACGAGATCATCTCTCCGGTTCCGCTGTCACCTAATGGGGCAGGGGGCGAGCACCTGATGTCGCTCCCCTTGCGTGACGCCAGAGAGATTTTCGAGCGTGAATATCTGCTCGCCCAGGTCAACCGATTCGGCGGCAATATCTCGCGAACGGCCGAATTCGTGGGCATGGAGCGGTCGGCGCTGCACCGCAAATTGCGCGCCCTCGGCGTTAATTCCAACGAAAGAGGCATGGCTCTGCGCTAGATTTACCGTCTTCGAGCGCCACTTCTCCGCGGCCAATTTGATAACGGCTCTTGCGGTAACGCCTCTCAATCGCGTCTAATGCGACCGGCCGCGGGCTTTTACACCCGCCCGGGGCCTTCATCAGCGTAAGCGTGGACCTAAGGGACGGGGAAGCCCATGGCAACAGAACGCACGCAAAGTCTGCAGGACACGTTTCTCAATCACGTTCGCAAGCAAAAGACACCGCTGACCATATTCCTGGTGAACGGCGTGAAGCTGCAGGGCGTCGTGACCTGGTTCGACAATTTCTGCGTCCTCCTGCGCAGGGATGGGCATTCGCAGCTCGTCTACAAACATGCGATTTCGACCATCATGCCCGGTCAACCGATTCAGCTTACAGAGTTCGGCGACGCGGAAGGTGCCGTGGAATAGTTGCGCCCCACTGATCCCAGAGCTTTGAAGCGCAAGAAGCGGTCGACAGCCGAGCGCGGGCAGCGCAGCGCGACCTCCGGCCATCCCACCAAGGCCGTCGTGTTCGAGCCGGCCTTCAGCGGTCAAGCGCGAGGGACGGCCGGGGCGGGAGAGAGAAAGACCCTCAGCACGAGAGTGCCCGAGGCCCGGCTGGCGGAGGCCTTGGGACTGGCGCGCGCGATCGGCCTCGATGTGTGCGCGCACGGCCTGGTGCCATTGCCCAAGCCGCGGCCCGCCACCCTGTTCGGCTCCGGCAAGGTCGCGGAGCTCGAAAGACTGATCCGCGCCGAAGACGCCGAACTGGTGATCGTCGATCATCCGCTCACCCCGGTGCAGCAGCGCAATCTCGAGACCGCCTGGAATGCCAAGGTCCTCGATCGTACCGGTCTCATCCTGGAGATCTTCGGCGAGCGGGCGCGGACGCGGGAAGGACGCCTGCAAGTGGAGCTCGCGCATCTCGTCTATCAGAAGAGCCGGCTCGTCCGCTCATGGACGCATCTGGAGCGGCAGCGCGGCGGCTACGGCTTCCTCGGGGGCCCGGGCGAGACCCAGATCGAAACCGACCGCCGCATCATCGGCGATCGCATCGAGATGATCCGCAGCGAGCTTGAGCAGGTCAGGCGCACCCGCGCCCTGCATCGAAAGTCGCGGGAGCGGGTGCCTTACCCCGCCGTCGCGCTCGTCGGCTACACCAATGCCGGCAAGTCGACTTTGTTCAACGCGCTGACCGGCGCCAAGGTGCTGGCCGAGGACACATTGTTCGCCACCCTCGATCCCACTCACCGCGCGGTAGGCCTGCCGCACGGGTCGAAGGCGGTGCTGTCCGATACCGTCGGCTTCATCTCCGATCTGCCCACGACGCTGATCGCCGCTTTCCGCGCGACACTGGAGGAGGTGCAGAAGGCCGACTTGATCCTGCATATCCGCGACATTGCCGACCAGACGAGCGCCAGCCAGCGGGCCGACGTCAATGCGGTGCTGGCAGAGCTTGACATCGATGCCGACGCCGAGCCCGAGCGCGTGCTCGAGGTCTGGAACAAGGCCGATCTTCTCGACCCCGCCGGCGTTACCCGGATCGAGAATGAGGCCGGGCGCGACCCACAGCGGCCTTGCCTCGTCTCCGCGGTCTCAGGGTTGGGATTCGAGGCGCTTCTCGGCGAGATCGAAACGCGGCTCAATCGCCGCCGCGAAAGCGTCGACCTGACGCTCGGACCCGGCGAGGGCGCTCTGTCGAATTGGATCCACGAGAATTGCGAGGTGCTGGAGCGCTCCGCTCTCGGCGACGGCCTCACCCATTTTCGCATCCGCGTGGCACCGGAGAAACGCCACCGCTTGCAACACCTGGCCGGTACCGAGCGCCTCCGGCTCGCGGCGGAATAGTCATTCCTTCGCGCCCTCTTGCGCCTTGGCCTCGTCCCAGAGCTGATCCATCTCTTCGAGCGTCGAGCCTTGCGGCGAGCGCCCCTGCGCGCGCAGCGCCGCCTCGATGCTGGCGAAGCGGCGAATGAATTTCGCGTTGGCCCCGCGCAACGCGGCCTCCGGATCGATGTTCAGATGCCGCGCAAGATTGGCCATGACGAAGAGCAGGTCGCCGAATTCCTGCGCCACCTCCGGCGACGAGGCGCCGCTTGCGGCGATAACCCCCTTCAATTCGGTAATCTCTTCATCGGCCTTGGCCAGAACCGGCGCGAGCGAAGGCCAGTCGAAGCCGACGCGCGCCGCGCGCGCTTGCAGCTTCACCGCACGCGTCAACCCGGGGAGGGCGACCGGCACCTCGTCGAGGAGTGATAACCCCTCATCCGTCGCTCCACGCGCGGCCTTCTCCGCGGCCTTGATCCGCTCCCACGCCGCGCTCTTCTCGAACCCTTCTCGCAAGCCCGGATCTTGAAACACATGCGGATGCCGGCGGATCATCTTGGCGGTGATCGCCTCAACGACGTCACCAAAGTCGAAGCATCCTTGCTCTTCGGCCAGACGCGAATGGTAGACCACCTGAAGCAACAGATCGCCGAGCTCGTCCTTCAAGCCCTCGACATCGCCACGCGCGATCGCGTCGGCGACTTCATAGGCTTCCTCGATGGTGTACGGCGCGATCGTCGCGAAACTCTGAACCGCGTCCCAGGGGCAACCCGTCTCCGGATCCCGCAGCCGCGCCATGACGCGCAACAGGTCTTCGATGTTTTGTGGCGCCTCGGGCGGGTCAGTCATCGCGCGCAATAGCCCGCCAGCCAAAAAGCGGCAAAATCGAATTTCATCGGAAGATCAAAGGAATAGTGGGATTTTCGCCAATTGCCCCGGACATCCTCGATTCGCATAAGGTATATTATGGAAAATTTTTGTTTGGATGAGAGTGGCGGCCAACATTGTCCGACCGGCCGCGTCACGCCGTCACCGCTTCTCGTAATGATCTCGGATCAGCTGATCGAGCAGACGCACGCCGAAGCCAGAGCCCCAGCTCCGATTGACTTCACTGTCGACCGACGCCATCGCCGTGCCGGCAATATCGAGATGCGCCCAAGGAGTCTCCTCCTTGACGAAGCGCTGCAGGAACTGCGCGGCTGAGATCGAGCCGCCCCACTTGCCGCCGGTGTTTTTGATGTCGGCGACTTTGGACTCGATCATCTTGTCATATTTGGGTCCGAGCGGCAGGCGCCACAACTTCTCGCCAGTCTCCTTGCCCGCGGTGAGCAGACGGTCGGAGAGCTCGTCATTGTTGCTGAAGAGACCGGCATGCTCCTTGCCGAGCGCGACCATCACCGCGCCGGTTAACGTCGCCAGGTTAACGAGCGCCTTTGGCTTGAACCTGTCTTGCGCATACCAGAGGCAGTCGGCGAGAACCATGCGCCCCTCGGCGTCAGTGTTAAGCACCTCGACGGTGACGCCCGACATCGCCGTGACGACGTCGCCCGGACGCTGGGCGTTGCCGCCCGGCATATTCTCGGTGAGCCCGATAATGCCGACAGCGTTGACCTTCGCCTTCCGCTTGGCAAGTTCGTGCATGAGACCGACGACACAAGCAGCGCCTGCCATGTCGCCTTTCATGTCCTCCATGCCCGCAGCGGGCTTGAGCGAGATGCCGCCGGTATCGAAGGTCACACCCTTGCCGACAAACACGACCGGGTCGCCGCCCTTTGGCCCCGCACCCTTCCACTGCATCACCACCACATGGCTTGGCCGCACACTCCCCTGCCCCACAGCCAGCAAGGCATTCATGCCGAGCCGCTTCAGAGTGGCCGGGGTCAGCACCTCGACTTGGACGCCGAACTTGGTGAGTTCCTTGGTGCGGGCGGCAAATTCCGCCGGGCCGAGCACGTTCGCGGGCTCGTTGACGAGATCGCGGGCGAGCATCACGCCCTCGGCCATCGCCCGCGCCGACACGAACATCTTGTTGGCCGCCTTAGGGTCGGCGCAATGGATGACGATTTTTTTGAGGGTCTTGTCGTTATTCTCGCCAGCGGCGCCGTTCTTCTTGCGCGGCTTGGACTTGTACTTTTTGAACTGGTATCCGCGCAGCATGGCGCCAAGCCCGACATTCGCGACATCGGCCGGCGTGACGTCGCGTCCGATGCCTTCGACCACGATGTGGGCGGTGGGGCCCTCTCTCCCGGTCAGCAATCCGCGGAGCGTGCCGCCGAGGTTGAGCCAGTCTTCGCTGCCATAGTCGGCGGTCTTGCCAAGCCCGACGAGCACCAGGCGCGAAAATTTGAAGCCGGATGGGGCCAGGAGGTCGACCGTGGTTTCCTTCTTACCCTTGAACCCGCTGATATTAGCGGCCCGCGAGAGCAGCCCTTTCGACGTCTTGTCGAGACCTTTTGCCGCCGGCGCGAGCTTTGGCCCCTCCTCGGCCAGAACCGCGACGACGCCCTCTTCGGGCACATTGAGACTGGCAAAGGAAATCGCGGTTTGGTCTGTCACCCCTCACTCCATCATGATCATCCCCGCTCGCGCCCCAAGCAAACACCCAGAAAAGCGCTACAAACGCGCGTGATTTGCGCGCTCAACTGATGCAGCTTTGCAACAGCGGGGGGGAATTCAAGACGATCTTCCTAGTTCCTGGCGGACCGGAATGCAAGTCGCCGAAAAAGCCGAAATTCGGCCCTCTTTCCCTGATGAGAATCGACTTTGACACCAAGCGGTTGGCGCAACTTGGCCGCGCTCGCCAAAAGGGGTCGCTCGGGGATCTAAGAGAAGCGGTATGACCCTCTTTAGCCGATATGTTCTTCGGCAGGTGACCAATGCGTTCATCATCATCCTGGTGACGCTGACCACGATCGTCTGGCTCGCAACGGCGCTGAAACAGCTCGATTTAATTGTTTCCCAGGGACAGGGCTTCGTCCTGTTTCTCAAGATGACCGTCCTCACCCTCCCCAGCCTGATGGCCTTGATCGCTCCCAATGCCATCCTGATGGCCTCCCTCTACACGCTCGACCGCATGAACGGAGACAGCGAGTTGATCGTGATGACGGCCGCGGGCGCCCCTGTCTGGCGGATCGGCATGCCCTTCGTCATTGTCGGCTCGGTGGTCTGCGTGGCGATCCTGATCAGCAATCTCTACGTGATGCCGGCAAGCATGCGGGCGCTGCGCGCCCTGATCACCCAGGTCCGCGCCGACGTGATCTCCCAAGTGCTTCAGCCAGGCCGATTTTCCAGCACCGAGCCGGGTCTAACCTTCCATATCCGCGACCGGTCGCAGAACGGCGATCTGCTCGGGCTCCTGGTGAACGACGAGCGTGGCGACAAGCAGACGATGAGCTATCTCGCCGACCGCGGGCGAATCGTCAGCAATGACGATGGCTCCTATCTGGTGATGTTCGATGGCCATGTTCATCGCTATGAGACCAAGGCCCCCGAAAAGGGCGTTCAGATCGTCGCCTTCGATCAATATATGTTGAGTATTTCTGATGTGAGCCCCAAGGACAACTCAAGTAAGGAGCTAAGGCCAAGGGAGCGTTATCTCAGTGAACTGCTCAACCCTGATCCCAAACTTCTAAAGGGAAAAGGCAATGCCGGCCAAATTCGTACCGAGATACACGACCGCTTCGCCACGCCCTTCTACCCACTCCTCTTCGCCTTCCTCGCGGTTGCAATTCTCGGTCACGCTCGCACGACCCGCGAAAGCCGCTGGGCGCAGATCCTCTTGGCCGCCGGAATCGCGGTCGGTCTCAGGGTTTCCGGGCTTACGGCGTCCAACCTCGTGACACTCAATGCGGCTGCCGTGCCGCTGGTCTATGTTATTCCAATTGGGGCGATTCTCGTTGCGGCTATGGCGGCACACGTTAGAATGTCGCCAGAACTGCGGTCCAAACTGAGTCTTCAGCCTAACTTCATGCTGGAGAACATAAAATTATGGGCCGGTCGGGGGATGACAACGAAGTGAAAGCGCAGATGCCAGGCATCAGTGCAGCGGGGACGCTTGCGCGATATTTTTCATTGCGCTTCCTCATCGCGATGCTCGCGATGTTCACTGTCTGTTGCGTGCTCATCTTCTTCGTCGATTTCATCGAGATGCTGCGCCGCGCGGGCAACTACGACGGTCAGGTTTCCGGCTTCCTGCTCGCCTGGATGACGCTGCTTCGCCTCCCTTCCTTTTCCGAGCTGACGCTGCCCTTTGCCGTGCTGATCGGAGCCGTCGCGATCTTCCTGATGTTGAGCCGCTCGTCCGAGCTGATCGTCGTGCGCGCCGCCGGCGTCTCCGTCTGGCAGTTCATGCTGCCCGCCCTGGTCGTGGCCTTCCTGCTCGGGATCGCCTTCGTGCTGATCTACAATCCCGTTGCCGCCGCCGCGCGCGCCGAGGCCGAACGGCTTTACGCCGGCGCCTTCGACAAGGAGGAATCTCTCCTCAAGACCAAGAATGCCGGGGCTTGGCTGCGCGAGGATGGAGCCGATGGTCCCTCGGTCGTCCACGCGCTTCGCGTGTCCAATCAAGGCCTCGAGCTGACCGGTGTGACCGTGTTTCAATACGCCGCCGATCAGACCCCGACCGAGCGGATCGAGGCACGCAGGGCGTTGCTCAAGGACGGCCGCTGGGAGCTCGAGGATGCCTGGGTGAGCGCGGTCGGCAGCGAGCCCATCCTGTACAAGCACTATTTGCTCAGCACCTACCTCACCCCGACGCAGGTGCGCGACAGTCTCGGCACGGAGTTCTCGATCTCCTTCTGGGACCTGCCCAACTTCATCGAGATTGCCGAAAGGGCCGGGCTTCCGGCCACGCAATACCGCGTACAGTACCAGCTCCTGCTGTCGCGGCCGTTCCTGTTGATGACCATGGTTCTGATCGCAGCCACCTGCTCGCTGCGAGCGTTCCGCTTCGGCAATGTTCAGCTCAATGCAATTGGCGGCATTGCCGCCGGCTTCGCCTTCTTCGTTCTGGCCGAAGTCTCGCGGAACTTCGCCATGGCGGGACTGACCTCGGCCATGGCTGCTGCTTGGGTGCCGGTCATCGTAGCGGCGAGCATCGCGCTCACCGTGCTCTTGTACAAAGAGGACGGGTGATGTCGCGCCGCACCACATCGCTCAATAGCGCGCGCCGGGCCGAGCCCGGCTTCGCCGCGCTAACAGGCGCGGGTCACGGCGCTTGGAGCTTGCGTCTCTTGGCCTGCCTGTTGGCCTGTTGCATCGGCTTCGGCGCGACCGCGCCCGCCTTGGCGAAGAAGGAGGAAAAGAGCGATCTCGGCACGATCCTGAAGCCGCCGAAAATAGACTCGACCGAGCCGATGCTGCTGCAGGCCGACGAGATGATCTACGACAACGAGAACAATCGCGTCACGGCCAAGGGCAATGTCGAAATCTATTACGGCAACTACACGCTGCTTGCCGATCAGGTGATCTACGACCGCAACGCCAACACGCTTGCGGCCAAGGGCAATGTTCGCATCAAGGATCCGGAAGGGGCGATCATCACCTCCAACCAGATGACCCTGACCGACGACTTCCGCGACGGGTTCATCGATGCGCTGCGCGTCGTGACCAAGGAGGACACTCGGATCGTCGCCCAGACCGCTTCGCGCGAAGCTGGCAACGTCACCGTGTTCCAGAACGGCTGGTTCACGCCTTGCAAACCTTGCGAGGACAATCCCGACAAGGCTCCCACATGGCGCATTCGCGCGCAGAAGATCATCCACCGGAAGGACGCGGCGACGATCACCTATCGCAACGGCTTCTTCGATCTCTTCGGCGTGCCGGTGATCTGGCTTCCTTATTTCCAGAGCGCCGATCCGACCGTGAAGCGCAAGTCCGGCTTCCTGATGCCGCAAGCCAGCCAATCCGACACCCTCGGCACCACGATAACCGTACCGTACTACTTCGCGCTGGCCGACAATTACGACTTCACCTTCGCGCCGATGTACACCTCGGAGGCGGGTATCCTGTGGCAGGGCTCGTGGCGCCACCGCCTGGCGAGCGGCGGCTATCGCGTCGATCTCGCCGGCGTGTTCAATGACGGCACCTTCGCTTCCCCGGCCCAACAGGACTTCCGCGGCAGCATCGTCACCAAGGGCAAGTTCGCGCTCAATCCCTATTGGTCCTGGGGGTGGGATGCCATCGCCGAGTCTGACGACACGTTCCGGCGCTATTACAATCTCGACAGCAAGCTCAAGACCGACCGCATTTCGCAGGCCTATATCGAGGGGCTGCACGACCGCAACTACGCCAGCATGCGTTTCTACCAGACCGGCACCCTGCTTGTCACCAAAGACCCCCTTGCGGACGCAACCGTGCATCCGATCATCGACTACAACTACATCTTCAACCAGCCAATCATCGGCGGCGAGCTGAGCTTCGATTCGAATGTCATGAGCCTCGCCAATGCGGACGGCACCGACTCCAATCGCTTCATCGCCCAGGCAAAATGGCGGCGCCAGATGATCGATCGCATCGGGCAGGTCTACACGCCATTTGCTCAGTTGAGAGGTGACGTCTACGGCGTGAACGAGTTCGTCGATCCCGAGACCGATCTGGAATCGAGCGGCGCTCTGTTCCGCGGCAATGCGGTTCTAGGCGCCGAGTACCGTTACCCCTTCATCGCCACCACGGGCAGCCTTGCCCATGTCTTCGAGCCCATCGCTCAGATCATCGGCAGGCCCGCTTCCGTCGGCGTCGACCAATCCGAGATCCCCAACGAGGATGCCAAGAGCCTCGTCTTCGACGACACCATCCTGTTCGACATCGACAAGTTCTCTGGTTACGACCGCATCGAGACCGGCACGCGCGCCAATGTCGGCATGCGCTACACGGCCCAATTTAATTCTGGCGCCTATGCCCGCGCCGTCGTCGGCGAGAGCTACCAAATCGCCGGGCAAAACAGCTTCGACCTCAATAGCGGCCTCGGCACGCGCTATTCGGATTACGTGACCGGCCTCTATGTGCAGGCGGCCCAGTATCTGTCGATCGCCGCACAAGCTCGCTTCAACAAGGACACGCTTGAGGTCATGCGAACCGATCTCAGCTCGACGGCGATTTTCGGTCCCGTCGACATGCGGGTCAATTATGCCGAGATTGCACCCGACGCAGTGTCGCCCGACACCACCACCGACGGTAGCTCCGAGGATAGCGAGCGGCGTCAGGAGATCGTGGGTAAAGGTGCGCTTTCGCTCACGGACACTTGGGCGCTGCTCGGCAGCCTCCGTTATGACCTTCAAAACGAACGGACCATCAGCGACGGTGTGGGCCTCCGGTACCAGGACGATTGCTTGACCCTCGCGGTGACCTATGAGCAGAGCAACATCGAGGATCGCGACATCGAACCAGAGCAGCGCGTGATGGTGAATCTGTCTCTGAAATATCTCGGTTCGTACCAGTTCCAGACCGACGCCTTTGGCGCATTCGGCCCGGACGCGTCGAACACGATCGATTAGGGAGGCGGGCGCCGGCGGCTTCCCCCGGGCCGCGGCGCACGTTGGAACAGTGGCGTATTTGAGCAGGCCTAAGTGCTCGACCTTTGGCGTGATTGCGGCGCTTGCGCTGCTTGCGATGCTTTTCGGCCTGGGCTTGCCGGCGCGGGCTCAGACCGAGCAATCGATCGTCGTGCTGGTCAACGACGACCCCATCACTCTCTACGACATCGAGCAGCGCCAGCGCTTCCTCGCCGTCACCACCCAGGAGAAACCCTCCCCGGCCCTAAAGAAGAAGGCCATCGACATGCTGATCGAGGAGCGCTTGCAGCTCCAGGAGGGCAAGAAGCTTGGCATCACCCCCGACGATGCCAACGTGACCAAGGTCATCGCCGGCATGGCGGAATCGAACCGTATGGACGTCCAGGGCCTGACCAACGCGCTCGGTCAGATGGGTGTCAACATCAGGACGCTCAGGGATCGCATCAAGGCCCAGGTCGTGTGGCAGGAAATCGTGCGCAAGAAGTTTCGCCGCGACGTGATTATCGGCGATGCGGAGGTGGACAAGGTGCTTACCGGCGGGGACTCGGACGCGGAGGAGAAGACCACGCTGCAACTCCGCCAGGTGAAATACCAGCTTCCGGGCAGTGCCGACCAGGCCGCTATCGCCAAGCAACTGGCCGAGTTCGAGGCGGTGCGGGCGAAGGTGCAATCATGCGCCAAGGTCGGCACGCTGACCCAGGGCATCAAGGGAATGACCGTCAAGACGCTCCAGGATCAGCTGCCTTCGTCGCTCTCCCAGCCCACGCGCGTTCTGGTGATGAACGCGAAAATCGGCCAGATGACGCCCCCAACCATCACCGGTTCGGCCATCGAGGCTTATGCGGTCTGCGGCAAACGCGCGACCAAAGGCGACCCGCAGCAGCGGGAGCAGGCCGAGAGCAAATTGATGGAAGAGGAACTCGGAATCAGGGCCGAGGGTCTGTTGCGCGACATGCGCCAGGATGCGTTCATCGAATATCGCTAGTCACGGTTTCGGGTGACCTGGGCCCCGGATCGGCCTAAGACAGCCAGCCAACCCAAGGGCCTGGAGCGTGCTTGCCGTTTCCGTTTTAGCGGAGGCCGCTCCCGGGACCGCTGACGGCCAGGCTGCAATGGACCGTGCCGATAAACCGCTCGCCCTCACGCTTGGCGATCCCACCGGGATCGGCCCCGATATCACCCTTCTCGCTCATCAGGCGCGCATGCGGGAGCCGATCCCGCCATTCGTTCTGCTGGGCGATCCGGAATTGCTCGCGGCCCGGGCCCGAGCGCTAGGTCTCGCCACCGCGCTCGAAATCGTCGGGACCCCCGGCGCGGCGTCCGAGGTCTTCGCCAAGGCTCTGCCGGTGCTGCCGATCGGCGTCGCCGGGACGGTGGTTCCGGGACATGCGGATCCGGCCGCCGCATCGGCCATCCAGCGATCGATCGAGCGTGCGGTGGCCCTTGTGCTTGCTGGCGATGCGGGAGCCGTCGTCACCAACCCGATCAGCAAGGCCGCGCTCTACCGCACGGGCTTCGCCTTTCCGGGCCATACCGAGTTCCTGGGACAACTCGCCGGTCTGAAGCCATCCGACGCCGTGATGATGCTCGTCTCCGGCGATCTGAAAGTGGTGCCGGTCACCATCCATATCCCGCTCAAGGACGTGATGACCGCCCTCACCCCGGCCCTCATCCTTCAGACGCTGATGACCACGGCGCGCGACCTCAAGCGCTATTTCGGCATCAGCCAGCCTCGCATCGCCGTCGCGGGGCTCAATCCACATGCGGGTGAGGACGGAACTTTGGGGCGCGAAGAGATCGATATCATCGCGCCCGCCATCGAGGCAGCGCGGGGCAAAGGCCTGGACGTCACCGGTCCGCATTCCGCCGACGCTCTGTTCCATGCCGAAGCCCGCAAGACCTATGACGTGGCCATCGCCATGTATCACGACCAGGCGCTGATCCCGTTCAAGACCCTCGCCTTCGACACCGGCGTCAATGTCACCCTCGGGCTCCCCTTCGTGCGCACCTCTCCCGACCACGGCACGGCCTTCGCCCTCGCGGGCACCGGCAAAGCCAGCCCCCGCAGTTTGATCGAGGCTCTGCGCCTGGCGGACGCCATGCGCGCCTGCGCCGGGGACGCGCCTTGAGCACACCGGATGGACTGCCGCCGCTGCGCGACGTAATCCGCGCTTCGGGGCTCGTCGCCCGCCGCAGCCTCGGCCAGAATTTTCTGCTCGACTTCAATCTCACCCGCCGCATCGCCCGCGCCGCCGGGCCGCTTGAGGGCACCACCATCGTCGAGATTGGGCCGGGCCCGGGCGGCCTCACTCGGGCGCTCCTGCTCGAGGGCGCATCGCGCGTCATCGCCATAGAGAAGGACGAGCGCTGTCTGCCGGCGCTGCGCGGAATCGCCGAAGCCTATCCAGGCAAACTCGAGATCCACGCCGCCGACGCCAAGAAGATCGACTATGGGCGCCTCGACATCGAAGCGCCGGCGCGCATCGTCGCTAACCTTCCCTATAGCGTCGCCACGCCGCTCCTGATCGGCTGGCTCAAGACGGAGCCCTGGCCGCCATGGTTCGATCGCCTGGTGCTCATGTTTCAGCGCGAGGTCGCGCTCCGCATCGTTGCCAAGCCAGGCAGCGGCGACTATGGCCGCCTCGCCGTGCTGTGCCGCTGGCGGACCGAGCCCCGCATCCTGCTCACGCTTCCGGCCGCAGCCTTCACCCCGCGACCGAAAGTCGAGTCCTGCGTGGTCGAGCTGGTGCCGAAACAGGCTCCGACTCCCGCTTGTGACGTCTCGATGCTGGAGCGCGTGACCGCCGCGGCCTTCGGCCAGCGGCGCAAGATGCTCCGCTCCTCCTTGCGTCAGCTCACGCCTGACGCGGAGACGCTGCTGACCGGGCTCGATATCGACCCGACGGCCCGGGCGGAGGAGCTACCGATCGGCGATTTCTGCCGCATCGCCAACGCCCTCCCCGCCGATACCGGCGGACGCTCAAGCTAAAGCTCGGCGAGAAGGCCCTGCACGAAGTCCTTGAGGCCGGTGAGGCGTGAACGGCGCAGCCGTTCCGCCGCGAGAATGGCGCGCACCGCCTCAAGCGAGGCGTCAACGTCACGATTGACCACCACATAGTCGTAGTCGTCGAAATGCTGGATCTCGTTGCTGGCGCCGCGCATCCGCGCCTGCACCACGTCCGGCGCATCTTGCGCGCGCTCATTCAGGCGTTGCTCCAGCACCTTCCCCGATGGCGGCAGGATGAAAACGGTTACCACGTCGCCCTTGGCCTCTTCGCACAGTTTTTCCGCCCCCTGCCAATCGACGTCGAACAGCACGTCGCGGCCGCTGCGAAGCGCCTGCTCGACCGGCTCGCGCCTGGTGCCATAGTAATTGTCGAAGACGACGGCCCATTCGAGAAACTCGCCGCGATCCCGCATGGTGGCGAAACTCTCCCGATCGACAAAATAATAGTCCCTCCCCTCGATCTCGCCTTTCCGCTGCTTGCGCGTGGTACAGGAAATGGACATCGCCACATCAGGCTCAGCCTCGACCAGTCTGCGAGCGAGCGTCGTCTTGCCCGCGCCAGACGGCGAGGACAGGACCAGCATGAGACCTCTGCGTGCGGGCTGCATCAATCGCCTCACTCGATGTTCTGGACCTGCTCTCGCAACTGGTCGATGACCGTCTTGAGTTCAAGCCCGGCGCGGCTGATCTCGATGTCGGCCGCCTTGGAGCAAATCGTATTGGCCTCGCGGTTGAACTCCTGCGCCAGAAATTCGAGCTGGCGCCCCACCGCCTGATCGTTCCGCAGCAGCTCATTCGCCGCCGCGACATGGGCACGGAGCCGATCGAGCTCTTCCTGAATATCGGCCTTATTGGCAAGTAACAGCGCTTCCTGGTGCAGCCGCTCAGGATCGAGCCCGGCGCCTGACTCGGTGATGCGGGCCAATTGCTCGGCCAGACGCTGCGCAATCGCTTGCGGCTGGCGCGCCGGAGCGTCGGCGGCACGGTCCACGAGGCCAGCGATCTGGGCGAGCTGATTGGCAATCACCCCGGCAAGGCGCGCGCCTTCGGCCGCTCGCGCCTCGATCAGCTGGCCGAGAGCTGCGGCCAAACCGGCGAGAAGGGCCTCTTCAAGCTTGGTTTGTGCCTCCTCGCTCACCTCCCCCTCGGCCACTTCAACCACGCCGCGCATGGCGAGCAGGGTGTCGAGGTTCGGCGGCGCCATGCGGGACAGAGCCTGCGCCCGCTCCGCCACCGCGAGGGCCTGGGCAAGAGCCGCTTCATTGAGCCGAATGGCAAGCTCGCCGCCCTCCCGCCGCAGCGTAAGGTTGAGGGTGCAATTGCCCCTGGTAAGCTTCGCCTGAGCGTGGGATCTCGACTTGATCTCGAGCCGCTCCAGGCCCGACGGCATGCGGAAGCGCAGCTCGAGATTGCGGCCATTGACGCTCCGCACCTCCCAATGCCAGCTCGTCTCATCATGGACGCCGGCGCTGCGGCCAAATCCGGTCATGCTGTTGAGGGTCATTGGTTCAGCCTTGCACCTGGGGTCCCGCGCGCCGGAGACGACCGTTTATAAGCCGAGTCGGCTCGGATCGGGCGAGGAGAACCCTCGCCGCCATCTTCACTCTGGCGGCAACCTTAATAGGAAAGACAGGGTCGTAGCACAGTCGCCAACGCGGTCCCGCTAGCGCTGCGGATTCCGGAGCGGCAACGGCACCTCGCCGCCGGCTTCGCCGGACGATTCGGGCGCGACCGCAGCCCCACCCTCGGGTGCCGCCGCAGGCGCAACCGCCGCCGACGATTGGAGGTTGAGCAGCGCGTCCGGCGCGGTGAGCTCGCCGAACGCAGCAGCCTCATCCGGAGCGGCGATGTCGGCATCAGGACCGGCGGCATCCGCCGCGGCAGCTTCGGCGCGAGCCTTCTCGCGCATCGCCCGCTCAAGCCTCCGCCACTGCGCGACATTTCTATTGTGATCGTCGAGGCTCGGCGCAAAGGCGTGACCCCCGCTCCCGTCCGCCACGAAATAGAGATCCTTGGTC
>JBAUEK010000243.1:0-10319 GCA_049678565.1 Methyloceanibacter sp. | reverse complement strand
GTCGTCACCTGGCCGGAGCGCGATGGCCTGTTCCAGCCATTTCTGCGCGTCGTCAAGCCGGTTGGAAAGAAGCGCGATGCGGCCCAAGCGGCGGATCGCGGCATAGTCCTTGGGGTCTTGGCCAGCTATGCGCGCGTAGATTTCGCCGGCTTCGGCAAATTTCCCGCTTTGAAAGAGCTGATTGGCGGAATCGATTTCCGCTTGCTTCGGCTCGGATAAAGCTGGTCCCGGAACACCGCAAGGCGCGAGGATCAGGGCAAGGGCGAGGCAGATCTTGGCGGGGTTCATTTTGGCTTCCGCGATCGGGGCTGGCGACAGCGGCGGCTCAGCCCGGGCCCTGGCCTGGACCGAAGGCGACGAACACCTTGTAGTCCTCGGCCCGCGTGCCCATGACGATCGGGAACGAAATCTCCCTCACCACCGAGAAATAGCCCACCAAATTCTCCGGAGCGATCATGGTCGAGACCTTGGTCGAGTCATTGGCGAGCACTCTGCGGTCGGCGTCGGCGACTTTGATGCTGACGGGCAGGGTCACCGATCCCGGACGGCCCTTCGGCCCGAGCAGCACGCGACCGGCGAAGCCGTATTTGACCACGATGCGGTCGCCATAGATCTGGCATTCGCGCGCCAATTTGGTGATCTCGCCGCGATGGATGATCGCCTTGCTGTCACCGGTATGGCCAGCCTCGTAGACAGTGACGAGCCGGTCATGCGGCCAAGCCACCACCGGCGGGCAGTGTGAGCCAGGGCCGGTTAGCGTCGGGGCGGGGGCGGCGGCGTCGGATTTGGCGTTGGCAAGCATCTGGTCCTGGCTCAAGGGCGCGCCAGGGTTCTCGCTCGATCCGAACGGGTTGGAAATGCTGGAGATGGCGCAAGCCGAAAGCAGCAGCGGCACCAGGAGCAGGCTCCCGGTACGGCACAAAGGCAACAGCCAAAGAGCGCAAGAACGCCTCAACTTATCCCCGTCCTCAGCTTGACACGCCGGGCCTCCCCGCCTGATATGCCGCGGCAACGCCCGCGAAGGCTTCAACGAGGTTCTGGCCACCGGTTTCCCAGGATTGGGTGCCAAACTATCCCCAGTGCGAGGGCCCGACAAGGCCAGACTTGGGCAGATTTTCAGCGGTTTAGCATCGATTTCAGGACGCCGATGACCGGCATATGCGACGAGACCAGGCCGCAAGCAGGCCTTCTCCCCTTGACCATCTATCTCGCGGCGCCGCGCGGCTTCTGCGCGGGCGTGGACCGGGCCATCCAGATCGTCGAGCTGGCGCTCGCCAAATATGGCGCGCCCGTCTATGTGCGGCATGAGATCGTTCACAATCGTTACGTGGTTGAATCACTCAAGGCCAAGGGTGCCATCTTCGTCGAAGAATTGGACGAAATCCCGGATACCGGCGCGCCCGTGATCTTTTCCGCTCATGGGGTGCCGAAATCGGTGCCGGCGGCGGCTTCAAGGCGCAAGCTGTTCTATCTCGACGCCACCTGCCCCCTCGTCTCCAAGGTCCATGTCGAGGCCCAGCGGCTTTATGCGGCGGGGCGCGAGGTGCTGCTGATCGGTCATGCCGGACACCCCGAGGTGCTCGGCACCATGGGCCAGCTCCCCGAGGGCGCGGTGCATCTGATCGAGACCATCGACGACGCCCGCGGCTTCGAGCCCAAGGACGAGCAGGCGCTCGCCTATACCACGCAGACCACGCTCTCGGTCGACGACACTCGCGCCATCGTCGATCTGCTGAAGCGGCGCTTTCCGCTGATGCTGAGCCCGCGCAAGGACGACATCTGTTACGCCACCACCAATCGTCAGGAGGCGGTCAAGCGCATCGCCGGACGCTGCGAGCGCATGATCGTGGTGGGCTCGCCCAACAGCTCGAACTCGCTCCGCCTGGTCGAGGTGGCAAAGCGCGCCGGCTGCCCCCTCGCCATGCTGGTGCAAAGCGCGGCCGAGATCGATTGGAAGGACTTCGACGGGATCAGCCGGCTTGGCGTCACCGCCGGCGCCTCCGCGCCTGAGATCCTGGTCGAGGAGATCATCAACGCTTTCAAGGCGCGCTTCGCCGCCACGGTCGAGCCTGTCGTGTCGGCGGCGGAGGACGTGGTGTTCAAGCTGCCGCGCGAGCTCCGAGACGCGTCGGCGCCTTAGCAATGGCCGTCTATACCGAGGTCGCCGACGACGAGCTGCAAGCATTCATCGCCAGCTACGCCATCGGTGCGCTCACCTCATGCAAGGGGATCGCCGAGGGCGTCGAGAACTCCAACTATCTGATTCAGACCGAAGCCGGGCGTTACATCCTGACGCTGTATGAGAAGCGGGTGGCGCGGGAGGACATTCCCTATTTCCTGGCGCTGATGGAGCATCTCGCCGCGCGCGGCATCTCCTGTCCGCTTCCCGTTCACGACCGCAAGGAGCGCAATCTGCGCGAGCTGGCCGCGAGACCCGCGGCGCTGATCACCTTTCTCGACGGGGTCTCGGTCAAGCGGGCCACGATCGAGCAATGCGCCAGCCTGGGTCGGGCGCTTGGACAATTGCATGTTGCCGGCGAGAGCTTCCCCTTGCGCCGCAAGAACGATCTGTCCGTTGCCGGATGGGCGCCGGTTTTCGACGCCATCGCCGACCGCGCCGACAGCATCATCCCGGGACTCGCCGGCGAGATCGGCAAGGAAATCGCGGAGCTGACCCAAAGTTGGCCCAAAGGGCTGCCCGAGGGCGTCATCCATGCCGACCTCTTTCCGGACAACGTGTTCTTTCTCGGCTCGGAAGTGTCCGGGCTGATCGATTTCTATTTCGCCTGCAACGACATGCTCGCTTATGACATCGCCATTTGCCTCAATGCGTGGTGCTTCGAGGCCGATGCGAGCTTCAACATCACCAAGGCGCGAGCGCTGCTCCAAGCCTATGAAAGCGTGCGGCCCTTAAGCGCGGCCGAGCTCGACGCGCTGCCGATCTTGGCGCGGGGCGCGGCGCTCAGATTCCTGCTCACCCGCAGCTATGATTGGCTCAACACCGATGGCGACGCCTTGGTGAACCGGAAGGATCCGAGTGAATATCTGCGTAAGCTCAGATTCCATCGCCGCGTCCAGTCCTATCGCGACTATGGGCTCGGGGAGCATTGAAGCGTGAGCGCCAAGCCGAAAGTCGTGATCCATACCGACGGAGCCTGCTCGGGCAATCCAGGACCAGGCGGCTGGGGCGCCATTCTCCAATCCGGCGATCACCGCAAGGAGATCAAGGGCGGAGAGGTACTGACGACCAACAATCGCATGGAGCTGACCGCCGCGATCATGGCGCTCGAGGCGCTAAAGCCGCCGTCCGATGTCGATCTCTACACGGATTCAAACTATCTGCGCGGCGGCATCACGAGCTGGATCAAGGCCTGGAAGAAGAATGGCTGGCGCACGGCTGACCGCAAGCCAGTGCGCAATATCGAGCTGTGGGAGCGGCTGGACCAGGCGCAGGCGCGGCATCAGGTGCGCTGGCACTGGGTCAAGGGCCATGACGGCCATGACGAGAACGAGCGCGCGGACGAGCTCGCGCGCGAGGGCATGGCGCCATTCCTCGAGCGCCGCTAGCGCGCCCCGGAAAACGCCGCTGACGCGCCGCTACATCGATGCGAGGAGCTTCTCGGCGGTGCTCGCGTCTGCAACCGCGGGCGAGTCTTCGATGTTCAGCTCCTTCACCACGCCGTCATCGACGAGCATGGCGTAGCGCTTGGAGCGCGTACCGAGGCCGAGGCCGCTGCCATCGAAATCGAGCCCGATCTTCTTGGTGAACTCGGCGTTGCCATCGGACAGGATCAGCACCTTGCCCTGGGCGCCGGTCGCCTTCCCCCAAGTGTCGAGCACGAAGACGTCGTTGACCGCGACGCAGGCCACCGTGTCGGCACCCTTCTGCTTGAAGGCATCGGCATTGCTGACGAATCCGGGGAGGTGCTTCAGATGGCAGGTAGGGGTGAAGGCTCCGGGCACCGCGAACAGCACGACCTTCTTGCCGCCGAAAATTTGAGAACTGGTCAGGGTTTCAATGCCATCGGCCCCGAGCACGCGAAAAGTGGCTTCGGGCAGGCTGTCTCCGATCGAAATGCTCATGATGTCTCCTCGGGTGGGGGGTTTGGCTTTGGCGCGGAGAATACCGGTTGAGCTTGAGGTGGCCAAGACAAGTTTCCGCCGCGATAACGGCTTCGATGTCAGCTCACGCTATTCGACGGTCCAGCTCGCTTCGCGCGCGCCCTGATCCGAGACGAGCGTGAGCGTCAAGGGTTTGCCTTTGATCTCCGCCGCTTCGGCCTCGGAGACGAAGCTCACGACGAAGCGCTGCTTGCCATCTTCGGGCTGCCCCATAGGTTTCGGCACCGGCACGAAAATATCGGGCGCCTCGACGAAGAGGTCGGCGCCCACGGACCCAGGTGGAAACTGAGCCTCGATCAGAAGGTGCGGCTTGTCGCCCGCGAGTTTTGCTTCGGTGCTGTCGATGGCCGGCAGCTTGCCCGGCTCGACCGGCCTTGGCACGAGGGCGAGGTAGCTCTGAAGCAGAAGGGCATTGCCCTGCCCGGACGCGAGCTCGGCGGGAATTTCAAGGCTGAGACTCGCATCGTTCGGAATGCAGAGCGTCTCGCACAGGCCGTAATTGACATTGAGCTTGAGTTCGACGGGCTCGCCGGGGCGCTCCGGCGTGATCTCGACCGGAAACACCACTTCGTCCGAATAGCCGATGGCCGTGCCGCTGGCGTCGGCGAAGCGGTGCGGCGCCGGATAGAGCACTTTGGCCTGTTTCAGATTCTTCGAACCTGACCAATCGAAGGTCGGCGGCACGCCGGAATCGCCGGGGCTCCGCCAATAGGTCTTCCAGCGAGGAGAAAGACGAATCTGGACGCCAGCCAGAATTTTCGGCCCATCCTGCCCGGCAATGGCGCCGCTCACCAGCCGCACCTTCGAATAGGGTTCCTTGGTCCAGGCCGATTCCGTCGCGGGCGCGGCAAGGCAGACAGGCACCGCCACGAGGCTCAGGCCCAGCGCCACGCCTGCACCGCGCAGGCCCTGGGCCAGGCGCGCAAAAAGAGTCGCTCCGATAATTCCGATCATCCTGTCCTGCCGCTGATTTCCGCGCGCAACTCTAGCGTAAGGAATGCGGCGTGCGATGGTCCCGCCCTACACCATTGCCTCAATCTTTCGTGACCCCATGCGGCGAAATCGGCTGCAAGTGGGTTATTCCAGCATTGCCTCTTCACAACGGGCGGAACTCAACTGTAGTCTTGTCTCATGTCTGGTCCCTCCGAACCGAACCGCGAGCGCGACGGTTATCTCGACGGCAGCCTGCTCGTCGCCATGCCGGCGATGGGCGATCCGCGCTTTTCCCGCTCCGTCATCTATATGTGCGCCCACTCCCCCGACGGCGCCATGGGCATCATCATCAATCAGCGCGCGCCGAATATCAGCTTCAGCGAGCTGTTGGAGCAACTCGAAATCGCGCCGCCGAAAGAACGCATCAGGCTGCGCTCGGGGCAAGGCGGCATGGCGGTCCATCTCGGCGGCCCGGTCGAGACCGGGCGCGGTTTCGTGCTGCACAGCGCCGATTATTTCAAGGCCGAAAGCACGCTTCCCATCGATGAGAGCGTGTGCCTCACCGCCACCATCGACATCCTGCGCGACATCGCCAAGGGCAGCGGCCCCGACAAGGCCCTGCTCGCGCTTGGCTATGCCGGATGGGCGCCCGGTCAGCTCGAAAGCGAGATCCAGGCCAATGGCTGGCTGCATTGCAACGCCGATCCCGAGCTGATCTTCGATCCCGAGGTCAACCGCAAATATACGCGCGCCCTGGGCAAGATCGGGATCGACCCGACACGCCTCGTCAACGATTTAGGCCACGCCTGAGGTCGAGGTCGCGGGCCTGGGTGCCGCGACCGACGCCACGGCGCTTTGCGCCTTGGAACGTTCGCGCTGCTGACGCTTGCGGTGGCTGGCCAAGGCGCCAAGCAGATCGTCAACCTCCTTCGTCGACATCGGCTCGCCGTAATAAAAGCCCTGTCCGTATTCGCAGCCGATCGAGCGCAGATAGGCGGCGTCCTCGGCCGTCTCCACGCCTTCGGCCACGACCTCCTTGCCGAGCTCATGCGCGAGCGCGATGATCGAGCGCAGGATCAGCGGCGTCGAGCCATTGAGCCCGGTGTCGCGCACGAGCGAGCGGTCTACCTTGATCGTGTCGCAGGGGAAGCGATGCAGATAGCTCAATGAGCAATAGCCGGTGCCGAAATCGTCGAGGGCAAGACTGGCGCCGAAGGTTTTGAGCCAAGTCAGGATCTCCACCGCGCGCTCCGGATTCTCCATCACCAGGGATTCGGTGATCTCAAGCTTGAGCGTTCCCCTCGGCACCGCCTCCTTGGCCAGCATCAGCCTGATCTCCTGCACTAGATCCTGGCGGAATAGCTGCCGGCTCGACACATTGACGCTGACGAAGAGCGGATCGCGCTCGCGTGGCAGCACCTTGTGCCAGCGCACCGCCTCCTCCAAGGCCTGGGTCAGCACATAACTGCCGAGCTCGCTGATGAGACCGGTTTCCTCGGCGATGGGGATGAAGTCGTCGGCGCCCAAGCGCCCGCGCGTGGGGTGATCCCAGCGAAGCAATGCCTCGAAGCCGGCAAGCTGGTTCGAGGCCAGGCGCGTAATCGGCTGATACAGCACCGCGATCTGGCGGCGCTCCAGCGCCTTCCTCAGATCGCTTTCGAGCGGCAGGCGGCTTTCATCCTCGCCCCGCATCGAGGCGCTGAAAATCTCGATGCGGTCGGCGCCGCCGCGCTTGGCCCTGAGCATGGCGATCTCGCCTTCGCGCAAGATGTCCTGCCCGGTGGCCTGCACGCCGTCATCGACGACGATGCCGATCGAGGCGGTCAGCACGATCTCCTTGCCGGCGATCTTCATCGGCGTCCGCAGCGCGCGCCGCACGCGCTCGGCCAGGGTCGCGACCTGGCGCGGGTCGGTCTCGGAAATCATGAGGATGGCGAATTGGTCGCCGCCAAGGCGTGCGAGCGTGTCTTGCGGATTGAGGTGACGGGAGAGCCTACGGGCGAGCGTCAACAGCATGCTGTCGCCGACGGCGAGACCGAAGCTCTGATTGACGTTCTTGAAGCGGTCGATGTCGATGAACATCACCGTTGGCCGGTTCGCCTGTCCCTCGCGCGCACGGGTGATGCCGCCTTGCAGGCGGTCGATGAACAGCTCGCGATTGGGCAGGCCGGTCAGGCTGTCATGCACGGCGTCGTGCATCAGCCGCTCATGCGAGCGCTTGAGGCCGGTCACGTCCCGCATCAGTCCGACGCAGCGCAACAGCCGCGTATTGTCGCTCGGAGCGGCGCGCGCGCGAAGCTCGTACCAGAGATAGGTGCCGTCCTGCCGCTTGAGCCTGAATTCGGTCTGTAGCTCGCCGCCTTGGTTCTCTTGCAGTGACCAGAGCATCATGCGGAAGCGTTCGCGGTCGGTGGCGTGCATGTGCTGCAGGAAGCGGTCGACGGTGGTGTCGAGGGTGCCGGGAATTGCACCCAGAGCCTCCTCCACCTCTGGCGCGACGGTGATCTGATCCTTGCCGGCGTTCCATTGCCAGACGGCGGCGCCGGAGCCGTCGACCGCGAGCGACTTCATCTGCACGTGGCTGGTCGGCCCCAGTTGCAACGCGCCGCCTCCGGCCGCGGAGCGGAAGGCAAATTGGGTCACGGTGAAGCCGAGCAAGACGAGGATGAGGACAAGGCCGGCGGCCAGGCCCGCATTCATGAGGTCGCCCGACAGCTTGCCGAGCACGATCATCGCCGCGCCGAACAGCCACACCAGCAACAGCATCCAGCTCGGGATCAGAAGCAGCGCCCGATCCTGACCGCGCAGCGCCAGATAGGCGATCAGGCAGGTGCCAATGCCGGCCATGCCCACGAGCGAGCCGCGGGCGAGGCCAGCCGCCAGACGCGGGTCGATGACGGCGAAAACGATGAGGCCGAATTGAGCCGCGATCCAGCACCAGAACAGGGTCTTGATCCAGCCGTGCCAGAGACCGATGCGCAGGAAGGCGTAGAGAAACAGCACGAGACTCGCCGCCACCCCCGCCTCGGCGGCGGCGCGATAAAGCGCCATGCGCCCGGCCTCGACCGGGAACAGCTTGGTCCAGAAGCCGAAATCGATGCAGAAATAAGCCAGCCCGGCCCAGGCGACCAGCGCCGTCGCGGGGAAGATGGCCCGGTGATTGGCGGCGAAGATGGCGGTGAGAAAAATGGCCAGCAGGCCGGTAATGCCGAGCAGCACGCCGTTGAACAGCATGCGGTCCTGGAGCTTGGCCTGATAAGCGTCGGGGTCCCACAACGTCAGACGTGGCACCTGGCGCGAACTCATCTCGGCGGCAAAGGTGATGGTTTGCCCGGGCTCCAGGCTCAGACGGAACATGTCGGCGCGGTTGCTCGTCATGCGCTCGGGCCTAAAGCCAAGCGAGGGCGTGATGGCAGAGATTCGCCCGGCATCGAGCTCCGGCCAGAACGCACGCGAATTGGCGAGCGTATAGCGGGGGGCGACCAGCCATCTGGTGATGCGATCGGTCGTGGGGTTGGTCAGGGCAAACACGAGCCAGCCAGGATTGGTGCCCGGCGTCGTGGCCTGCACCGCCACGCGGCCGACAAAGCCGTCTTGGCCAGGGGCGGTCTCGATCTGGAGGCGATCGCCGCGACCCTCATAGAGCTCGCCCAGAGCGGTGACGTCGATCTTCTCCAGCTCCGGCTTGACGACGATGGCGTCGACCGCTTGCGCAAGCGAGCAGGGCCAAAGCAGGAGGCTTGCGCATAGGGCGACGGCGAGCGCAGCCAGATGTGCCCATCGGCTGTCCCGGCACCCTACCGCTTTACCACGTGCCAAGCGGCCCACTCCCATCACCCTGGCGTCTTTCAATCGCGGCCCCGAACATCACTCTTAGCGGCGCCTGTCGCTATCGAGCAGCGCATAAAGCAAATGGTCCTGCCACGCGCCATTGATCCTCAAATAGCGTCGCGCCAGCCCCTCATGCGTGAAGCCCGTCCTCTCCAGAAGCTGTATGGAGGCCGCATTGGCGGGCAGGCACGCTGCTTCGAGCCGATGCAGCTCGAGCGAATCGAATACGAAAGGGATAACAGCGCGAACGGCCGCCGTCATGTAGCCCTGACCGGCATAGGGCGCGCCGGTCCAGTAGCCGAGCGTGCAAGCCTGGGTCACGCCGCGGCGCACATTGCAGAGCGTCAGGCCTCCGACCAGAGAGCCGGTCGAGGCCGAGAAGATGAACAGCGCATAGCCCATGTCCTCGCGCAGGTCGCGCAAATAGTGGCGGACGCGGCGGCGAAAGGAGGACCGGCTCAGCTCGTCCGGCGCCCAAAGCGGCTCCCAGGGCGTAAGAAAGTCACGGCTGATGGTCCGCAGCTCCGCCCAAGCCGGGTAATCGGACATCTGGGGCGTGCGCAAGAGGACGCGCTCCGCATGAATGATCGGCCCCAGATCGGTCGAGGTGGCGGTACGCAGCAACGCCATGGTCTCAATGCTCCTCAGGCCGCCTGGCTCGAGGCCAGCGTGAATTTTGCCGCGAGGTCCTCAAATCTTGCAACATGAAGAATTGGCCCCACCGTGGCGAGGCTGAGGGGCGATTGCAGCAGGCACTCGGTCATGCGCTGCACATCGGCCAGCGTCACCCCCTCCACCTTCTCAATCAGCTCCGCCGTGGATAGCAGGCGTCCGTGCACCAGAATGTGGCGGGCAAGCTGCTCGGCCCGAGCGCTTCCGCTCTCCAGCCCGGCGAGGAGGCCCATTTTGAGCTGCGCCTTGACGCGCCCGACCTCGTCCTCGCTGAAACCGCTATCGGCCGCGCGCAACAGCTCGCCCCGGATCACGGCCAGTAGCTGGTGGGCGCGTTCGGGACCGCAAGCGGCGTAGATGGCGAACATGCCGCTGTCGGTAAGGCCGGAGGCAAAGGCGTAGATGGCGTAGCAGAGCCCGCGCCGCTCGCGCACTTCCTGGAACAGTCGCGAGGACATGCCACCGCCGAGAGCGCCGGCGCAGACCTGCATGGCGAAATAATCGGGATGGCGGTAGGGGGGCGCTTCGAAGCCGAGCACCAGGTGGGTTTGCTCGAAGGGCTTTTCCGACCGCGTGACCCCGCCGCGATAGCGCGCCGGCGCCGGTTCCGGCGTGGCGTCGGACGCCAAGGGCCCGAGCCGGCGCAGCGCCTCGGCCAAGAGGGCCTCGTGATCGACGGCGCCGGCGGCAGCGAGCACCATGTTCGGGGCCTGATAGTGGGCGCCGAGATAAGCCTTGAGATGATTGGCCTTGAATTTCTT
>JBAUEK010000242.1:0-2255 GCA_049678565.1 Methyloceanibacter sp. | reverse complement strand
TGGCGAGCAGCGCCGGACCGATATGACGGCCAAGCCGCACCATCAGCACGTCGCAATCGGCAAGCTCGCTGGCGAGGGCGCGGTCGTCGAACGGACCATAGACAACCGGGCCGAGCGCGCCGAGGTTCTGCTTTACCGCTTCGGCCAGATGCAGGGGCTCGGCGACCACGATCTTCATCGCGCCGGTCTTCATCGCGCCGCCTCATCGTCGAGAGCGCCGCTCTCGATCAAGGCCTTGGCGATCATAAGATCGCCGGGTACGTCGATATTGATCGAGCGCTCCCAGGGCATCTCGTAGATTTCCGGATTGTCGCTGCGCAGCAGCCCGGTGCGCCTGAAGAACTCGGTGGTCACGAGATAGATGGCGCCGTTGCGCTGATAGACCGCTTCCAGATCCTGCCGCAGCGTCGATTGCTCGGCCCCCGCGATAAAGGGCGTGCCGCGGCCGTCCTTGAAACGATACATGCCGCTCGGGTGGCGGATGCCCTCGGCCAGGCAGGCGCTGATCAGGGATTCGCAGCCGGCGCGCTTGAACTGGTCATAGGCGGCATCGATGTCGGCCGCAGTGCGAAGCGGCGTGATCGGCTGGGCGACGAAGAGCGTGTCGGGAATGTCGCGACCGAGCTGCTGCCAAACCTCGAGCGCATGGCTCACGGCCTCGGCCGTGGTCGAGTCATCCTTGGCGATGGCCTCGGGCCGCTCGACCGCCAGCACGGTCTTGCTGTCGCGATAGCGATCGAGAATGTCGGAATCGTCGCTGGCCAGGATGATTCCAGTCACCGAGCGGGCGCACTCCAATGCCGTGACCGTGTAATCGACCAGAGGCCTGCCGCCAATCAGCGCCTTGTTCTTGCCGGGGACACCTTTGGAGCCTGCGCGGGCCGGGATGATCGCGAGCATGGGGCAGATCACCGAGGTTCGAGGCTAAGAATTGATCGTCCTTAGCGCGGCTTGCGACAACACCGCCGTCTCATCAAGATAGTTCAGCGACTTCTCCAGCCGGATCGGCGCGGTCGCGAGGATGTCCGCGATCCGCCCCCCTGAGCGGCCGTCACCAAAAATCAGGGAGCGCGGATAGGTACCGTGCGCGAGTTGAGTTTCGATCGCGCGGTAGATGGCGTCCGCGTCGTGCGTAACGTCGATGAGATGCCGCGCTCGTTCGCGTCCGCGCTGGCGGCTGCCGATATTGACGGAGGGCGTGCCGAGGAAGGCCGCTTCACGCACGCCAGAGGATGAATTGCCGACGATGCAAGCCGCGTTCTTGATCAGCCGCGCGTAATCCTCGACGGCAAAGTTGCGGAAGAAATGCAAATAATCCGGATTGTGGGTTTCGCGAAAGACGCGCAAGCCCTTGGCCACGTCGTCGGAGCCGGCATCGACGTTCGGCCACAACCATACCGCCTGCATGCCCTTGCGTCCGATGCGGTCCACGGCCTTCAACGTCGCCTCGATCTGCGCCAGACCGGCGCCATATTCGGTGGTGACGGGATGTTGAAGCACCACGATGAAAGGCTTCGAGGGATCGAGTTCGGCGCCAACGCCCCGGTAGCGCGTGAAGATGTCCGCCGGCAGCGACAGATCGGTCTCGACCAGAACATCAATCGAGGGACAGCCCGTGACATGGACCGTGTCCGATTGCTCGCCCATGCGAATCAGAAATTCGCGCGCGCGCTCGGTCGCGGCAAAATGGATGTGCGACAGCTTGGTAATGGCATGGCGTACATTCTCGTCGATCGAGCCAGTGACCTCGCCTCCTTGGGTGTGGGCGACGGGGATGTTCATGTAGCTCGCGGCGATGGCCGTGGCGATCGTCTCGAACCGGTCGGCGACGGTGAGCACGAGGTCAGGCTTCAGCGTCTCGAAATGCGTGGCCAGGTCGATAATGCCGAGGCCGACGGACTTGGCCATGGTGACCGGGGTCTCGCCATCGATGATGGAATGCACGATCGCCTGCGGCTCGAAGCCGTCGCCGCGGATCACGTCGATGACCTTGCCGAAGCGATAGAGCAGCGCTGAGGCGCCGACGATCAGCTGTAGCTCGAGATCGGGGTGGTCGGCCGCTGCGCGCAAGAAGGTCTTGATGCGACCGTAGTTCGCGCGGCTATTGACGACAACGCAGACCTTACGCGGCTTCAAGCCCCATCCTCCATGAGATCGTTCCAGCGAAGGATGCGATCCGGCACCACATCGCGTGCAAGCCTTCGCCCGGAGATCAGCTCAATAGCGTCGGGTGGAATCCCCCCACCCGGCTTTCT
>JBAUEK010000241.1:0-6090 GCA_049678565.1 Methyloceanibacter sp. | reverse complement strand
GCCGGCGCGCTCGGATTGAAGCTTGCCGGACCTCGCGCCTATCATGGCACGCTCACCGCCGATGCCTGGATCGGGGACGGGAGCAACGAGGCGACATCCACCGACATCCGCCGCGCGCTGTCGTTGTATCGCACCGCCTGCATCGTGCAAATCGCGGCCCTTCTGCTGCTTGCTTTGCTCATCGCGCTGCTTTGAGCAGACGATCGACGTCGATATGCGTCTCGAGATGCGCGGCGAGCGCGTCGAGGGTGCTCTCGATTTCGGCGTCGTGACGATAGTGGGATGGGGCGCCGCCCAGACGCTGGATCCAGGCGCTACGCTGGACGTCCTCGGCGAACAGGCCGTGCACATAGGTTCCGGCCACGCGGCCATCCGCCGACATCGCGCCGTCCTCGCGGCCGTCGTCGAAGCGAAGCAGAGGCCTCGCCGTGGCGGCCCCCGTGGTCACGCCCATATGCATCTCGTAGCCCCTGAACGCCACGCCATCGGCGATGCTCTCGCCCGCGACCTCGGTCAGGGATTTGTCGCTCCTGATCTCGGTGTCGAGCTCGAGCAGACCAAGCCCCGACACGGTCTTGGCCGCGCCCTCGATCCCTTGCGGATCGGCAATGCCGCGCCCAAGCATCTGATACCCGCCGCAAAGCCCGAGCACATGGCCGCCGCGCCGCACATGCGCGGCGATGTCGATATCCCAGCCCTCCTCGCGCAGCGCGGCAAGGTCGGCGATGGTCGACTTCGAGCCCGGCAGCACCACGAGATCGCAGACGGGGAGGGGGCTGCCGCGCCTGACCATGATCAGCTCCACATCGGGCTCGGCGCTGAGCGGATCGAGGTCGTCGAAATTGGCGATGCGCGGCAGCAGCGGTACCGCGACCCCGATGCGGCCGTTGCCGCGCGGCCTCCGCGTCTCGGCCAGATCGTAAGCATCCTCCGCCGGCAGCAGCCGCGCGCCGTCGAAGAAGGGGACGAGGCCGAGCGCGGGCCAGCCCGTGAGCCGTGCGATTGCCTCCATGCCGTCGGCGAATAGCGAAAGGTCGCCGCGCATGCGATTGACGATGAAGCCCGCGACCAGACTCGCATCCTCGGTCGCGAGCACGGTCTTGGTGCCGGCGAGGCTGGCGATGACGCCGCCGCGGTCGATGTCGCCGATCACCACCACCGGCACTTGGGCGGCACGGGCAAAGCCCATATTGGCGATATCGTGCTGGCGGAGATTGATCTCGGTGGCGCTGCCGGCGCCTTCGACCAGGACGATATCGGCCTCGGCTTTGAGCCTGGTGAAGCTCTCCAGCACCGCCGGCAAGAGCTTCGGCTTGATCTCCTGGAACGCGCGCGCATTCGCCTGGCCGAAGACCTTGCCCTGCACGACGATTTGCGCGCCGATCTCGCTCTGAGGCTTGAGCAGCACCGGGTTCATGTGCACCGAGAGCGGCACGCGCGCCGCGCGCGCTTGTAGCGCCTGCGCCCGGCCGATCTCGCCGCCATCCGGCGTCACCGCGGCGTTGTTGGACATGTTCTGCGGTTTGAAGGGACGCACGGCAAGCCCGCGCAAACTCAACGCGCGGGCAAGCCCCGCCACCAGCAGCGACTTCCCCACATTGGAAGCCGTCCCCTGCAGCATGATGGCGCGAGCTGGCATTAGAACTCGATGCCGGCCTGCGCCTTCACCCCTTGCGCGAAATGGTGCTTCACCAGCGTCATCTCGGTGACGAGGTCGGCCGCCTCGATCAGCTCGCGCTTGGCGTTGCGCCCGGTGACCACGACATGCAGGTCCGGTCTTCTGTGCTTCAGCGTCTCGACCACGTCGTCCAGCGGCAGATAATCGTAGCGGAGCGCGATGTTGAGCTCGTCGAGCACCAGCAATTTGAGCTCTGGATCCTGCATCAGCTCCTTGGCCGTCTCCCAGGCCTTTGCCGCGGCCGCAATATCGCGGGCCTTATCCTGGGTCTCCCAGGTGAAGCCTTCGCCCAGCGTGTGCCAGCGCACGAGATCGCCGAAGCCTTCGAGCACGCTCCGCTCGCCCGTGTTCCAGGCGCCCTTGATGAATTGCACCACGGCGCAGCGGCCGCCATTGCCGACCATGCGCAGCAGGAGGCCGAAGGCCGCGGTCGATTTGCCCTTGCCGGTTCCGGTGTGGACGATGAGCAGCCCCTTATTCTCGATGGTCTTGCCGGCGACCTCGGCGTCTTGCGCCGCCTTGCGGTTCGCCATCTTGGCGCGATGGCGCTCCTCTTCGTCCTTGCTCGGTTCATTGGTCATGGCGATGCCTTCACGATCATGGGCAGTCCCGCCACCATCAAGACGACCTGATGCGCCTTGGCGGCAAGATGCTGGTTGAGAGAGCCGGCGCGATCGCGAAAGTCGCGGCCGAGCGGGGTCTCCGGAACGATGCCGAGTCCAACCTCGTTGCTGACGGCGATGATTGGCGCCGCGCGCGCCTGAAGCGCATCATCGAGGCGCTCGATCGCCGCGTCGATATCGTGGTTCCCCAGCATCAGATTTGAGAGCCAGAGCGTAAGGCAGTCGATCAGAAGCGGCGCGCTTCCTGGCGCCTCCGACACGGCGCCGCCGAGATCGATCGGGGTTTCGGTTGTCAGCCAGCCTTCCCCCCGCATGCGCTGATGCGCCTTGATCCGCGTCCGCATCTCATCGTCACGTGGCTCCGCCGTGGCGATGTAGATCCAGGGCGGCGGCATGGCCATGGCCAAGGTCTGGGCGTAGCGGCTCTTGCCGGAGCGGGCGCCGCCGAGCACGAGCGTCAAGCGCCCGCGTCCGGCGGCTGTGTCCTTGGACATGCGTCAGGCTGTGGGCGTGAAGCGCCCGCGGAAGAACCCGGTCAACCCGCCAAGCAGCACCCAAAACACCAGCGTCGTCAGCACCACCGCCACGACGAAGCTGTGATGCAGGCCTTCCGGCACCGCTGTCTCATAGGTTGCTGGCTGGGGCGCGCCAATGATGTGCGGCGCCACCAGAAGGGCCACGCCGCCCACGATCGCCAGCACCGACCGTCCGTAGACGAGCAAGGCAAGACCTGCCGCGGTGGACGCAACTGTCCCCACCCACCAGATTTGTCTGGGCCCAAGCTCCGCCGCAGGCATCGCCGGAAGCTCCGGCGGCAGCCCGAGACCGGGTGCCAGGGTAAACACGGCAAAGGCCGCAAGCCCCCAGAACACGCCTTGTCTCCAGCCGGCAATGCCGCCGGCAAGCTCGCTCACGGCGATCAGGAGCAGCGCGAAGCCGATGCCGGTCAGAACATTGGCGGCAAGCGTGAAGGCGGTCCGCTCGAAGCCGTCTTGCGGCGCCCAGCCGTCACCGTGATCGTGCGCGGGAGCGCTTGCGTCTTCGTGGGCATGCGCGGGCGGCGTCTTTGCCTCCCCCGCCTGTTCGAAGGTCTCGGCCTTGAGAATCAGCGGCACCGTGGTCAGCTCTTGCGCGACCGTCATGCCAAGACCGGCGATCAGCCCTGCGATCGCCGCGATCAGGACGATGTTACGGAAATAATCCATCCGGCCCCCCTTAGTGGCAAGGAAAGGCCATGGAATGGCGGTAGTCATGCGCGGCGTTATGCACCGCCTCGATATGGGAAAAGCCCACACCGCCGACGATGAAGATGCCGAGCAGCGCCGCCATGAAGATGGGAATGGCGCGCGCAGCCGTAAGGTCCGCGGCGACACTTCCGGCCGCGTCCGGTCGCTTGTTCGATAGGCTGGTCATTATGTTCTCCCTCTGCCCTCCACCCGAGGGCCGTTCAGGTTGCCAGTCGCCGGCCGGTCTACTGGCTTGCGGGTCAAAGCTACCGTCCTCCGCCTTCCCGGAGGATGAGCTCCAGTGGCATCTCGTTGAGGGGCAGCTCTCCGCCTACAGTTGCGGGGGCAGCCGCGGCTTCGAGGCTCAAGCCTCTCACCGCGTTCCCGTCTTGCGTCCCGCGTTGCGAGCGCGGGAACCGACGACAGCCGAAACTATAGACTGGACCCGCCTCGCCGCAAGCCCGATTGACGATCGGCCCCATCTTCGTTGACAAGGCCGTGCACCCGGCCCTTTAGTGGGGGCGAAAATGACGGTCTCCTCCAGAATGAGGAGTGAAAAGGGAATGCGGTGACGGGTTTTCACCCGAATTCCGCAGCTGCCCCCGCAACTGTAGGCGGAAAGCTAGCCGTAATTGACCACTGGGGGCGCGACCCTGGGAAGGCCTCGGCCAGTGAAGGATCCGCGAGCCAGGAGACCTGCCGTCGCTTGTTCGAACCTCGATGCCGGGCGGGGTGCCCTGGCAGCGTGGAGGCGGTCCGCGCCGGCGCGGCGTCGCGCCTTTCAAGCATTGCACCCCGGGAACGTGGTCAGCCGTCCGACGGGGTCGAATTGTCGCAAGAAAACCGCCCACAACTCTTTGTCTGCGTTTCCTGCCAGTGCGGCGGAGCGGAGGCCGCGCCAGACGGTGCAGCCACCGATGGCCGCCGCCTCTTTGACGCGTTGCAATCCCTGACCGCCGAGATGGGGGCGGGCGCGCCGGTGCAGCTTCGTCCCATGCTCTGCTTCGCCAATTGCGAGCGGGGCTGCTCGGTCGGGATCGCGGCGCCCGGAAAATGGTCCTATCTGATGGGCGATCTCGGCCCCGAGCACGCCGCCGATCTCCTCACTTATTGTGCCACCTACGCCGAAGCCAAGACCGGCGTCGTGCTGCCGTCGAAGCGCCCGGCCTCCATGCAGACGACGGTGATCGCCCGCTTTCCCTCTCAGCTTGAACAATTCAAGGATGCCGCCGAATGACGACCGCCACGCGTATCCCCGCAACCATCATCACGGGCTTTCTCGGCGCGGGGAAAACCACGCTGCTCCGCCACCTGATCGAGACGGCGCGCGGCAAGCGCATCGCCATCATCGTCAATGAATTCGGCAGCGTCGGCATCGACGGCGACACTCTGCGCGGCTGCGGCATCGAGTCCTGCCCGGAGGAGAACATCGTCGAGCTGTCCAATGGCTGTCTGTGCTGCACCGTGGCCGAGGATTTCGTCCCCACCATGCAGGCGCTGATCGACCGCGACTCCCCGCCCGACCACATCATTATCGAGACCTCTGGCCTGGCCCTGCCCAAGCCCCTGGTTAAAGCTTTCGACTGGCCGAGCATCCGGTCGCGGCTGACGGTGGACGGCGTCATCGCCGTGGTCGATGCGCCTGCCGTTGCCGCCGGGCGCTTCGCCGACGACCCCGAGGCGGTTGCGCGTCAGCGCGAGCTGGACCCGTCGGTCGATCACGACAATCCGCTGGCCGAAGTTTATCAGGACCAGCTCATGGCCGCCGACCTCATCGTTCTGAACAAGACCGATCTGATCGACACCGCGACCCGCGAGCTCCTGTCGCGCCAGGTTGCCGCCATCGTGCCGCGCGCGGTCAAAATCGTCGCCGCGCATGAGGGCAGGGTGGATGCCGATGTGCTGTTGGGGCTCGGTGCCGCGGCGGAGGACGATCTCGCCGCGCGGCCCTCCCATCACGACGCGCTCGATGGCGAGCACGAGCATGACGATTTCGAGAGCTTCGTCGTGGCGCTGCCCGAGATCGACGATCCGGATGCGCTGCTGGACCGCCTCAAGGCGGTGGCCGAAACCCACGACGTGCTCCGCATCAAGGGTTTTGCCGCGGTCGCGGGCAAGCCCATGCGCCTCGCGGTGCAAGGGGTTGGCGGGCGCTTTCGCTCGAGCTTCGACCGCCCGTGGCCGAATGCGGGCGCGCGGCAGGGCCAGATCGTGGTGATCGGCCAGACCGGGCTCGACCGCGCTGCGATCGAAGCCCACATTCTGGATTAGACCATGCATCTGTTGGTTCGCGAGACAAGAGCACTGGACGAGGCGGAAGCCGCCATCGATCTTGGCCAGTCGCGGGCCGATCTCGTTTTTCTGTCTTTTTCCGACAGCGATCTCGGCGCGGCCGCCGCGGCTTGGGACGCGAATAGGGCTGAGCTCCCGTCCCTCCGCCTCGCCAATCTCGCCAGGCTCCGCCACCCGATGTCGGTCGACCTCTATGTCGAGCAAATTATCGCCGAGGCGCGCTGCGTCGTCATCCGCCTGCTCGGCGGCCTCGATTATTGGCGCTATGGCG
>JBAUEK010000240.1:0-42764 GCA_049678565.1 Methyloceanibacter sp. | reverse complement strand
GGACGCCGGGGGGGGCATGGACAAGGTGAAGAGTGCGCCCTACGCGCTCGCGGCTTCCTTCGCCTCTTGGTCCTGCGCGGCTTGAAGGTCTGAGGGCTCGATGGTTACCATCTCGACCCCGCGCCCGGACGGCGCCGGCACGAAGATCACCGTCGAGACGCGACGGTAGGCCCGGAGGGACAGACCCTCGATCTGCTCTTCTTCCGTCACCACCCGGTAGTCGGCCGGCGGCAGCAACCGATCAACGCCTTTGAGGCAGAAGGGGCGCGCGAAGGTGACGGTCTTCTCCGTCGTCCGGAGCGTCATCGAAACGGACCTCCTGTCAACGAGACGGGTGGAATCGGTTGCGGCTCGACGCCATCCTTAGTGCGACTGGCCTGACCCATCGGCGCCGCGTGCGACTGCCGCCTTGATCGGCTCGGCGGTGTCGTCCGTGACCTTGGTCGAAAGCACGCGGACCTCCTCGGCCTGAGCCGTCAAGATTTCGAACTGCTTCCGCCAGAAGGACGCCTGCACCTCCACCATGTCGACGAGGTTCTTGGCGCCTGCCAGGCTCTTGGCCAGGTCGAAGCTCGCATTCACGTTCCGCTGGGCGATATCGATGATCTTGCGGTTGAAGGCGACGGCACCCTGGCCGGCGGCGTCGAGGGACCGCTCGAACGTCACCACGGAGGCCTCGAAGGCATGCGTGGAGCGGTCATAGGCCTCGCGGCTCTGGGCCACGGTGTTCTCGGCCATGGTGCGCACGGCCTCTGGAATGGCGGTGTCGAGACCGAGCTGGCCCAGTTGGGCCGTCATGTTGCGGTAGGTCTTGCGGGCTTGGTCGGCGTTGTTTTGGGGGCTGTGGGTAGCGGTCATGAAAATACCTCTCGGGGGTTACATCGCAGGCGATGGTTCGCAGGCTGGAAAGCCGCGGGCCTCGAGCATCAAGGGGTGCTCGGCGTGCTGAGATGTTCGGAAAAGGGGGCGCGCACAGAGTCGGCGCACTAGTCTTCACCGTCAGCGCCTGGGTCCGGCGTGCCAGTGCTTAAACCATAGGCGCTGCCTGCTTGAATAGCAAGCTTTGCGCGAAAAATCGACGATCTTCTAGCGGAAGTTGAGAGGGGTCTAGCGCCTTATTCATGCGCTACGCACTTTCCCATTCGTGGGTTCCCCACGTGTGGCTTCGTACCTAGAGCGCTCTTTTGCTGCGCTATCGCGCCTTGCGCTATTTGAGCGCCAATTGCGGCTATAGTCCCGGCGGGGCAATCTGTTCGGAGGGCAAGCATGAGGCGCATCGCCGTCATCTTCAGCGGGCTCGCGGCGCTCACCGCCGTGCTGTTCCTGCTGGTCTGGTTCATGCCGGGCTTGCAGGAGAAGATCGTGCGCGGCGGCATGGTGCGGGCGCTGACCAAGGCCCAGAACCCGAGCTTCATGCAGGATGACGGTCTGCATATTCTGATCTGCGGCACCGGCTCGCCCATGCCCGACCTCACCCGCGCCAGCGCCTGCGCCGCGGTGATCGCCGGCGGGCATGTGGTGATCATCGACACCGGCCCCGGCTCCTGGGCCAAGCTCGCCGCCACCAACGTGCCGGCGGCCAAGATCGACACGGTGCTGCTCACGCATCTGCATTCCGACCATATCGGCGATCTGGGCGAACTGGCGACGCAGAGCTGGCTCGGCGGGCGGACCGTGCCGCTCAATGTCTATGGGCCGCCGGCGCCGCCCGACACCGAGCGCACCACCGACGCCGAGGGCGAGATTTTCGGCGCCTCCGGCACCGAGGCCGTGGTCAAGGGCTTCGCGCAAAGCTACAACGCCGATGCCGAGTTCCGCATCGCCCAAGGCCACGAGCTGGTGCCGACCGAGGCCGCGCGCATGATCGGCCACGACATTCCGCGCCCGGGGCCGCAAGAGGCCGTCACCGTCTATGACCGCGACGGGCTCAAGATCTCCGCCTTCCGCGTCAACCACAATCCGGTCGAGCCGGCCTATGGCTATCGCATCGACTATAAAGGCCGGGCCGCGGTGATCAGCGGCGACACCACCAAGGTGCAGAACATGGTGCGCTTCTCGAAGGGCGCCGATGTGCTGGTGCATGAGGCGCTGAGCAACGCCCTGGTGGAGATGCTCGCGGCCGCGCTGGACAAGAGCGGCAACGCGCGCGCGGGCACCATGGCGCGGCAGATCAAGGCCTATCACACCACCCCGGTCGAGGCCGCCGACATCGCGCGCGAGGCCGAGGTGCCGCTCTTGGTCTACACCCATATGGTGCCGCCGCTCCGCAACGCGCTGATGCGGCATATGTTCATGGCCGGCGTCGACGCGGCGCGCGGCGACAGCGGCAAGACCATGCTGGCAACCGACGGGCTCCTGATCACGCTGCCGCCGGGGACCAAGGACATCACGACCAAGCCGCTGCTGTAGCGCCGTGGGGCTTGCCCCGATCACATCAACGTGAGCGGCGAGTGTAACCACGGTCACATAAGCGCTTCCGTCAGGGTGTTAGGTCGGATGCAGGCGGGCGCCAACGCCCCCGCAAAACCCCCCAAGGAGGTACCAGCATGATCAGAACCACCCTCAAATCCGCGCTTGCCGGCGCGTGTCTGCTCGGCCTCGCCACCGCCGCTTTCGCCGCGACCGGCGAGTTCGACGACATGTGCACTCAGGGCCTGGCGATGGGCAAGGAGATCCAGACGGACTGCAGCATCAGCGCCGCGCTGCAAGGCAAGACCTATTGCTTCGGCAATGAGGAGGCCAAGACCGAGTTCATGAAGGACCCGGACGGCAATTTGGCCAAGGCGCAAGCGACCTATTCCAAGAAGCACCCCGGCTAATCCTGGGACAGGCTAAGCCTGGCACAGGCTAAGCCTGGCACGTCGCCTGGCGTAAACTCGAGGCCCTCCGCCCGATCGGCGGGGGGCTTTTTTGCGCATCCCCACAAGGGGGACGCGAGACAAGCTGATGCATCCAGACACACCTCATCCTGGCCGCGATGCGCATTCGCATCCGGGCTTTGCTTATTGTTCCCCTCGTCACGAAGTGACCGAACCCACGAAGTGGGGAAGGGGGTGGCGCGCCGAAAAGCGCAAACCTATGGCATCCGTATCCGTTGCCGGACACGGCGGGCGCCTCTCGGCGCGCCACATGCGCTGAAGCAGCGAAGCGATAGCGCAACAAAAGAGTCGCGCATCAGCAGCGCAGCGTTAGCGCATGCTCATTTCGCGGCGACTTAGCGATCGACGGGCCCCGCTTTCGCTTGGGTGTTGCCCGCCATCGCGCTCAAGTAGGCCGGAGGCCGGTAGCGCAAAGAAAGGCAACCGCACCGCGCCCAACGAGCCTCGAAGCTCCAGGCGCGCCTCCATTGCGCTCAAGGTGCCCAGAGGGCGGTAGCGCAATAGACAAGTCGTCAGCCAGCTCCTGGCGACGCTAAGCTCGCTGTCCTCGATCGGGGTCCCGACAATCGCGGGCACGCCGGCCGGGGCGTCATCGACATTGGCCACCGGATCGGTGGGCGCACTGGCAACGACGCCCGAGCCACCTTGCGGGTCCACGACCGTGACCTCGACACTGATCGCGGCGCCGACCTCGGCATCGCCGGGGGTGAAGGTGGCGGCAGTGGCGCCGGCAATGGCGACGCCGCTGGCGAACCATTGATAGGCCGTCGCCATCAGGGTGCCGTCGGCGTCGGTGACGCCGCTGAGATCGACGCTGAGCTCGCTGTCCTCGACCGCAGCCCCGACAATCGCGGGCACGCCGGCCGGGGCGTCGTTGACCGGATTGACGGTGACGGTGACCGTGGCGGTGTCGGTCTTGATGCCGGCGAACATGGGATCGCCGTCGGCAACCGTGTAGGTGAAGCTGTCGACGCCGTTGAAGTTGGCGTTGGGCGTATAGGTGATGGTGCCGTCGGCCTCGATGACCACGGTGCCGTTGGCAGGGGCGACGGTCTCAATCACCAGCAAATTGGGGCTATCGATGTCGCTGTCATTGCCGAGCACGTCGATATTGACCGGAATGTCTTCGTCGGTCTCCGCGGTATCGTCCACCGCCACCGGCGCGTCGTTGACCGCCATGAATTGGAAGAACTGCTGGTTTGGCGTCGGATCGAGATCGACGCCGCCATTGGCGGTGCCGCCGTCGTCCTGAACTTGGAAGGTGAAGGACGTGCTGGCGATGGAGTTCGCCTCTGGCGTGAACACGAGCAGGCCTGCGGCGATTTCGCCGGCCGAGATGAAGTCGCCGGCGGCGACGGGAGCGCCGTCGAGCGTCAAGGAGCCACGATCAGGCAGCGTCGTGATCTTCACCGCGAGCAGAGCGTTGGGCGGCGAGTCTGCGTCGTCAACGACGACAAAGTCGGTTAGGGCAAGGACGCGAGCCGTGTCCTCGAATCCGATATGCCCGACGGAAAACGCGTCCGGCGCGTCGTTCACCGCGGTGACGGTGACGGCCACGGTCGCAGTATCGGTACCGCCGTGACCGTCCGAGACGGAGTAGCTGATGGTATCGGCACCATTGAAGTTGGTGTTCGGTGTGTAGGTGAGCGTGCCGTCGGCCTCGATCGCCACGGATCCATTGGCGGCAGAGGCCTCGGACACGAACGGGATGTCGCTGGCGTCTGCGTCGGTGTCGTTGCCCAGCACGGCGATATTGAGCGGAACGTCCTCGTTCGTCGTCGCGCTTTCGCCTGTCGCCACCGGTGCGTCGTTCTCGCCGGTAATGGTGAGGGTGATAGTCTGGGAGACCGTGTCGGGACCGGAGGACGCGTCGAAGGTGAATGTGGCGGTCACCAACTCATCGAATGCCAAATAATCGAAGGCGGCGCGGTCGTAGCTCACGGTGCCGTTGGCCGCATCGAGCGTGAACAGTGCTTCAAGGCCGCCCGCCGGCGCGGGCCCGCTCACCGATTGCAGCGCCAGGGCGCCGGCATAGGGCGTCTGCGCATCGCCAGCATCCGGATCGCTGATGGCGACATGATCGGCGATCGTCACCGTGACGCTGTCGGGCGCGCCGGCGTCGCCTTCGCTGACTGCGTCCGGGTCCGTGGTCGTGATCGTGGGCGCCTGATTGCCGCCGCTTTCGATGACGACCTCGATATGCTCGAAGGAACTGAACAGGATATTGAGGCTGACGAAATAGCCCGAGGCCGAACCGTATCGGTCGATCCGCGCGTCGAAACGCGCCAAGTCCGCCTGAAACGCGGCTGAATCAAACATCTCCTGGGTGACGACCAAGCGAAGCGTGTCGACCCCTTGTCCGCCGGAATAGGTGTCGATTGAATTGGAGTTCTCGGATGCGACGTGAATGACGGTGTCATTGCCATTGCCGGCCAGAACGATGTCGCTCCCGGCGCCGGCGTTGATGATGTCGTCCCCGCCTCTGGCTATGATGAGATCGGTCCCATCCGTGCCATCGAGGATATTGTCGCCGTTGTTTCCGATCCGAGTTGCCATGGTCGGTTGGTTTCCTAATTTAGGGTCCCGATGCTGGGGCAGGCCACCAGCTCGCGGACGCGATTACGCACTTTAGATCTAGCCTGGCGCGACAACCTGCCGCACTAACCTATGTTAGGAACTCGGGGGAACCCGGTGGGTGATTGCGCTGGCAGGAGACTACTGGCCTGAATGCGCGGCAGCGAGCATCGAACGCTGCCGGCCTTAACCGCGCTGGAACCGACTGGGTTGAATTTGAATTGGTTTGTTGGCTTCTTGGCGCGGGCGTCTTGACGCCCGGGACTAACGTTCGATCTTGGTGATCTTGGAGCCTTCGAGGCTGAGGCTGTACATCAGGCCGGTTTGATCGAGCACGAAGGCGATGATCGGGCTCGTCAGCGTATCGGTGTCGATGGTGCCGCCGGCGCCGAGAGTGACCACCACGATCGAGCCGTCAACGCCGACCTTGAAGCCATAGGCGCTCTTGAAGGAGGCCAGCGCCTGCTCGGTCATGAACATGATGATGATGGTCTGCGCCTGGGCGCCGAGCTGAAAGCCGAACGAGGCCGAGATGATGTTGTAATAACCGGCGGGGTTGCCCTGCACGATCAAGATGCCCTCGCCATACGACCCGCCAATGAAGATGCCGCCCTTATACACGGAGGGAAACACGAGGAACCCGGCCGCCTTGCGCGCAAGCTCGCGGCCCGTGAGAGGGTAGCGCTTATCAAAGCTCTCCAGGGCTTTATTGGCGGCTTCGTTGATCTCCACCGCAGTGCCGGCCGCGCCAGGGCCGGCGCCACCGAGAAACGCGGCGAGCGCGAGAGCCAAGGCCATCCCCGATAATTGTCTCATGCTGCTGCACCCTCACCCATCGAGCCGTCGGCAAATCAAACCAGGGCAAATGGGCGACAGTGTGGGCTCCAGCCGCCTAAGCCGCCTGCTTCGCCGCCTGACCGTTGATGACGAGGCCGTCCTTGTTGGCGGTGATCTCGACCTTGTCGCCATCGCGTAGCTTGCCTTGCAGCACGAGATCGGCCAGCGGGTCCTGCACATATTTCTGGATCACGCGCTTCAGCGGCCGCGCGCCATAGGCCGGGTCGTAGCCCTTCTGCCCAAGCCACTCCCGCGCCTTGTCGTCGAGCGCGATGGAGAGCTTGCGGTCGGCGAGGAGCTGCTGCAGCCGCTTGATCTGGATGTCGACGATGCGCGTCATCTGATCGCGCTTCAGCCGGTGGAATAGCAGGATCTCGTCGACGCGGTTCAGGAACTCCGGGCGGAAATGCGCGCGCACCACCGCCATCACCTGCTCGCGCATGGCCTCCGAATCCTCGCCTTCGGCCTGGTTCACCAGATATTCGGAGCCGAGATTGGAGGTCATGATGATAAGCGTGTTGCGGAAGTCGACGGTGCGGCCCTGGCCGTCGGTGAGCCTGCCGTCGTCGAGCACCTGGAGCAACACGTTGAACACGTCCGGATGCGCCTTCTCGATCTCGTCGAACAGGATCACCTGATAGGGCCGCCGCCGCACCGCCTCGGTCAGCGCGCCGCCCTCTTCATAGCCGACATAGCCTGGAGGCGCGCCGATCAGCCGCGCCACCGAATGCTTCTCCATGTATTCCGACATGTCGATGCGGATCATGGCGTGCTCGTCGTCGAACAGGAATTCGGCCAGCGCGCGCGCGAGCTCGGTCTTGCCGACGCCGGTGGGCCCCAGGAACATGAACGAGCCGATCGGCCGGTTGGGGTCTTGCAGGCCGGCGCGGGCGCGGCGCACGGCGGTCGACACCGCGGTCACGGCCTCGGCCTGGCCGACCACGCGCTTCACGATCTCCTCCTCCATGCGCAACAGCTTGTCGCGCTCGCCTTCGAGCATGCGGTCGACGGGGATGCCGGTCCAGCGCGAGACGACCTGGGCGATGAGGTCGGCCGTGACCACCTCCTGCGCCAGGGTGCCGGCCTGATCCTCGGCCTCCTCGATGCCCTTCAGCTTCGCCTCGAGATCGGGGATGACGCCATAGGCAAGCTCACCGGCCTTGGCCAGGTCGCCCTTCCGCTGCGCCTGTTCGAGCTCGACCCTGGCGCCATCGAGCTTCTCCTTGATCTTCTGCGCGCCCGCGAGCTTTTCCTTCTCCTCCTGCCAGCGCTGGGTCAGGGCCCTCGCCTCTTCCTCGAGATTGACGAGTTCCTTTTCCAGCTTCTCCAGCCGGTCCTTGGAGGCGCGGTCGGTCTCCTTCTTCAACGCCTCGCGCTCGATCTTCAGCTGGATGATGCGCCGGTCGAGCTCGTCGAGATGTTCGGGCTTGGAATCGATCTGCATGCGCAGCCGCGACGCCGCCTCGTCCACGAGATCGATGGCTTTGTCGGGCAAGAAACGGTCGGTGATGTAGCGGTTGGAGAGCACGGCGGCGGCGACCAGCGCGGCATCGGCAATGCGCACGCCGTGATGCAGCTCATATTTCTCGTTCAACCCGCGCAGGATCGAAATGGTGTCCTCGACCGTCGGCTCGGCCACGAAGATCGGCTGGAAGCGCCGGGCGAGCGCCGCGTCCTTCTCCACATGCTTGCGATATTCGTCGAGCGTGGTGGCGCCGACGCAATGGAGCTCGCCGCGCGCGAGCGCGGGCTTGAGCAGGTTCGAGGCATCCATGGCGCCGTCGGCCTTGCCGGCGCCGACCAGCGTGTGCATCTCGTCGATGAAGAGGATGATCTGCCCGGCCGCGGCCTCGATCTCGGAGAGCACGGATTTCAGCCGTTCCTCGAACTCGCCGCGATATTTGGCGCCGGCGATCAGCGCGCCGAGGTCGAGCGACAGCACCTTCTTCTCCTTGAGGCTCTCCGGCACGTCGCCATTGACGATGCGATGCGCCAGGCCCTCGACGATGGCGGTCTTACCGACGCCCGGCTCGCCGATCAGCACTGGATTGTTCTTGGTCCGGCGCGACAGCACCTGGATGGTGCGCCTGATCTCCTCGTCGCGCCCGATCACGGGATCGAGCTCGCCCTTGGCCGCGGCTTCGGTGAAGTCGCGGGTGTAACGCTTCAGCGCGTCATAAGCCTGCTCGGCGCCGGCCGAGTCCGCGGTGCGGCCCTTGCGCAAATCGTCGATGGCGGCATCGAGCGCTTTCGACTTGACCCCGGCATCGGCGAGAATGCGCGAGGACTCGGCCTCCTTCGCCTGTGCCAGCGCCTGCAACACGCGCTCGACCGTGATGAAGCTGTCGCCGGCCTTGGTCGCGATCTGCTGAGCCTGGTCGAGGACACGCCCCAGCGCCGGCGCCATGTGTACCTGCGCGCCGCCGCCCGAGACCTTGGGCAATTTGGCGAGCGTGGCCTCCGTGCGCTCCAACGCTTCCTTGGGATTGCCGCCGGCCTTGCTGATGAGCCCTGCGGCCAAGCCTTCCGGATCGTCAAGCAGCACCTTCAACAGATGCTCTGGCGTGACTTGCGGATTACCCTCGCGGATAGCGAGGGTCTGCGCCGACTGAACGAAACCCTTCAGGCGGTCGGAAAATTTCTCAAAATCCATGCGACGCTTCCCTCTTCAGGCCGCCGAAGCAGCGACCAACGGTCAGAAGAGCAGGCCAGTCGGCCCGATGCTTCCAGAGCCATACAAGCCACACCTTAACGGAGAACTAGCGCAGGCCTGAAGCAACAAAAGAAGGGAACCATCGGTTAACCCCGCGCGAAAGCTCGCATGCGGACCCCTTATAGCGAGGATCTATTCAAGCGAAGCGGTCCGGCACCCAGCGAATGGTCAGCCGACCGGATCCGCAGCACTCTCATCTGATTCGGCATCTTCGTCCTCGGCGCCGTTGACGTCCCGCGCCTCGGTGCCATTCGGGCCACGCCCGTGATGCTCGCGCCCCTCGCCGCCGCCCGTCTCGGGACCATTCTCCATATCGGAGCCCCCGTCGTCGTCGTCGGCGTTCCAGCGCGGCCGGTATCCGCCATTCGGGCCCTCACCTGGCTGGCCGCCATGCTGCGGACCGAGCTGTGTCTGAGCCGCCATGATGATGCGGTTATAGTGCTCGGCGTGCTGAAAATAGCTCTCCGCCGCGATCAAATCGCCAGACGACAGCGCATCGCGCGCCAGCGTCGTATACTTCTCGGCGATATGAACCGCGGTGCCGCGGATCTTCACATCGGGCCCATTGGACTCGAAACTGCGTGCCAATGGATTCTGGGGCTTGCGGCCACGACCGCGTCCCCGGCGATTCTGTTGTCCTTGCCTCATAGGCTTCTATTCAATCCTGATAGGCGGCGATGCGCCGCGACCGCGTCCCTGCTCTGAATATTTTGTTATGCCCGGATCTCTCGTCCGGTTTCGTTGCCGTCACTCACTTCGCCCACGGACCGGCATCCCGTGCCGTGATCCGAAAGTGCATTGCAGCTTTAGCCTTGCGAAACCCCCGGCGCCAAACCGATCATCTTCGATTACGCCAGCCAGCCTAAAATTAGAATGGGCGGTCGAGCGTCCCCTGAACGTCCCGAAAGGCACGCCGCCTTACAATCGAGGTTCAAGAAGTATCGCTCTTGTTGCCGTCTGCAACCGGCCCGCGCTGCTAACGCCAATGGCCGAGATTGTATCTTCCGCTAACCTGAAACTAGCGTGAACCCCGCGACTTTCCAAGCCCCTTTTTCAATCTGCGACTTTGTGGTTACGAACCCCCTCATGGCGTCAGGCCCGGGCCCCGACTACGCGCGGCCGGCCGCCGAGATCACGCCACATCCATTCTCCCTCTCCGGCGTCCAGGCCCGCCTTGACCAGGAGGGCAAGCACAGCCTCAGTCTGATCCGCTCCCGTCTCCAACAGCACGATGCCGCCGGAATGTAACACTTCACCCAACCGGCGGAGGATATGGCGATAGGCTGAAAGGCCGTCGGGCCCACCGTCAAGAGCGGTTAGCGGATCGAATGCTCCCACCTCCCGCGACAATCCCTCAATGTCGCCGGTGACGATGTAAGGCGGATTGGCGACCACCAGGTCGAAAGCGCCGCCGATGGCGTGGAGCCAATCAGAGGCAACGAAGAGCGCGCGCGCCTCCACGCCGAGGGCCCGCGCATTCTCGCGCGCAAGCGCGAGCGCCGGCGGGCTGAGATCGATACCCAACCCTGTCGCCTGGGGCAGCTCCGCCAGCAGGGTGATTAGAATACAACCCGTGCCGGTGCCGAGATCGAGCAGCCTCAACGGCCTGGCGCGCCAGCCTTCGCGGTCGATGAGGCCGAGCGCCGCTTCGATCAGCGTCTCCGTGTCGGCACGCGGGTCGAGCGTGCTCGCATCGAGGCGGAACGCCCGCCCATAGAACTCGCGAACGCCCACGATGCGCGACACCGGCTCGCCCTCAAGGCGCCGCTCGACCAAAGAGCCGAAGCGTGTTGCGGCGCCGGGCTCGAGCGTGTCGTCCCGCCGCGAAATATAGGCCTCGTGGCTCAGCCCCGCCGCGTGGCAGAGCAGCAGGCGCGCGTCGAGCTCCGGCGTCTCGACCTCCGCGTGCCGCAACAATCGCGCGGCCGAGGCGAAGGCCCGCTGCAGCGTAGCCGGATAATGTAGCAACGCCACCTCACCCATTGGCCTGTTCCTGCATCGCCGCGAGCTGGTTGGTCTGATGCTCCGACACCAACGCGTCGATCAGCTCATCCAGCGCTTCGCCTTCCAGCACGAGATAGAGCTGGTGCAGGGTCAGCCCGATGCGGTGGTCGGTCACGCGGCCTTGCGGAAAATTGTAGGTGCGGATTCGCTGCGAACGGTCGCCGGTGCCGATCTGGCTGCGGCGGTCGGCCGAACGCTCCGCATCGAGCTTGGACCGCTCAAGGTCGTAAAGCCGGGACCGCAGCACCTTCATCGCCTTCGCCTTATTCTTGTGCTGGGACTTCTCATCCTGCTGGCTGACCACGACACCGGTCGGCAAATGCGTGATCCTCACCGCGCTGTCGGTGGTGTTGACCGACTGCCCACCCGGGCCGCTCGCGCGGAACACGTCGATGCGCAAATCCTTCTCGTCGATCTTGATGTCGACGTCCTCGGCCTCGGGCAGAACGGCGACCGTGGCGGCCGAGGTGTGGATGCGGCCTTGCGCCTCGGTCTCCGGCACGCGCTGCACCCGGTGCACGCCGGATTCAAATTTCAGCCGGGCAAACACGCCCTTGCCGGTGATATTGGTAATGATCTCCTTATAGCCGCCAGTCGCCGACTCGCTGGCCGACAGGATGTTGACCTTCCAGCCCCGTTTGTCGGCGTAGCGCTGATACATGCGGAACAGATCGCCCGCGAACAGCGCCGCCTCCTCCCCGCCGGTACCAGCGCGGACTTCAAGGATCGCGCTCTTGTCGTCGGCGACATCCTTCGGCAGCAACTGCACCTTGAGCTGCTGTTCCAGCTCGTCGATCTTGACCTCGAGCGTCTCGAGTTCGTCCACCGCCAGCGCCGCCATGTCCTTTTCCGCAGCGGGATCGTCGATCAGCTGCTGCAGCTCGTCGCGCTCGCTGATGGTCGAGCGAAGCGCCGTGATCGTCGCCACGATTGGATCGAGCTCCGCGAACTCGCGCGACAGGCGCACATAGGTGTCCTGATCGGCGCCCGCGGCAAGGGTGCCTTGCACCGTCTCCCAGCGGGAGACGAGCTTGTCGAGCTTCATGGCTGGAATCGTCGTCATGATCGTCAGAAGGGCTCGGTCGGCCGCTATGAAGGGCCGGGCAGCCGATCGGCCTTCCGGCTGCGTGGGTCATTGGGATCGAGCGGGCCCCCCGATGAACTGGCTCCGGGGGTCGACGCTGGGCCGGAGCCGAGCAGGGCCGGCCCGGCCAGCCATTTCCATAGTCCAAATACTACCCCAAGCACAATCAGCACGGGGAGACCCCATTTCACCAGGGCCATGATCGGCCAGGCCTTGCGTGGGGACTTCGGCAATGGCGGGGCCGCGGTCTGTGGCACGGCTGGAGGCCGAGCCTGCTTCACCGCGTTCGTCTGCGGTTTGGGCTGAGGCGCACGCGGCGGTGGCGGCGCGCCTCTCGGCTGTTGCAGCGGCGGCGCGAGCCGCGAGGATGGCTGGGGCGGTAGCGGTCGCGGCTGGGACCATTGAGGCGGAGGCAAGGGCGATTGCTCCTGCGGCTGCCACGGTGCTTCCTGCTGCCCGGACTGTGGCGGCGCCTGCCTCGGCTGGCCTCGCTGGTCCGGCGCCGGTTGGGGACCTCTCGGCGATGGCTGGGCAGCCTGGCGCGGCCGCATCGGCGCGGCTTCCGGAGCCGCCGGCTGCGGCTGGCGTTGGGGCTCGCGGTCAATCCCATCCGGTGGCGCCATGAAGGGCACGTCGGGCATCGATTTCGGCGCGAGCTCGACGATCCCAGCCTCCACCTGAGCGTAGATGCGCCGGAGCAGCGGACGCACATCGAGATTGAGGAGATTGCCGTAGGTCACCACGACGCGGTAGGTCTCCGGCCATGGCGGCAGCGCGAAAAGCGCGCCCTGCTCAAGCGCCTGGACGACCTCGGGCCGGGTCGCGAGTTGGGCCGCAAGATCGGCCTCCGTCAAGCCGCTCGCGGCTCGCAGATCCCGAAACAACTCAGCCACCTCAGCATCATAGCCGGCTGGCATTTCCTTGATCCCGTGAATGTGCAGGCGGCCTCCGGCGTTGCTGTCCGAAGGCAAGCTTCCCGGCGCTGTGCGCGGCGAAGTTGCCATCCAATGTCCTGCGACTCTCGCCCCACACAAGCCTATCAGCCAATGCTTTGCAAGCCTCTGGCCCCACGCTCGACCACCTCGAAGACCCCTGCGTCATATCGGCCACGACTCTTATCATATCTGCACGCCCTTCTCGACAGCGTAGGCCTTCAACTCCTGGCGCAGAGACGTGGCCGTGCAAGCAAGCAGCTGCTGGAGCCGCGCCCACACATCGCCGGCATCGAGGGAGAGAATCATGGCCTTGACCGGGCCCAAGGAGGCCGGCGCCATGGAGATCGAGCGGAAGCCGAGCCCGATCAGGGCCATGGCGTCAAGCGGTTTGCCCGCCATCTCTCCACACAGATTGAGCGGCACCTGATGCCGCGCCGCAGCCTCGACCACGCTGCGAAGCGCCGTCAGCGCCGCGGGGCTGAGCGCGTCGAAACGCTCGGCCACCAGCATGTTGCCGCGGTCCGCGGCGAACAGGAACTGCATCAAATCGTTGCTGCCCACAGAGACGAAATCGGCAAGCGGAAGGATTTGATCGAGCTGCCACAACAGCGCCGGCACCTCGATCATGATGCCGACAAGCAGGCGCTTCGGCGCCCGACGCCCATGACGCTTCAGGATCACCAGCTCGCGGTCGATCAATGCCTTCGCCGCCGTCAGCTCGCCGACATCGCCGATCATCGGCAGCATGACGCGCAGATCGCGCCCCTGCGCCGCCCTGAGCAAGGCGCGGATCTGGGTGCGGAACAGCGCCGGCCGATCGAGCGCCATGCGGATCGCCCGCCAGCCGAGCGCGGGGTTCTCCTCCTTGATCACGCGGAAATAGGGCAGCACCTTATCGCCGCCTACATCGAGAGAGCGGAACACGACGGGGCGGTCGCCGGCGGCATCGAGGATTGCCTTGTAGATGCGCGTCTGCTGCTCGAGCCGCGGGAAGGTCGAGGCGATCATGAATTGCAGCTCGGTCCGGAACAAGCCGATGCCGTCGGCGCCAGACTGGTCGAGATGCGGCAGGTCGACCAGGAGCCCGGCATTGATGTTGAGCGACACGCGCTCGCCGTCGAGCGTGACCGCGGGGACATTGCGCAAGGCCGCATATTGGGCCTGCTTGCGGGCGCGGAAGCGAACCTTGTCGGCATAGGCGGCGACCACCTCCGGCGTCGGCCGCACATGCAGTTGGCCGCCCTCGCCGTCGACGATGGCCGCGTCTCCCGCCTCCACCGCTTCGAGCACGCCCTTGACCTGGCTGAGCGCGGCGAGGCCAAGCGCCCGCGCCACGATGGCGACATGGCTGGTCGAGCTGCCCTCCTCGAGCACGAGCCCGCGCAGGCGCTGGCGGTCGTAGTCGAGCAGTTCGGCCGGACCCATGGTGCGGGCAATAAGGATCGTGTCTTGCGGCAAATTGCTGCTCGCCGCCGTTCCGGCCCCGCCCGCCAACAGCCGTAACAGCCGGTTGGAGAGGTCGTCGATGTCGTGCAGCCGCTCCCGCGCATGGGCGTCGATCTGCCGGAGCATGCGCGCCCGCGTATCGTTGCGCACGCGCTCGACCGCGGCCTCCGCCGTGAGGCCGGTGAGCAACGCCTCGTCGAGGCGGCGGCGCCAGCCGCGGTCATGGGCAAACATGCGGAACGCTTCCAGCACCTCGCGATGCTCGCCCGCGCGCTGTAGATCGCCCCGCTCCAGCATCCCGTCAATCAAGCTGGCCAGAGCGTCGATGGCTTGCGCCAGCCGCCGGCGCTCCAGTTCGACATCCTCCGCGATCAGCTTGGTGATGACGATGCGCGGCTCATGCAGCACCACATGACCGAGGGCCACGCCCTCGGAGATGGCGAGGCCGGTGAACCGCGCGCTCTGGTCGCGGCGTGGGTCCGCCGCCGCCTCTTCGCTGGTGGTGACGCCGCCCGAGGCGATCATCTCGGCGATCACCATGGCCGTGGTCTGGAGCGCTTCGACCTCCTCGTCGCCATAATGGCGCTGGGTCGTGTTCTGCACCGTCAGCACGCCGATGGTGTGGCCGCCGCGGAGAATCGGCACGCCGATGAAGGAGTGGTAGATCTCCTCGCCGGTTTCCGGGCGGAAGGAGAAGGCGGGATGGGTCTGCGCGTCGGCGAATTGCAGCGGCTCGGCCTGCTCCGCGATCAAGCCGACAAGACCCTCGCCGCGCTTCAGATGCGTATTGTGCACGGCCGCGGGGTTCAGACCCTCGGTCGAGAACAGCTCGAGCGAGCCGTCGCGGCGGCGCAAGTAGAGCGAGCACACCTCGGCCACCATATTCGACGCGATCAGCACCACGACCTTGTCCAGCCGCACCTGCGCGCTCTCGCGCTCGGCCATGACCTCGCGCAAGCGGCGCAGCAGCAGTCTCGGGGCGCCAACAGAAAGTGGCATGGGTCACCAGTCCTCGCCGGCCCGTTTAGCGGCGAACCAAGGCCTGCGAAAGGCTTGAGGATGCCGCCTCGAAACGTCTCTAGCGGCTGTCCAATCCAAACAGGGAATGCAAGGTCCGCACCGCAAGCTCAGCATAGGCCGCATCAATCAATACGCTGATTTTGATCTCCGAGGTCGAGATCGCCTCGATATTGATCCCTTTTTCCGCAAGCGCGCTGAACATCTGGGCGGCAACGCCGGCATGGCTGCGCATGCCGACGCCGATGGCCGACACCTTGGCGATGTCGGTCGAACCGTGGAGATCGGCATAGCCGACTTTATCCCTGGCCTTCTTCAAGACCTCGACCGCGCGGTCGAAATCGGCACTTTGCACGGTAAAGGTGAGATCGGTGTGGCCGGCCTCGGAGACGTTCTGCACGATCATGTCGACATTGATATTGGCCGCCGCGAGCGGGCCGAACACTTGTGCCGCCACGCCGGGCTTGTCTGCGATCTTGAGCAGCGTGACCTTGGCCTCGTCCCTCGCATAGGCGATCCCGCTGACGATGTTTTGCTCCACGATCTCATCCTCATGACAAACGAGCGTTCCACAATCCTCTGCCACCGCCGCGCCACTGAGGTCGCACGGTTCGAAGCTCGAGCGCACCAGCACCCGAACGCCCCGCTGCATGGCGAGCTCGACCGAACGCGTTTGCAGCACCTTGGCACCTTGCGAGGCCATCTCCAACATCTCTTCATAGGAGATTTTCGGCAGCCGGTGCGCGCGCGGAACGATCCTCGGATCGGTGGTATAGACGCCGTCGACATCGGTATAGATGTCGCAACGATCGGCATTGAGGGCCGCGGCCAGCGCCACCGCGCTGGTGTCCGAGCCACCACGCCCGAGCGTGCTGATGCGGTTGTCAGGCCCAAGCCCCTGAAATCCGGCCACCACCGCCACCTCGCCCTGCAGTATCCTCGCCTTCAAGCCCTCCACCGCGACATCGGTGATGCGCGCCGCGCGATGGGCGCCATCGGTGACCACGGGAATCTGCCAGCCCTGCCAAGACCGGGCCGGAATCTTCAGCGATTGGAGCACGAGAGCCAGGAGGCCGGAGGTGACCTGCTCGCCCGAGGCGACCACGGCGTCGTATTCGCGCGCGTCATAGGCGGCCGAGACCTCGTCGTCGCCATTCTGGCGGCGCTGCTTGAAGCCCCAGGCCTCCTCGACCAGAGCCACGAGCTGGTTGGTCTGCCCGGCCATGGCCGAGACCACGACGGCACAGGCGTGCCCGGCATCGACCTCGCGCTTCACATGCGCGGCGACGTTGCGGATGCGATCCAGGTCGGCGACGGAGGTCCCGCCAAATTTGAGCACCAACAGGGACATCGCCCCTCCCAGACCCGGCGCCGGCACTTTGCGGCATTTCGGGTCCCAACAACATGATGGCCGACCCCGCCGGGCCGGCCAGAATGGGTTCTTCATAATGATTGCGGGCCCTTGCCGCAACCTGGCCCGCCCTAGGAAGTCTATGCCAGGCCTAAGCTTGACAGGGGCTTAAGGGGGAACGCCAATGCCCCATGGCCCAAATCCGGCAAAGCTCCCCCACCCTCGACCGCGAGGAGGTCGCCCGCTTCGCCCGGCTTGGCGGCGAATGGTGGGACCCACATGGCCCCTTCAAGCCGCTGCATCGCATCAATCCGATGCGTCTCACTTATCTTCGCGACCAGCTCTGCGCCCATTTCGGCCGCGACCCCAAGCAGGGCAAGAGCCTTGAGGGCTTGAACCTGCTCGATATTGGTTGCGGCGGCGGCCTGGTCTGCGAGCCTCTGGCACGGCTCGGCGCGGGCGTGACCGGCATCGACCCAGGCGCCGAGAGTATCGACGCGGCCAAGGCCCATGCCGAGGCCGGCGGGCTCGTTATCGACTACCAGGCGGCGACGGCGGAAGAGCTTGCCGCGCGCGGGCAGAGCTACGACGCGGTGTTGTTGCTGGAAGTGGTCGAGCATGTTCCGGATGTGCCGGCGTTGCTTAAGGCCATCGCGCCGTTGGTGCGGCCCGGGGGCCTGATGATCCTGTCCACCCTCAACCGCACGCTGAAGGCCTATGCCCTCGCCATTGTCGGGGCCGAGTATATTTTGCGCTGGCTGCCCGTCGGCACCCATCAATGGGACCGCTTCGTCACCCCCGGCGAACTTCGTTCAGCTCTCGCCGGAGCCGGCCTGATGCTCACCGACACCACGGGCATGATCTACGACCCCTTCGCCGATGAATGGCGCCTCGGCCGCGATACCGACGTGAATTATTTCGCCACCGCCACGCGGACCGCGCGCTGACGGGTCGCAAAAGCAGGTCCTAGCCGTCGGGCCGGAAGCGGCGGCGCCAAACCGAAGGCGGCACCCCACCATCTTCCCGATGCGATCTGGATCCGCCATTTGGCCAGAAGCGCCGCGGGGGCCGCACCGCGCCGCCCCCGGTGCTGGTGGATGGCGTCTTGGCCGCGACGTCGACGTGACCTAAATTGGCGGCATGATTTTTAGGCAGCTGTTCGATTCCACCTCCAGCACCTTCACCTATCTGCTGGCGAGCCGTCACGGCGGCGAGGCGCTGATCATCGACCCCGTGGCGGAGAAGGTCGACCGCTACATCCAGCTCCTGAAGGAGCTGGATGTGCGGCTGGTCAAGGCCGTCGACACGCATCTCCACGCCGACCACGTCACCGGCCTCGACGCCCTGCGAGAGCGCACCAAGTGCATCACCGTCATGGGCGAGCAGACCAAGGCCGATGTAGTCTCGATCCGCGTGCGCGACGGCGACCGCGTCGGCATCGAAGGCCTGAGCCTCGACGTCGCCTACACCCCTGGCCACACCGATGATTCCTACAGCTACATCCTGCCGGATCGCGTGTTCACCGGGGACACCCTGCTCATTCGCGGCACCGGCCGCACCGACTTCCAGAACGGCGATCCGCGCGCCCAATATGAATCGATCTTCGGGCGCCTGCTCAAGCTGCCGGACGAGACGCTGGTCTATCCGGCCCACGACTATAAGGGCGACACGGTGAGCACCATCGCCGAGGAGCGCGCGTTCAACCCCCGCCTCCAGGTCAAGTCCGTCGACGACTATGCGGAGCTGATGAACAATCTCCGTCTGCCCAACCCGAAGATGATGGACGTGGCGGTCCCGGCCAATATGCGCATCGGGCTGGCGCAGAACATCGTCGCCGATCGCGGCTGGGCCTTGACGCCTGAGGAGGTGAAGGGACTGCTGGTCCGGCCGGACGTGGCGTTGATCGATTTGCGCGAGACCCAGGAACGGCGGCGTGACGGCGTCATCCCGGGATCGCTGCATGTCGCTTATCCCGGCGTGCAGGAGAGTCTCCAAGCTGACGGATTGTTGCGGCAACTGGCCGAAGCCGGCGGCAAGAAGTTGATCTTCTATTGCGCCTTCGGCGAGCGCTCGGCCATGGCGCTACAGGCCGCGCAAGCCGCGGGGCTCGAAAGCGCGCGCCATCTGCAAGGCGGCATGCAAGCCTGGAAGAGTGCCGCAGGGCCTTTGGTCGGCTAGAGCCGGCCGGCCCGTCAGCGCCTAATAGCCGGGGCCTTGGAACCAGCGCCGGCGCTGGTTCCCGCGGAACCAGGGCGGAGCGTCATAGGGCTGATAATAACCGCGGCGCCGCTGCCGCGGAGGCGGGTAGTAGCCCTGTCCAGGACCGAACCATCCGCCGTCGGCCTCTCCATAGCGCGGATACGCCCGTTGCTGCTTCGCCACCTTCGCCTCGCCGCCAGGGGTCACGCCGGCAAGAACCACCGTGGTGTTGTCCAGGCCATTCGCCTTGACGAGGCCGAAGAGAGCCTCGGCATTTTTCGGTGCAAGGCGCACGCAACCATGGGACGCGGCGTGGCCCAGATTTTTCGTCTCGGCGGTGCCGTGGATGGCGTGCCCGTCCTTGGTGAAGAAGATCGCATGGGGCATGGGAGCGTTGTCCCACTGCTTGCTGTACCAGATCTTATTCATGGAGGACGCCGTGAAGTTACCCGAAGGCGTCGAGTAGCCGCGCAGACCGGTTGACACCGGCCAGGAGTATTTCTCGATACCGTCGACGAAGACGGTCATGTGCTGCTCCGACTTGTCGATGTTGACCAGAATCTTGGAGCCGGCTTCGGCCGTCGCGGCCTCGCCCTTCGCCTCGCCATCAGGAGGTTTCTTCCCGGGCTCGATGGCGTGTGCCTTGTCCTCGGGCTTTGCCGCATCGGCCTCGGCCTCCTCAGAGGCGCCGGTCTCAGCCTCGGGGTCAGTCTGAGCCTCGGTGGCAGTCAGGGCCTGGGCTTCCGTCTGCGCGCTCGGAGACGAGGGCCCGGTCTCGGCAAGGGCAGGTGCGGCACTCAACAGCAGAGCAACCGGGAGGATGAGGAGGCTTCGTTTCAGGAGATCGAACAGGCGCATGACCTCTCCTTGGTTTTTGCGCGATACCGACGCTCGGGCTGCCTTCAGATAGTAACTCAACAAGGCTGTAACAGGGCACCTGCCAACGATAAGTTTACCGGAGACGCTTTTTTTCTCCTGTGGCGTGGACCAGATCCTCAGTTCTGGTCCTCGGGCAGGATCGGCAGCGGGCAAATTGGAATGCCCTCATCGTCGAGCTCCCGCGCTTCCTCCAAGGTCGCCTTGCCGTGGATGTTCCGCCGCGGCGCCTCCTCAAGATGGATCTTGCGCGCCTCCTCCGGAAATTTCTCCCCCACATTGTCGGAATTTGCCGTGAGCTCATCGCGGAGCTTGCGCAACATGGCGTAGGGCCTGGGGCGTTCGACTGGTTCGGGCCCTGGCGCCCGCGGTTCACGCTTGGCCACAAAGGGCGCCATGGGGGCCTTGGTGACCTGGGCGCTGCCGCAATCGGGGCAGACGACCGCATTCGCCTCGGCCTGCTCGTCATAGCTTTCCGACGAGGCGAACCAAGCCTCGAAGGCATGATCTCGATGACAAACGAGCGCGTAGCGGATCATCGGATTACTCTTTCCGTGCGAGAGTCCACGATCTCGACCTCGAAGTCACGTCCATGCTTGAGCGAGGGCACCTTTGCCCGCGCCTCGGCGCTGAGCGTGGGATCGATGTCGGCAAGGAGAATCTGGGGATCCTCCCCTGCTTCCGCCAGCACGTCACCCCAGGGCGAGACGATCATGCTGTGGCCATAGGTGCTGCGCCCGTTCTCATGCAAGCCCCCTTGGCCCGCGGCGAGCACGAAGGCCCCGGTCTCGATCGCCCGGGCGCGCAGGAGCACACGCCAATGCGCCTCTCCCGTCTGCCTGGTGAAGGCCGCGGGGATGGCGATGAAACTGGCCCCGGCGCTGGCCAGCGCGCGATAGAGCCCGGGGAAGCGCAAATCGTAGCAAATGCTCAAGCCGATCCGCCCCCAAGGCAGATCGGCGAGCACAGCCTTGGCGCCGGCGTCGTAATTGCGCGATTCGCGATAGCTCTCGCCCCCGGCCAGATCGACATCGAACAGATGCAGCTTGTCGTAGGAGGCCACAGTCTCGCCGTCGGGGCCGATGAGATAAGAGCGGTTCGCGATCTTGCCCGAGGGCAGTTTGATGGCGAGCGAGCCTACATGCAGCCAAATGCCAAGCTCCTTGGCCAGCGCCTTGAGCTGCCTCAGCGGCGCCGCGCTTTCCTCGACCTCGACCGAGGCCAGCAGCAGCTCCGGCTCGATCTCCATGATCGCCGTGTTCTCCGGCGTCTGCACATACTGGGCGCCGCTCGCGGCCGCGCGCCGGATCAGGGCCTCAGCCATTTCCAGATTGGGCGCGACGGACCGGCCCGATCTGAGTTGAACCAGCGCGGCACGAAACATTGTCGCCGAGGTCGAAGTCATGGCGCGGATGTGCCGATCACGGCTTCCAGCTCCACCAGCAGCGCGTCGAGCTTCGCCTCGCGCTCGAACTGGGCCAATTCGTCATAGCCGCCAACATGCCTGTCCCCGATGAAGATTTGCGGCACGGTGCGTTCACCAGAAGCGCGCGCAATCATCTCCTCCCGTTTGCCGAAGTCCTCGCTCACATCGATCTCGTTGAAACCGACCGCCTTCGTCTGGAGCAGCACCTTGGCGGCGCGGCAAAAGCCGCAATAGGGCGTGGTGTAGAGGGTAATCCTGGGCATCGATGTTCCGCGACTGAGATCCATTACAGGAGGAAGGCTGAAGGTTCCACCGCTCGTGCGAGCGCAAGCACGTCGACCCGCGCCGCCCCCGCTCGCTTCAAGGTCCGGGCGCAGGCATCGGCGGTGGCACCGGTGGTGATGACGTCGTCGACGACGATGATGCGCTTGCCCTGGATGTGTGCACGGGCACAGGTGACCTGAAAGGCTCCTGCGACGTTCCGCCGCCGCTGCGCCGCCGTGAGGCCCACCTGGCTCGGCGTGCGCTTGACGCGAGCGAGCAGGAAGCAATCGACGGGCACGCCGGCGAGCCGCCCGACCCTCTTGGCCAGCATGGCCGATTGGTTGAAGCGCCGCGACCACAGCCGCGAGCGGTAAAGTGGCACCGGCAAGATCAGATCGGCGCCGGCGACGAGCTCGGACCCTGCGGCCGCCATCCATCGTCCAAATAGAGCCAAGCCTTCATGGCGATCCCCGTATTTAAAGCCCTGAATTAGTTCCCGCATGGTGGAGGAATATCGAGCAACGGCGCGCGCGGTCGTAAACTGGCGGATCGGCGATGGCCGCCGCCGACAGGCATGGCTCGCCAGTATCGTAGGGAAGCGGCACCCCGAGCCGGGCGCAGACAGGAGGGGCGATGAAGTCGATTCGCGACCAGCAATCGCCGCAAAGCAGCCCGTGGCCCTCAATGCGCGTGTGGCAGGCGACGCAAACCGGCGGCAGCAGCAGATCCGCCAGCGAGGCCACCAGACGGCGAAACCCGAGGCTCGCCGCGCCAGTGCCTGGCCGCGCGTCAGGGATCAGCGAAGTGGGTCCTGCATCCTCGATCGCCATGATAGACATGATAGGGCCCGGACCAGCCCCGCAGGAAGAGGGAGAAATGCGCCGCCATGCATGACGAGGCGGAATTGTTCGATCGGGTGCTGTTGCGCCGCCGGCGCTCGCGTTTCGCCAGCGAGCTGTCGCAGCATGAGTTTCTGCTCTCCCGCGTCGCCACCGAGATCACCGAGCGCATCGAGGTGATCTTGCGCGACTTTCCGCTCGCGCTCGATCTTGGCGCCTATGACGGCGTATTGGGACGCGCGGTGGGAGCGCTGCCCTCGGTCGGAGCGATGATCTATGCCGAGAGCGCGCCGGCGCTCGCCGCGCTCTGCCCAAAGCCGAGCGTGGTTTGCGACGAGGACATGCTGCCGTTCAGGGACAAATCCCTCAATCTCGTGGTGTCAGGTCTTTCGCTTCACCGCGTCAACGATCTCCCCGGCGCGCTGATCCAGATCTGTCACGCGCTTCACCCCGATGGCCTGTTCATTGGCGCGGCCCTTGGCAACCGGTCCCTGCTGGAGCTTCGCCACGCACTGATCAAGGCCGAGGCCGAGCTGGAAGGCGGCGCCAGCCCGCGCGTCGCGCCCTTCGCCGATATGCGGGAATACGGCACCCTCCTCCAGCGCGCGGGCTTCGCTCTCCCCGTCACCGATTCCGACCTCTTGACCGTGACCTATCCAAGCCCACGCGAGCTGATGCGGGAAATCAGGGCGATGGGCGGCGGCAATGTCATGGCGGAACGGCGCAAGGAGCCGCTCGCGCGCGGCACGCTCGAACGGGCCGAGGAGATTTACCGGATGTGGCACGGCACGCCGGAAGGCCGGATCACGGCGAGCTTCGAAATCGTCTATCTAAGCGGATGGGCGCCGCATGAGAGCCAGCAAAAACCCTTGGCGCCGGGGAGCGCCATCAAGCGTCTGGCCGACGTACTTGGCACCAAGGAGCATCCCGCCGGCGATAAGGCATCGTTCCAGCGCAAGACCAAGCCCCGTTCCTAAGCCGATCCCAATAACAACTCGCGCAGCACGGATTTGAGCGGCTCGTCCGCCGGCGGCATGGCGTAGGACGCAAGCTCCTGCGGCCTGACCCAGAGCAGCTCCTGGCCTTCACGCGCACGCATGGTCCCGTGCCAGCGCCGGCACAGATAGAGCGGCATGAGCAGGTGGAAGTCTGGGTAAGCGTGGCTGGCGAAGGTTAGCGGCGTCAAATCCTTCGGCGCGATGGCGATGCCGAGCTCCTCGGCAAGCTCGCGCACCAGTGCATGTTCGGGCGATTCTCCGGGCTCGACCTTGCCGCCCGGGAATTCCCACAGGCCCGCAAGCGGACGGCCAGACGGGCGCTTGGCGATCAGGAGCCTTCCCTCGCCATCGAGGAGAACGCAGGCCGCGACGAGGACGAGGGGATGCGCTGGGCCGCTCTCCATCTCCGCTCAGGACCGGTAGTCGGCATTGATGGCGATGTATCCGTGGGTGAGGTCGCAGGTCCATACCGTCGCCGAGCCGCGACCGACGCCGACATCCACGGTGATGTCGATTTCCGCCTTCTTCATATGAGCCGCACCAAACTCCTCGCGATAGCTCGGGTCGACCTCGCCGTCGGTTGCGACTCGGATATCGCCGAAAGCGATGCTGAGTCTATCGCGGTCGGCAGCCTCGCCGGCCTTGCCCACGGCCATGACGATGCGGCCCCAATTGGGGTCCTCGCCCGCGATCGCCGTCTTGACCAAAGGTGAGTTGGCGATCGACCGCGCGATCATCCGCGCCGCGCCGGCGCTCTCCGCCCCGGTGACGCGAATGGTGACGAACTTGGTCGCCCCCTCGCCGTCCTTCACCACTTGGTGGGCGAGATCGCGCATCACCTCGGTCAAAGCGGCGCGGAAGCCTGCGAGCCTTGGATCATGCGCGAGCCCGATGCGCGGCGCACCCCTAGACGCCGCGGCTCCGGTGGCGAACAGGAGCACCGTATCGCTGGTCGAGGTGTCGCCGTCGATGGTGATGGCGTTGAACGACTCATCCGCGGCGGCAACCAGGATCTCGCGCAACGGCGCGGGCTCGATCGCGGCATCGGTGAACAGGAAGGCGAGCATGGTCGCCATGTCGGGCGCGATCATGCCCGCACCCTTGGCAATGCCGTTGATGGTGACGGTGACGCCATCGATCTTGGCCTGGCCGGTGGCGAGCTTCGGATAGGTGTCGGTGGTCATGATCGCCAGCGCCGCCTGATCGACGCCATCGGGCCGCGCCTTTTCGGCGAGCTCGGCCAGCAGGAAGGTGAATTTGGCCGGGTCGAGCGGTTCGCCGATCACACCGGTCGAGGCGATATAGACGTCGGCCTCAAGGCAATCAGCGGCTTTGGCGGCGGCTTCGGCCGTGAGCTTCACCGCTTCGCGCCCGCGCTTGCCGGTAAAGGCATTGGCATTGCCGGAATTGACCACCAGCGCCCGCGCCATGCCATGATCGAGACGGGCGCGGCACCACTCGACCGGGGCCGATGCTGTCTTGGAGCGGGTGAGCACGCCGGCAACGCTCGTGCCCGGGTCGAACAGCACCAACAGCAGATCGGTGCGCCCGGGATAGCGAATGCCCGCGGCGCAGGCGGCAAAACGCACGCCTTGGATGCTGGGAAGGCGCGGCGACTGTTTCGGCGCGAAAGGCGAGATCGTAGCTATTTTCGGCTCGCGACCCGGGATCGGGTGATCCCGTTAGTGATTATCTTCGACGTCGCCAGAGGACTCATCCTCGTCTTCCGGAGCGACTTCACCCCTGACCGCGGCATCCTGCATCGACTTCTTGATCTCGGGGTCGACGATTTCGATCTTGGCGCTGTCATGCAGCCCTCTGATCGTGTCCTTGGCCTTCTGCTGCGTGAGCTGGGTCGTGATCTGGTCCTTGACCTGGTCGAATGTCGGCAGCGGCCGCGTGCGCTTCTCCTCGACCTTGATGATGTGCCAGCCGAACTGGGTCTGCACCGGCTCGGAAATCTGACCCTCCTCCAGTGCGAAGGCCGCATCCTCGAACGACTTCAGCATCTGACCGCGGGTGAAAAAACCGAGATCGCCGCCTTCGGCGCTCGGGTCCTTCGACTTCTCCTTGGCTACCGTGGCAAAATCGTCGCCCTTCTTCAGCCGTTCGGCGATTTCCTTGGCTTCGGCTTCGGTGGCGACCAGGATGTGACGGGCGTGGATCTCTTCCTCGGGCTTCATACCAGCGACTTTGGCGTCGTAGACCTTCTTGACCTCGTCCTCGGAGATCGCGGTGCGGACGCTCTTGTCGAAATAGGCATCTCGCAAGGTGCGGCGCCGGTGATATTTGAGCCGATCCTCGAAGGTCGGTCCGCTTTCGAGCCCAGCCTGCGTCGCCGCCTTGGCCATGAGCTCGTTCTCGATCACGAATTGCAGCAGCATCCGGCGGCGGTCGGCTGGCGGAAAATTGGCGAGCTGGGCGCCAACCTCCGAGGCCGCGAAGTCGAGATCGGATTGCTTGATATCGACGCCGTTGATCTGGGCCACGACGGTGTCCTCGGCCGCGGCAACAACCGGAGCCCAAGCAAGAGAGGCCGCGATGAGCAGCAACATTCGCCAAGTTTTCACGGAAGTGAGGTCCTCTTCTTCAGCCCGCCCAGACCCGAGTTCTGGATCAAATGAGGCGGGCGGGTTGGGTCGCTTCCCCCGGGCGACTTCATAGACCGGGCCCGTTCCGCTGCCAAGCGGCGAATGCTGGGCCTGAAAGGGCCCTCTCCCGCGCGGGCCGGCCACAATCGAGACGATTGACGAACGTCAATTATTTCCATATGTCTCGACACATGGAAATATCGGATGCCGTCGCGGCCTTCAACGCACTCGCCCAGAAGAGCCGGCTCGAGATTTTTCGCCTGCTCGTGCAATGCGGGCCAGAGGGCATGGCCGCCGGGGACATCGCCCGGAGGCTCGAGCTTCCGCACAACACCCTCTCCTTCCATATCGCCATCCTCTCCCGCGCCATGCTGGTGTCGTCGCGGAAGGATGGCCGCTCCATCATCTACTCCGTCGACCTCAACGGAACACGCGAGCTGCTGTCCTTCCTGGTGGAGGATTGCTGCCACGGCCAGCCCGAGATCTGCGGACCCCTGTTGCGGTCGCCCGCAGTGGAGGGTTGCCCCGCGTGACCAGCGTAAGTGAGGAACAGCGCATGAAGCTCGTGAGCAGCAACGATCCCCTCAACGTCCTTTTCCTCTGCACCGGAAACTCGGCGCGGTCGATCCTGGCCGAGTGCATTCTGAACCGGCTTGGGCTCGGCAAATTCAAGGCCTACAGCGCCGGCAGCCAGCCGCGAGGAGAGGTCAATCCCCACGCGCTGGCGGTGCTGCGCAAGTCGAATTTCGACGTCTCGGGCTTGCGCTCCAAATCCTGGGAGGAGTTCGCGGCTCCCGACGCGCCAAAACTCGATTTCGTCTTCACCGTTTGCGACAACGCCGCGAACGAGGTCTGCCCGGTGTGGCCGGGGCAGCCCATGACCGCCCATTGGGGCCTACCGGATCCAGCCGCGGTCGAGGGGAGCGAGGCAGAGCAGGCGCTCGCCTTCGCCGACAGCTTCCGCATGCTCCACCAGCGCCTCGGCATTTTCGTGAACCTGCCCTTCGACCGCTTAAGCAAGCTCTCCTTGCAGAGGCATTTGGAGGACATCGGCAAGGCGCCGCACGCGGCGGCGAAAGAGCCCGCTTAGTTCACACGAAGGTGACCGGCGCCGGTGCGTGCGGCGGAGCCTCGCGTTGACAAGGGTTTGGGCTCCTCTTATCTCTCCCCTTACGTCCGCTTCCCTGGCATTTTTTCGTCGCTTTCCGCAGGTTTGATCGAGCCGGATTGGGGGCACGACGCTTCGAGGCTCACCTGCTTTCGCCAATCATGCCAGTCAACGCTCTGAACAAGCTCCTGCGATAAGAGGCCAAATCCAATGCTTTCCTTTGGCGCCTTGGCCAGCAAGGTCTTCGGCAACTCCAACGACCGCAAGGTCAAGAAATATTCCCCCACGGTCGCCGCCATCAATGCGCTGGAGCCGGAGGTGGTGGCCCTATCCGACGAGGCCTTGCGCGCACGCACCGAGGAGTTCCGCGCCCGGGTGAAGGCGGGCACCTCGCTTGAGGAATTGATGCCCGAGGCCTTCGCCACGGTGCGGGAGGCGGCCAAGCGCGCGATCGGCCAGCGCCATTTCGACATGCAGCTCGTCGGCGGCATGGTTCTGCATGAGGGACGCATCGCCGAGATGAAGACCGGCGAAGGCAAGACGCTGGTGGCGACACTGCCCGTCTATCTCAACGCCCTCACCGGCCGCGGCGTCCATGTCGTCACCGTCAACGACTATCTGGCGAAGCGCGACGCCGCCTGGATGGGCGCCATCTACAATTTCCTCGGCCTCACGGTCGGCTCCATCGTCCACGACCTTGGCGACGAGCAGCGGCGCATCGCCTATGCCGCCGACGTGACTTACGGCACCAATAACGAGTTCGGCTTCGACTATCTTCGCGACAACATGAAATATTCGACCGCCGAGATGGTCCAGCGCGGCCATTCCTACGCCATCGTCGATGAGGTCGATTCGATCCTGATCGACGAGGCGCGCACGCCGCTGATCATCTCCGGTCCGCTCGACGACCGCTCCGACCTTTACACCGCCATCGACGTGTTCATCCCGAAGCTCGACAAGCCGGACTACGAGCTGGACGAGAAGACCCGCGTGGTCACCCTGACGGAAGTGGGCAACGAGCATGTCGAACAGCTCCTCACCGAGGCAGGCCTGCTCAAGGGCGAATCCCTCTACGACGTCGAGAACGTCACCGTGGTGCATCACGTGCAGCAGGCGCTCCGCGCCCACACGCTGTTCCAGCGCGACCGCGACTACATCGTCAAGGACGACGAGGTGATCATCATCGACGAGTTCACCGGCCGGATGATGACCGGGCGGCGTTTTTCCGAAGGCCTGCACCAGGCACTCGAAGCCAAGGAGCATGTGACGATCCAGCCCGAGAACCAGACGCTCGCCTCGATCACGTTCCAGAACTATTTCAGGCTGTACGAGAAGCTCGCCGGCATGACCGGCACGGCCGTGACCGAAGCCGACGAGTTCATGGATATTTACAGCCTCGACGTGATCGAGGTGCCGACCAACATGGACATGATCCGCGCCGACGAGGACGACGAAGTCTATCGCTCGGCCGAGGAGAAATACCGGGCGATCATCACCCTCATCAAGGACGCGCAGAAGCGCGGACAGCCCATGCTCGTCGGCACCACCTCGATCGAGAAATCCGAGCTTCTGGCCAGCATGTTGAAGAAGGATAAGGTCCCGCATCAGGTGCTGAATGCCCGCTATCACGAGCAGGAGGCCCATATCATCGCCCAGGCCGGCGTGCCGGGCGCGATCACCATCGCCACCAACATGGCTGGCCGCGGCACCGACATTCAGCTCGGCGGCAATCCGGACATGCTGCTGGAGGAATGGCTCGCGGCGGAGCGCGAGAAGGGCAAGGAGCCGGATACCGAGGCGATCGCCAAGAAGCGCGAAGCCATCAAGGCCGACGTGTCGGGCAAGAAGCAGACGGCGCTTGCGGCCGGCGGCCTCTACGTCATCGGCACCGAGCGCCATGAGAGCCGGCGCATCGACAACCAACTGCGTGGCCGCTCGGGCCGCCAGGGCGACCCAGGCCGCTCGCGCTTCTTCCTCTCGCTCGAGGACGATCTGATGCGCATCTTCGGGTCCCAGCGCATGGACGGCATGTTGCAGGCGCTCGGCCTGAAAGAGGACGAGGCCATCATCCATCCCTGGATCAACAAGGCGCTGGAGAAGGCTCAAGCCAAGGTCGAGGCGCGCAACTTCGATATCCGCAAGAACCTGCTCAAATACGACAACGTCATGAACGACCAGCGCAAGGCGATCTTCGAGCAGCGCCTCGAGCTGATGACCGACGCCGACATCGGCGACACCATTGCCGATATGCGCCACCATGTCGTCGACGACCTCGTGGCCAAGCACGTCCCGGAAAAGGCCTTTGCCGAGCAGTGGGACAGCGACGGCCTCAAGGAAGACATGCAGACGACTTTCGATCTCGACCCCCCCATCGCCGATTGGGCGCGGGAGGAAGGCATCGGGGCCGAGGAGGTGCATGAGCGCCTGATCAAACTCGCCGATGAAAGGGCCGCCAAGAGGGCCGCAGATATCGGCCCCCAGATCATGCGCCAGATCGAAAAAGCGGTGCTGTTGCAAACCCTGGATCATCTTTGGCGCGAACATCTCGTCACGCTCGAACATCTCCGCCAGGTGATCGGGCTCAGGGGCTACGGCCAGCGCGATCCGCTGAACGAATATAAGAGCGAAAGCTTCACCCTGTTCGAGCACATGTTGGCGCGGCTCCGCGAGGCGGTGACGGGTCAGCTCATGCATGTGCAGCTCACCCGGCAAGACGAGGTGCCACCGCTCGACGCGACCGAGCTTCCGGTGATGGAAGCCCATCATCTCGATCCGATCACGGGCGAGGATGAGTTCGTGTTCGAGACCGCCAATGGCGGCCCCGCGATCACCGGGAGCGCTCAGGCCAAGCTCGCCCGCGCCCCCAAGCCAGGCCAAAGCCCCGATCCAGCCGATCCCGCGAGCTGGGGCAAGGTGCAGCGCAATGCCCTATGCCCCTGCGGCTCGGGCAAGAAATACAAGCACTGCCACGGGACCTATAGCTAGCCGTCGCTTCCCGACGCGGACGCCGTCGCCGGACAGGCGGAACCGCCGGGTGCGTCGCTCTCAGCCACCACATAGCGCCCGTCGCAGACGCTGATGGCCGGAGGCTTATGCGTGCGCTCGAAGGCGTCATAGCCGCGCTTCAGCTCGGCCCAGAACGGGCTCCATTGGTCCGAGGTCCGCGCCGCCAGATTGCGCTCGGTCATGCGGAACGGAAACACCTGCACCTCGAAGCGCGGCTGGCCGCGATCGAGCGCCGCCGTCACCAGCCGCCAAATCTCGTCGACGACGTCATCGGTCATGGCATAGCAGCCGACCGACAGGCAGCCGCCATGCACCATGAGGAAAGAGCCGGTGCGGCCATGCGAGCGATCGAAATCATTGGGGAAGCCGAGATTGAAGGAGCGGTGCCAGCGGCTGTTGGGATTGAGCTGCTCCTTCGTCACCGCGTAGAAGCCTTCCGGCGCTTGCAGGTCGCCCTCCTGCAGCTTCGGTCCAAGCCGGCCCGACCAGAGACAGATCGGGTAGGTCGCGAACAGCCGATAGCGCCCGTCCTTTTCCATCCACAGCTCGAGTTTGGATTCGAGCTTGAAGATGCGCAGGAACACCGGCGCGCCAAGTTGCAGACCCTCCGCGTTCAGTCGCTCGTCGAGCTTGGCGAGCTCGGGCGTACCGGGCAGCGGCACGCCCCTCCGGTAATAAGAGTGGTTGGTGTGGCGCGTCAGCGCGATGGACGCGCGATCGATGAGCTGCCTGCCGTCGCGGCTGAACAGAGCGAACACCGCGGCGAAGATGGCGACGGCGATTAGGAGCCACAGGACTTGGCGCAACATGATCCCATCATGCGGGAAAGAGCGGCGATCGCGTGGCGGGAGCTATTTCCTTTTGGCCGCCGGGGCGGGCGTCGCCGGCGTGGCCGGGCCCAGCGTGAAGGCGGTATAGGCGGGCTTCGCCGTCCCGAATGTCAAGTCGAACCAACTGCCGAGCGGTTTGCCGATTGACGCTTGGGTCGAGGATTTCGCCGCCGGCTTGGTCGAGGCCTCTTGCAGCGCCGGGCCGCGCTGCATCGGCAGCCGCTCAAACGCCGGACATGCCCCAGCTGGATCGGGTCTCGCGCCACGATCCACGAAAGATGCGTTGATGAGATAGCGCTTCTCGCACACCTCGACCCGCGGCGGACGACGGGTGACTTCGAAATAGTCGTAACCCTCTTTGAGGTTCCACCAGAAATCGTACCATTTGTCGCCTTTGTGCTTGGCCATGTTCGCCGCCGTCATGCGGAACGGATAGGCCTGCACTTGGAATGATTGTTGACCCCCGGCCAGCGATTCACGCGCCAGGATGTAGATCTCCTCGACCACGCCATCGGTCATCGCATAACAGCCCGCCGATTTGCAGTCGCCATGGACCATGATGTCGGCGCCGGTGCGGCCATAGGCGCGGTCATAGGAGTTGGGGAAGCCGATGTTGAAGGCGAGGTAGTATTTGCTCTTCGGATTCATTTGCGGCGACGAGACGAGATAGAAGCCTTCGGGGGCTTGGCGGTCGCCTTGATTGATTTTGGGTCCGAGCTTTCCCGACCAGTCGCAGATCGGATAGGTCTTGAAGTGATAGTAGCGGCCGTCTTCCCTCGCCTTCCACACCTCGAGCTCGGACTCGGCTTTGAAGATACGGACGAGCATGGGGGACTGCTCGCTCATGCCCTTCTGGGCGAGAAGCGCACGCGTCGGAGCCGGGAGCGGTTTGAGATAAGGCGGCGAGAATTGACCACAGCCGCCGAGCGCGATGATTGACATCAGCACGCCCGCCGCGATGACAGCGTTGATCCAGCTTAAACGAAGCATACGCAGTGCCCCTTGCGCACCTCGTCGAAGATCGTACTCAGGGAGTTAAAGCGAGGTTAGCGCTCGTGATCCCCCACGCCGAAAACCCCTGCACCCCGACTTGGATACCATTATAACGGCAACCAAGCCACAGTTGGACTAAAAAGTGGCTTTTTTCTAGGCTAAATCCTCAGCTTTTCGGCCTATGGCCAGGAATTTTTCCCGCCGCGCCTTGCGGATCGCCTCTGGCGGCATGCCGTCGAATCCGGCCAAGGCCTGGTCGATGATTTCGCCGGTCGCCTGCACCACCTCCCGCCCGTCCCGGTGGGCGCCTCCGGTCGGCTCGGGGATGATGCCGTCGATCACCCCAAGCCTGATCAAATCCTGCGCCGTGATCTTCATATTCGTGGCCGCATCGACGGCGCGGGTCGAATCGCGCCACAGGATCGAGGCGGCGGCCTCCGGCGAAGCGACGGTATAGATCGCGTGCTGGAGCATATACACGCAATTGGCGGTGGCGATGGCCACAGCCCCGCCAGAGCCGCCTTCGCCGATAATGACCGACACGATCGGCACGCCGAGGCCCAGGCAGCGATCGGTGCAGCGCGCGATGGCCTCCGCCTGCCCACGCTCTTCCGCCCCCACCCCGGGATAGGCGCCGGCGGTGTCGACCAGGCTGACCACCGGAATCGAGAATCGCTCCGCCATCTCCATCAGGCGCTCCGCCTTGCGGTAGCCCTCGGGCCGAGCCATGCCGAAATTGTGCTTGATCCGGCCTTCGGTGTCGGAGCCCTTTTCATGGCCGATGATCACGGCCGAGCGTCCCTTCATGCGTCCGAGGCCGCCAATGATGGCCTCATCCTCGCCGAACAGCCGATCGCCGGCGAGCGGGGTGAAGTCCTGGACCAGCCCATCGATATAGTGGCGGAAATGCGGGCGCTCGGGGTGACGGGCGACCTGGGTCTTCTGCCAGGGGGTCAGCTCGGCATAAGTATCTTCGAGGGCCTCCCTCGCCTTGGCCTCAAGCTTGGAAAGCTCCTCCTGAATCGCGGCGGAGTGCTGCTCGCCGGCGAGAGCTCTGAGCTCGGCGACCTTGCTTTCAAGCTCGGCAATCGGCTTTTCGAAATCGAGATAAGTGCGCATGCGGCCAGAAGAAGCCCCTCAAACCCGTCCTAAACGGGCCTATTCGCGCCAAAAGCGGCGGGAACGTTTGTGTTAAGTGGCCTTGGGAAAGAACCGTGTCAACGGTCAACACCTCACCACGCTCGATTGGAAGCCTAGCGCCGTTTGGTTAAATGGTGCTGAGCCAGGGGATGGTGCTCCTCCACCAGACGCCGCAGCCGCTCCTCGATCACATGGGTATAGATCTGGGTGGTGGAGATGTCGGCATGGCCGAGAAGCTGCTGCACCGTGCGCAAATCAGCCCCACGCTCGAGCAAATGACTGGCAAAGGCATGGCGAAGCACATGCGGGGACACGCGCGAAGGTTCGATTCCGGTGGCCAGCGCCAGGGCCTTCAACTCCTGGCCGAATCGCTGCCGGGTCAGATGTTGCCCCCCGCTCCCGGACGGAAACAGCCAGGCCGACGGGGCCCGGCCCCTGGCCTGGTCCTCGTCGAGGGCGGCCAAATGGTCCGAAAGCGCTCGCCTTGCGGCGTCGTTGAGGGGAACCAGGCGCTCGCGGCCGCCTTTGCCCTTGATGGTCAAGACGCGATCGTCGCCAATCAGCACCGCGCGCTGGAGGCCGATCAGCTCCGAGACGCGCAAGCCCGTGGCGTAAAGCGTCTCGAGCAAAGCGTTGACGCGGAGCGCCCGGCGCTTGGCCGATCCCTCTTCCGCCTGCGCCACGCCTTCCGCCGCCGTTCCGAGCAACCGCTCGACCTCGTCGAAGGATAAGAGCTTGGGCAGGGGCCGGCCGAGCTTCGGGCTGTCGATGGCCGAGGTTGGGTCGTCGCTCCGCAATCCCTCACCGAGAAGAAAGCGGAAGAATTGGCGGATGGCCGAGAGCTTCCGCGCCCGCGAGGTCGCGGCGAGGCCCTTGCGGCTCAACTGGGCGAGGAAGTCGCGGATGGTGTCGGCGGGCGCATCGAGCGCGGTCCGGCCCTTGGCCGCGGCAAAGGCGAGAAACTCGCTCAAATCGCGCCCATAGGCCTCGATCGTCTTTTCCGCCGCGCCGCGCTCGGCCATGAGCATGTCGAGAAAGAGCCCGAGCTCCGAGCTCCCGTCATCGCCGGATCGGTCTTTCCAAACGCCCAAGGATCAAACCTTTCCGCGCTGGGGCCAATGCGCGTAAAGCGCCTCGAAGCCGAGCCGCCGCGCTTCGGCATCCAGCCCTACCCGCTTGAGCGCGCGAAGCGCGTCGCCAAGCCCGATCAGATGCGCGCCTTGCGGCCCATCCGGCCCAAGCACCGCGGCGGCAAGCAGCACCGTCCGTCCGAGCTCCCCCCGGTCCGCGGCCTGCTTCAAGCTCGTCAGCACACCGGTGGCGGGGAGGTGGCCGTCATTTGGCTGCGGCGTCTTGGCCGCGAGCTCCCACAGCGGAATGGGGACGTCTTCACCCAGCGCATCGAGAACGGTGACGAGGCGTTGCAGCAGCGCGCCCGGCAGCCCGGCGTTAAGCGCGACGTCCACACCGGCATCGAGCGTGGCCCGGGAGCGCTGGCCATAGGGATCGGTGGTGGCAAGGAGCAATTGCCAGCTCCGGGCGTGAGCCCCGCCAGATTCGGTCCATTGCCAGGCGGCCTCATCCTCTCCGGCCAGGGCCGCCATCCGCACGCCGGTCTCGGCGAAGCTTGCGCCTTGCGCGTCCTGCGCCAGGCCTTCGTTGGTCACAGCCAAGGCTTGCGCGAGCGGGATCTCGATCTTCGCGTCCCTGCCGCTCGCGAGCAGGGCATCGATCGATTCGGCACGGATTTTGGCTGAGCTTTGTCCCTCGAGCGTGGCGAACAGCCTCGCCCGCAGGGCCGGCGCCGATTGCGCTGACTTGGCCAATGCCGGCGCCGCGTCACGATAGGCGCTGGAGAGCCCCGCCCCGTCGACGATGCTGAGGGAAGCGGCGCGCTCCGCCGCGGCGACGCGGAGCTCAGGCGCCACCTGTCTGTCGCGCGCCAGCAAGAACAGCAGCTCCGGCGTTGCCTTGGCGGCGATGTCGGCACTGCCGCCTCCCCCGCCGAGCCTCAGAAAGAGATAGTCGAGCACATCGACGCTTTTCGGCAGATTTCGGGAGCCCCCTTCGAGGGCGGCGGGAGCGATCCCGACATCGGCCCCGCTATCGCGAGCGAGGTTCAGGGCGAGACGCGCGCCGTTTTTGTCGCCGCCGCGAGCGGCGCAATAGGCGGGAATCAGAAAAATGGCGCGCTTGGAAAGCCTGTCGCCCTGGGTTTCGGCTGGACCGGTACCGAGACCAATGGCGCAGGCCTCGTCGTCGCGGCCGGCGGCGAGCAGAGCCAAGGCATAGCGCGCCGCAGCACCGGGTGCGCCGCTTTGGCCGGAGTCCCGCAATACCTCGATCAGTTCATCGACGCGGCCGGCCCGACCGAGCGCCGCGACCTTGATCCTGATATCGACACCATCGCCTCCCGCATTGGTCGCCAGAGCCCGGGCGACAAGCTTGGTCAGGGCTGGCGAAGGCGAGGGCAGTTGAACCTGCGCGATCAGATCCGCCATCTCTGGTTCCGAAACTCCGCGCCAAAGGTCCAGGGGCAACGGGCTGGACGCCAGCGGCGCCGTAAATGGCCCTCCCTCCTGGGGAAAACCCGCCTGTGGCGGCGCTTGCCGCCAATCCTCCGCCGGTGGAGGGAGCGCCGAGGGCCCGATCGGATTTCTGAAGCCAGGCTGGGAGGGACTTTCCCCCTCGAGCACCGGCAATTCGCGCCGCTCGACCTGCGCCGAAGCCGGCCCCCAGCCGCCGGAGATGACGGCAAGCCACAGAGCGAGCCCGGCGAGGAAACGCCTATTCGGTCCGTACCTTGACGTTACGCAAGGATTTGGAGATTTCCTTCGGCTCTGGTTGGAAATATTCGGCGAGCACATAGAGGCTTCCAGTGACGACACCGGCGATCACCCCTAGGACCAGCAGCAGTCTGAAGAGTGTCGGCATCGAGGCGCTCGTATTCCTTTAAGTGTTCTTGTCGTTTTTCCCCATCGGTTCTTGTAGTCGCGAACCGGGCGCTATTATGACCCGAACCGGCGGGTGGCTTCCAGCTCTCGCCATCATGGACGATTCGAAAGGCCGTTGTCAGTATGACAAAATCATGGAACCGTGCGGCGCGCGAGACTCACCCCTGGCGGCTCATCGTCGCGCCGCCGAATAGCGAATGAGCTCACGACTGGCTGAGAGCAAGAAAGAGCTGAAGCCGGGGCGGCTCGCGCGTATGCGCCAGAGCCTTGGCTCGAAGAGCATTGTGCTGATCGGGCTCATGGGCGCCGGCAAGACAGCCGTGGGCAGGCGGCTCGCCAGCCGGCTCGACCTCGCTTTCACCGACGCCGACAGCGAAATCGAGCTTGCCGCGGGCGAAACCATCAGCGAGATCTTCGCCGAGCATGGCGAGCCCTATTTCCGCCGCGGCGAGGCCAAGGTCATCGCCCGCCTGCTACAAGCCGGGCCTCAAGTGCTCGCCACGGGTGGTGGCGCCTATATGGACGCCGGCACGCGGGCGAATATCAAGGCGCGAGGCATTTCGATATGGCTCAAGGCTGACTTGCCGGTGCTGCTGCATCGGGTGCGGCGGCGCGACAATCGGCCCCTGCTCGCCAAAGGCAAGCCCGAGGCGGTAATGCGCGACTTGATGGCCAAGCGCTATCCCGTCTATGCCGATGCCGACATTGTCGTGGAGAGCCGCGAGGTGCCTCACGACGTGATCGTGTCCGACGTCGTCGAGGCGCTCTGGCGCTGGCTCGCCGGAGAGACGAAGACCGCGGCGCCGAAACGCCGCGGCAAGGTGCAGTGATGAAGGACCATGTGGCGGCACTGGCCGAGAATTCCGGCGAGACCACCATCGAAGTGGGGCTTGGCGACCGAAGCTATGACATCGTCATCGGCGAGACGCTGCTCGACACCGCCGGCGCGCGCATAGCCGCCGTTTTGCCTGGCGCCCGTTGTGCCGTGGTCAGTGACACCACCGTGGCCGGCCTCTATCTCGAGCGCTTGAAGGCGAGCCTGGTGGCACAGGGTCTCTTTCTCGGCGAGGTCGTGGTTGCGCCGGGCGAGGCCAGCAAGTCCTTTCCGGTTCTGGCGCAGGTTTGCGAGACGCTGCTTGACCTTGGCGTCGAACGCGGCGACGCCGTGGTGGCGCTTGGCGGCGGCGTGGTCGGCGACCTTGCCGGTTTCGCCGCCAGCGTGCTTCGCCGCGGCGTCAGATTCGTGCAGATCCCAACGACATTGCTGGCCCAGGTGGATTCCTCCGTCGGCGGCAAGACCGGCATCGATACGGTGCAAGGCAAGAACCTGATCGGCAGCTTTCATCAGCCGGGCCTCGTGCTCGCCGACATCGCGGTGCTGTCGACGCTCGAGCTCCGCGACTTCCGCTCGGGCTATGCCGAGGTGATGAAATACGGGCTCCTTGGCGATGCGCCTTTCTTCGCTTGGCTGGAACAGAGCTGGCCGCGGATCTTTTCGGGCGAAGGGCCCGAACGCAGCGAGGCCATCGCCACCAGCTGCCGCGCCAAGGTCGCCATCGTGGAGGCCGACGAGCGCGAGGAGACGGGAACGCGGGCGCTGCTGAACCTCGGCCATACCTTCGGCCATGCCCTGGAGGCCTATGCCGGTTATTCCGACCGGCTCCTGCATGGCGAGGCCATCGCCATCGGCATGCGGCTTGCCTTCACCTACTCGGCCGAGCTGGGGCTCTGTCCGCGGAGCGACGCAGCGCGGGTCGAGCGGCACCTTGCCGCGGTGGGCCTGCCTGCCGACATCGCCAGCATTGCGGGCGAGACGCCCGCCTCGGAGCGCCTGCTTCAGCTCATGGCGCAGGACAAGAAGGTGAAGGGCGGCAAGCTCGCTCTCGTGCTCGTGCGCGGCATCGGACAGGCCTTCGTCGAGCAGCACGTGGACATGGATCGCTTGAGCGCCTTCCTCGCGCGGGAGTGCGACAGGCGATGATCCTGAGCTTGGGCATTACGCTTGGCGCGATTCTCGGCCTGCTCGTCATCTCGGCCTTCTTCTCCGGCTCGGAGACGGCGCTCACCGCCGCCTCGCGTGCGCGCCTGCATGCGCTTGAGCAGGACGGCAACGCCCACGCCCGCATCGTCAACCGCCTGCTGCTCTCCCGCGAAAGGCTGATCGGCGCGATCCTGCTCGGCAACAACCTCGCCAATATCGCCGCCTCGGCCCTGGCCACGACCCTGTTCATCTCGCTTTTTGGCGACGCTGGCGTGGCCTACGCCACGTTGGTGATGACTGTCCTCGTGGTCGTGTTCGCCGAGGTGCTGCCTAAAACCTACGCCATCGTCAATCCCGACCGCATGGCACTCGCCGTCGCACCCATCGTCAGGGCCCTGGTCGCCGTCCTCGCGCCCGTGACCGCCGCGATGCAGTTCCTCGTCCGCCATACCTTGCGGCTGTTCGGGGCCGTCGTCAGCGACGACGCCGAGGTCCTGTCGGCGCATGAAGAGCTGCGCGGCGCCATCGAGCTGCACCACAAGGAAGGCGGCGTGGTGAAGCTCGACCGCGACATGCTTGGCGGCGTGCTCGATCTGCGCGAGCTCACGGTCTCCGACATCATGGTGCACCGGACCAAGATGGATGCGATCGACATCGAGTTGCCCATCGAGCAATTGGTCGACGCGGCCTTGAAGAGCTCGCATACGAGGCTCCCGCTCTGGCGCGGCGAGCGCGAGGAGATCGTCGGCGTACTTCACGCCAAGATGTTGCTGCGGGCGCTGCGCGAAACCGGCGGAGATTTGAGCAAGCTCGACATTATGGCCTTGTCGACGCCGCCCTGGTTCGTGCCCGACACCACGACGCTCAAGGATCAACTCAACGCCTTCCTCAAGCGCAAGGCCCATTTCGCCATCGTCGTCGACGAGTATGGCGAGGTCATGGGTCTCGTCGCGCTTGAGGACATCATCGAGGAGATCGTCGGCGACATCACCGACGAGACCGACATCGCCGCGCTCGCCGCCAAGGTGCAGCCCGACGGCTCACTGATCGTGGACGGCTCGGCGCCGATCCGTGACGTCAACCGCATGATGGACTGGGAGATTCCCGACGACGAGGCGACGACCATCGCCGGGCTCGTCATTCACGAGGCGCAGACCATCCCGGAGCCCGCCCAGCGCTTCACCTTTCACGGCTTCCGCTTCGAGGTGCTGCGCCGGCAACGGAACCGCATCACCAGCCTGCGGGTGACGCCGCTTGGCGCCACGCGCAAGGCGCGGCGTGAGGCGAGCCAGGCTTCTTGAGGCTCAATCCCGCTTGGCGTGCTCCTCCGGCGTCAGCGCCGTGACCGCCAGCGCGTGCACCGCGCCGGCCAGCTCCTCGGCCAGCGCCGTGTTGACCATCCGGTGGCGCTCCAGCCGCGACTTGCCGGTAAAGGCGATCGAGACCACGACCACGCTAAAATGGCTCTCGCCGGTCTGAGGCGATGACCCGTGGCCGGCGTGACGGTGGGAGTCGTTCACCACCTGAAGCTCCGACGGCGCGAAGGCGCCACGCAATCTCTCTCTGATCGACTCTTCGACACGCATCAGGGCCAAGTTCCTCTCGTCAGTCGATGACGCTATTCCGCGCGGCTCCGCTGCGACAGCCTCGTGGTGAAACTCGGAGCGGCGGCATGGATCGCTGCGTCGATTTGCTTCAGCCTTTCGACCGACCCATCCATGGCGACGATCCGCAGCACCGGATTGAAATATCCCAAAGTTGGCCGCCCATTCGACACATCCAGACGCGGCAACGCATTCAAGCCCCGATAATAATCCACGAATGGGCTGGTCACGGGGTTCTTCTGGGCCGCGTAATTGAAGATGCGATCATAGGTCAGGTTTGCCGTCAGCACGAGGTCGGCCGTGGCCGCGTTCGGCCGCAGCTTGGCGCCGAGAAGCGGCCGGTTGCCGTCATAGTCGGCGTAGCGATCGGTGGCCACGCGCGAACCCGTGGCCGCAAGGATGGGCGGAACGACGGCGCGTGGATCGTCGCCGGAAGCATTCGTTCGCAGCGAGGTCACGAGCGCTGGAACAGCGGCCAGGACGAGCACGATCGCGGCGGCGAGGCCGAGCCGATCCCGGCGCGACAGCAGCTCATAGACGAAGGACGCGGCGAGAATAGCGAGGAGCGGCGCCAGCGGCAGCATGTAGCGGGCGAAATCGGGATAGGGCTTGAGCGGCGAGACCTCGTGCATGCAATACCAAAGCAGGGTGAAGCTCGCGATCAACGCAAGCGGCATGCGCCGTTCACGCGGCGCGATCAGCGGCGCCGCCAATCCGATGAGACCGAGAACCAGAAGCCCCGCCCCGAGACCAGGCCACAGGCTCTCGCGCAGATGAAACATGCCGCCTGTGAGTGCGAGCGGGAGAGGGACGTCATGCCCTTGCAGCGCGTGGCCGAACTCGAAGCTCATGCCGCTCTGCCATCGATTCATCCGCCGGATCGCCGGGATCATGACCAGGAGAAAGGTGACGATGGTGCCACCCGTTACGGTCGCGGCCCGGAGCAGCCGCCGCTCCGGTCCTGGCGTGGGCACCAGCAGGATGGCCGCCACCGCGAAAGGCAGCATCAGGCCGCCGACATATTTGGACCCGGCCGCGAGCCCGGTGAAAAGCCCGAGAAGGGCGGCGCGATGCGGCGCCGGGGATTGCAGCAATCTGATCAGAGCCGCGAGCGCCAACACCAGAAACGCGGCGACGAAAATATCCTCCTTGAAGACGCGGGCATGCACGGTGACGAGCGGCGTGACTGCCGCGGCCGCGGCGGCGGCCAGGGCCGGGAGATCCGGCAGCACCAGCCTTGCGAGCTTGAATGTGGCAAACACCAGCACCCCGCCGGCGAGCGCGCTGCAAAACCGGCCGAGCTCGACCAGGGACTGCTGATCGGGCGCCTGCACCACGAGCGTTGCCGCCTGTGCCAGGTCGATCATGACGAGAGGATGAAAATAATTGTAGCGCCCGGTGGTGACGGCCTGGAGCTTGACGTATTCGTCGCCGAGAGTGCCGAGTGGAAAATCGATCACGCTCAGCGTTGTCGCGACCGAGATCGCGGCAAGCACGAGGGCAGCCATGGTAGCCCAGGAAACGCGCATCCGCATCGGCCGGTCCCGTCTGCAAGCGTGCCGCCTCCGCGGGAGAGGCTCCGACACACTTTGTTCAATAATACCTGCTCCAATCCGAGGGGTCCCTCGCCCCCGAACTATCAGATTTGACCACTCGGCTCGACCGGCGAGGGGCCGTGCTTGCCCTCGCCCTGCGCACTACCCATAATTGCTCCTGATGAAACTCGACTCAAAATTCTTCGACCGGCTTCGCGTCAAGCCTGACGCCGCCCGGCTCGTGCGCGAGGCCTGCCCTGGTTGCGAATGGCAGGGCTGCTCGGAGCCCGGTCTCTACCCCGCGCCCAAGGGACGCGGCCAGGAAGGCAAATATCACCGCTTTTGCCTGGAGCATGTGCGCCAATACAACAAATCGTACAATTACTTCTCCGGCATGCCGGACGAGGAGGTGGCCAAGCACCAGAAGGACGACTCCATCGGTCACCGGCCGACCTGGTTCGTTGGCGTCAATTCCGCCGCGCGCAATCACGCGGCAAAAGCCAAAGCTGGTCTCAACGGCTTCGGCCACCGGTTCGGCACCCAAGATCCGTTCGGCTTGTTTGGGGCTGGGCAGGGCAAGGCGCCGGAGCAGCCGGCCGAGCCGGTCCGCCCCTTGCGCAAGGTCGAGCGCAAATGCCTGCGCCAGCTCAATCTCGAGGACGGCGCGACCAAGCCCGAAATCAAGGCGCGCTTCAAGGATTTGGTGATGCGCCACCACCCCGACCGGAATGGCGGTGACCGCCGCTCCGAGGACAAGTTGCGCGAAGTGATTCAAGCCTATAACTATCTGCGACAGGCGGGGCTTGCTTAGGCGGCACGCCCTTCATCCCACAATTCCGGGCTTCGGCTTCGGCGAGCCCGTACGCAACGCGACGCGACGACAGGCTTTGATAATCCCATGACTCTTGTAGCTGCCAACAATGACGCCGGTCTGCCGGATATGTCGGTTTCCGTGCGCCAGGTTTTCGGCCTCGACACCGATCTTGAGATGCCCGCTTATTCACGCCCCGACGAGCACGTGCCGGACGTCGACCCCGATTATCTCTTCAACCATGACGTGACGCTCGCCATTCTCGCGGGCTTCAAGCACAACCGCCGCGTCATGATCCAGGGCTATCACGGCACCGGCAAATCCACCCATATCGAACAGGTGGCGGCCAGGCTCAACTGGCCCTGCATGCGCATCAATCTCGACAGTCATGTGAGCCGCATTGACCTTGTCGGCAAGGACGCCATCGTCATCCGCGACGGGATGCAGGTGACCGAGTTCCGCGAGGGCATCCTGCCTTACGCGCTGCAGACCAATACCGCACTCGTCTTCGACGAATACGATGCCGGGCGCCCGGACGTGATGTTCGTAATTCAGCGCGTGCTCGAGGTCTCGGGCAAGCTCACTTTGCTCGACCAGTCGAAGGTGATCAGGCCCCATCCGGCCTTCCGCTTGTTCTCAACTGCGAACACCATTGGGCTCGGCGACACGAGCGGTCTCTATCATGGCACCCAGCAGATCAATCAGGGCCAGATGGATCGCTGGTCCATCGTCGCCACCCTCAACTATCTGCCCCATGACGACGAGGTCG
>JBAUEK010000239.1:0-14442 GCA_049678565.1 Methyloceanibacter sp. | reverse complement strand
ATCGGACCGAACCGGTTCCACCAGTACCGAACCGTCTCGTGGCAGATGTCGATGCCCCGCTCGTGCAGAATATCCTCGACCTGTCGCAGCGACAGCGGATAGCGGATATACATCATCACCACGAAGCGGATCACCTCGGGCGAGCTGTTGAAATAACGGAAGGGATTGCGCATCGCCGGAGGCTAAGGGACCTCGCCAGGAGGCTCAAGCCAATTTACTCTGACAATGCCCATCCCCGTGCTGTGGCGCCCGGCGCAGAAACTCGAACAGTCCTCCCGCAAAAAGCGAGAAGTCTTTCTGGTTGTAGGATGGGTCCAAACCATCGGCGGGGTTTGATGGGCGTATCGCCATCTCAGATTTCTCTCGCCCGCCTACCGTTCAACGGGCCCTCCCGCGGCAACCCAGTCATCGAAACCGCCTAGCAGCCGCACATCAGCGAATCCCATGTCCTTCAACGTCTTGCCAGCAAGTGCCGCGCGCGCACCGGAGTTGCAGTAGACAAGGAGCGTCTTGTCCTTTGCCAGTGCCGGGTCGTGGCGCTGGGAAGCCGGATCGGCCTTGAACTCCAGTTGGCCGCGGGGCGCGTTCACCGCGCCCTTAACTTTGCCGGTCGCTTTTGTCTCGGCCTCATCGCGAACATCAACTGCAATAGCCTGACGGCTGTCGAGCAGCCTCATCGCCTCTGCTGGATCGATTTTCGGCACAACAGCTCTCGCCGCTGCCATCATGTCATCGAGATTTATGGACACGGCATCCTCCCGACTCGGACTGTGCTGTTTTAGACTACCCGAGCCGTGCTCCGGCAGGCAGGGAGAGCTTCTCCGTAGTGATCTTCTCCCAGCTTTCTTGAAGTAGCTGCTTCGCTGCCTCCTCCGCAAATTCAGGCGCGGCCCACTCGTGCACATCGAAGTCATTCTTGATGTAACCGTGACTCAACATGAAGTCCTTGCCGATCTCGATGGCGGCCAGGTTCTGGGGCGACAGGTTGGGCACCATGTCGATGTCTTTGATGCCCCGATACGTGTCCTCGACGTCCAGGTAGAACGTCTGCTTATCGAGGATTGCCGCCGCGGCGTGCTTGTGCTCGTTGGCCCAGCGGCCCACCTTGATCATGCCTTTCATGAAAGTCACGACGAGCTCGGGATGCTTCTCGGCCATCTCGTCAGTGCAGGTGATGACGGCCGGGATGTTGCCCACCTGCAAGGTCCAATCCGGGTACCGGGACAGGTCCTCGATCGCCTTGAACTTACCCGTCGCCTCCTGGAGGTGCTGGAAAGGCTTGCTTTGGGTATAGATCGCATCGACTTTGCCCTCCAGCAACGCCAGCTCTAGTGGACGGAAGGCGAGGTCATGCTTGTGGTCGCGCTTGAGCCAGAGTTCAGACGGGTTCTCCATCGGGTCGAGCATATCGGGGTTGTCATACCAGTCATCCGGGTAGGGGAAGTCCACGATCTCGACGTCATCGCGGGTCATGCCGTTCAGCCGGAGCATCAGCTCGATGCCCTGTTCCTCCTGGATACGCCACCAGTCGTTCTTGATGGTGTTCAAGCTCTTCGTCAGGCCGATCTTTTTGCCCTTCAGTTCGGTCATCCGGTAAATGTCGTCCCTGGCGCGCACCAGCATGCAGCCGCCTTCACGTGGTGCGTGTGTCGCCCCCAGGAGCCGGGTCCGGCGGATGTCGGCGTGCACGTGGATGGGAGGGAACAAGCCGCCGAAGCGGATGAGGTTGTCGAGATTGTGGATGTAGTGGGGGTACCAATCGTTCTCGCGGCATGAGCGGAGAAAGCCGTATTTGACGCCGATCTTCTTATATTCCTCCCGGGTCCAACCCAATTCCTGGTCAACATTGCTGGCGGACACCAAGGGACAATTGGTGTAGTACACCTCTTTCTAATCCAGAGGTACCGTCCTTCCCTTCATTGCTTTGCTGGCCATGTTAAACCGCTCTCCCGTGTGTTGCTCTGTCGAGTTCCAGTTCACGGTTTCAAACAGCAATTGGGACGTCGGGGCTTTGCGCTGGATCAATCCTCGTTGGCTAGACCTCCGCGGAGGACCGTTTCTCATTGCGCTGTGCAGGGGGTTGAACCCCGGCATCTACGATGTCCGTTTATGGGCAGATTTTGTTGATAAAGTCGGCACCATCCGGAAGTGGCGCCCCGCCGCGAAGGTAGGCCGCTTACGGCTCCAAAGCGGACTCTGGCAAGTCAGCCACAGGCGCGTTTATGAGTTCACGCCCTAGCTGCACCAGACATGCGCCAATACCGTTTCATCAGTGTACCGCCGTTTTTGCCGTGCAGAGGGCGTTTCTAAACGCAATTCGCCATTTTTGATCAATCGCAAAGTTGCGCGTAAAAGTAGTTACGACGGATTGGCAGTCTCTCAGCCAAAGCCTCTACAACCTCGGAAATTTTCTGGGGGAACGAGGTCAATTCGATGAAGCTGAGACTTTTCTGAGACGCAACCTTTCTCTTGTCGAAAAGAGGGAAGAGACGGATTGGCAGTCTCTCAGCCAAAGCCTCTACAACCTCGGAAATTTTCTGCGGGAACGAGACAGGTTTGATGAAGCGGAGAGTCTTCTGAGGCGCGAACTCGCCCTTGTCGAAAAGAGGGAAGAGACGGATTGGCAGTTTCTCAGCCAAAGCCTCTACAACCTCGGAAACTTTCTGCGGGAGCAAGGTAGGCTCGACGAAGCTGAGGACTTTCTAAGACGCGAACTTCAAATTGCCGAAAAGATCGACGGTCCTGACTCGGAATCTGTTGCCGAGAGCCTACAGAACCTTGGCGTTATGCTCCGCGGCCTAGGCAAATTGGATGCGTCCGCCCCTCTGCTCCAACGCGCAGTGGAGATTATCGAGAAAATCCATGGGACGAACTCAATTAAGCCGACATTCTTCGCCACTTTCGGCGGCTTGTATTTTTTCGCCTCGGCGGGCCTGTCGAAACTCGCGCTGACGAAAAATGCGGCGACTTCGCAAATCATAATGGCTGCAATCGTTTTCATGGTTCCCCTCCCTTTCTTTATCTCTATTGCCCCGGCACCGAGAGCGGCATCGAGATCGTGAGCACTCCCAAGTCACCCTCCAGACGATTCTCGACATCGAAATCGTGCATCCAGCTCAGCTGGCTGCTGACCGGAAGCTTGCCGAGATTGAAATTGAACGTCGCAATAGGTCCAACGGCCGTCACGCGGCCTTTGAAGTCGCCCAACCGCGCCCCGGCGCCGCTGTCGCCGGTGACCTGCTGATAGTGATAGCCGGCCACGCCTACGGCGAATTTCGGCGAGAAGTGCTGCAGCACCGCGAACTCGACATGGAACTCGGTTCCGGTCTCGTAGTCGGTGTCGGGGTTCTCCCAGTTGAAGGTGAATCCGGGGGCGGCGGAAATCTCGAGGCCGATATTAGGATCGAGCCACGTCACCGCTCCGATTGTCGCAAGTCCCCAGTGATTGAAGGAGAGGTTGGAACTGCTGCTGTTGTCCCACGGGCCGATCGGGACATTGACCAGCGCATTCAAGTTCCAGTGCCAATTCCCTTCGTGCCAGCCGATGATCGCGTTGAGCACGGGATCGCCGAACTTCGTCGAGCTATCGCTTTCGCTGAAAGTCTGGCCGCGGGTGAAGGTTCTGTTGATCGGCGGCCCCAAGCTTAGGGTCGCGAGTGCATCGAGATCGAAGTCCACGTCCTTCGAACCGAACGGCACGATGGCGCCGAATCCGACATTGCCGCCGAGGACCTCCCCCGGCGCCACCCACAAGACCGATGGCAGGTTGTAGTAGACCTTTCCCGTAACGTCGGCCTTTGCCTCGATCAGCAATTCGCCTTGGAGGTTGAGTTTGCGTGCGGCCGGGCTGATGTCTTGCAACGCGACGCCGACCGCGGATGCGGCGCTGGCCGAGCCCTCATAGTAGATATTCACGTCGATGAAATAGGTGCCCGGCGGCGGGAGGAACCCCGCCATCGAGGTCTTGGTGCCTATGGCGTACCAGCCTGCCGCATTCTCCGCAGCGGACGCGCGGTCGGACGGCAATACAAGAGCCGCCGCACTAGCCACAGCTACTGCCAATGTCTTACGCATCATGCGCCCCCCTTTGTCTTTCCTGTCTCAAAGCATGATCCCGACGCGCTGAACGAACCAAACGGCCGCCAGCGACCCGATGCCGTAACCGGCGGCGGCGCGCGCCCAAGACACTTTCAGGTCGAGCAATCGGTACACGGCGACCTTGAGTCCGAGCGCGGCAAACACGAAGAGAAGCTGGCCGGCTTCGACGCCGAGATTGAAGGTCAGCAGCGCGAGCGGAATGTCCGTTTGCGGCAGCCCGATTTCTTTCAGCGCGCCGCCGAAGCCGAGGCCATGCAACAGCCCGAAGGCGAAGGCGATGACCCAGGGCGCCTTGCTGACGAGATCGTTCTCGTCGCGCTTCGGACGGATGGTCTCCGCCGCCACGAACATGATGCTCAGTGCGATCACGGCTTCCACGGGCGCTTGCGGTATCTGCGCCCAACCGAGCGCCGCCACAGCCAGTGTGATGCTGTGGGCCACGGTGAAGGCGGTGATGACCTTCACCAGCATCCAGGTGTTGCGGACGAGCAAGAGCAGCGCCAGCACGAACAGCAGATGATCGATGCCGAGCAGGATGTGCTCCACGCCCAGGAGGAAATAGGTGCGCGCGGTATCGAGCCAGGTCGGCGCCGCGGCGACGGTGAAGGACGGCTGATCCGGCGTGAGGCGGGTTGCCTGGACGGCCCCGTCCGCCGATTCGACCCGCACGACCACATCGGTGAAGGTGCCGGACAGTCCGTCAATCGAAACGTGCTTGCCGGCGAGTCCGCCAGGGCACTGAACGGCAAACTGCTCCAGGAGGGCGTTTCCGGCGCGCTCGGTGCGTGGCGGCGCTTTGTCGGTGCATTCGTCCGGCAGGCGCACATAAAGCCCGAGGCGCATGTCGCCCCGGGCCGGGACCTTGAAGCGCACATCGTAGGTCTCGACGCCGGTCTGCGTGATCTCCAGGAAGCCCGGGCGCAGCTCGTGAGCCAAACCGGTGCCTTGCATCAGGATCAGGAGAGCGAGCGTGTAGAGAACGCGGATCACGGCGCGGTCTCCGTTTTAGACGGATCGGGCAAGACGACATCGTACTTGGCAAGCAGTTGGTCGTAAGCCTTCGCCTGGAAGTCATCGCGCTTCTCTGTCCGCCATTTTTGCGCCACCGCGTCGCGGACCTCGTCAAGCTTCGGATCGTAGCCGTCGACGCGCTTGGTGACGCGCACGAGATGCAGGCCGTACGCCGACTTGATCGGCCCCGCCCACTCATTCTCGGGAAGATCGGTAAGATTGGCCGCGAAGGACTCGCCGAAATCGCGGGCAATGCCGCCAAGCGAAGAGAGCTTCATCGCACCCGGCAGCAAGGTCGGGTCGCCGACGTCCGGGGGAACATCACCCGACGCCTTCAGTGTGGTGAGCGTCTCCTCGGCCCGAACAGGGGCCGCCTTCCCCGGCTTGTCCGGATTGAGAAACACCTGCTCGAAGGCGAAGCGCGGCTCCACGCGGAAGTCGGCCTTGTGGTCGTCGAGATAGGCCTGAAGCGTGGCGTCGTCGGGCTGCAAGAGTGCGTCGCCAGGCTCGGTGACGAACTCCATCTTCTGCTGCATGCGCCGGCGGATCAGCGTGTCGTCGCGGTCCAAACCAAGCTTGAGCGCCTCGCGGTAATACACCTCTTCTTTGATATAGGCGTCGACGAGGCCGCGCAGCTCCTCGGGGCCCGGCGGCCGCTGCCAGGTCTTGGCGAAGACCTGGGCAAGCTGCTGCACCCGCCCCTCGGTGACGACGATCCTGTCGCGTGCGTTGTCCCGTTCGTCGCCGGACACCAGCGCGTAAAGGCCGAACACCGCCGCACCGATCAGCACGAAGTGCACCAGCGGTTCGCGGGCGATTTTCGACAGGAAGGTCATGGGCGCTCGTCCCTATCCTTTCGGCGTGTACCTCACGGCGTTGCGCCTAGCAGCGATAGACGCCAACGGCGCACCGACGCACGGTCCGACGGGCCACGCCGGCGACGCTGACCGGCGTCAGCGGGCGGCCAATCCGTGCGTCGGCGGTCGAGACGAGACCGCGATCGCGAAGGGTCGAGAGTCGCTCGCTGATTGCGAGTCCTCCGAAGCCGACCATGCCGGCCAGCAGCAGCAAGCTAAGTTTCTTTGAAGCGCTCATTGCTTACCTCCTATGATGAAGTTGCTCGGCAGCTCGCCCATGTCCTTCATCTTCTTCAGTTCTGCTAAGTCAATCTGCTTGGCGCCGGCGGGCGCCTCGAAGCCGAAGCCGTCCGTGGCGACCTCGTCGCCCGTCTTCCAGTCGCTGACCTGGACGCTGTATTCAGGGTCGCCGTCAATGAGCTTGGACGCGATGCTATAGCGACACGGATAGGGACGATCCCCTTGGGCGATCCAGATCTGCCAATCGACCTCCTTGGCGCGGAAAGCGAAGTGGTCGCATTCGATGCCGCCGATCACGCCGCTGCCGAGATCCTTCACGTCGACCACGTTGGCCATCAACTCATCGTAGGCGTTGGTGAGAAGCAGGTCCGCGGCCGGTAGGGGCCGGTTGTATTTGTCCTTCAGTTCGTCGACTAGATGGTCGATCGAACCTGGAATCTCGACCTGTGTGTAGACATTCTTGTTCTTGCCCAGCACTGTCAGCGTCTTGCCGTCAAAAACAGTCTCGATGTCGGCGAAGCCGCCCGAGCGGGAGGCCCGGATTTTGTCGGGCCGGGTGAGAGAGACGGCGCCCGAGCTCGCCAGTCCGAGCTTCTGCCCGTCTTCGGTGACGACCTCGAGGATGGCATCGAAGTCGAACGAAATAGCCTTCTGGGCTGCCATGTAGTCGGTCATCGCCTTGAGCAGGGCCTTGGCCTCTTCCTCGCCGGCAGACGCGCCCGGCGAAGTCGCCACCCCGGCAACCAGCGTCAGCGCAAGTGCCGATGCTCCTGCAACAAATAGTCTCCTGAGCTTTCGAGTTAGGCTGGCCATATTGATCAACTCCTCTGTTGGTTTTCCAGCACTAGCCCCTACCCTTTCGGCGTGTACCAAATGGGCGAGGTGTAGGCGCGCTCTTGGATCGAGGCTGGTACGTCCTCGGGCAACTTCACCCCGAAGAATTTGGCGTCATAGGTTGTCCAGCGCGGCGTCGGGATTTCTAGCACCCGCACGTAGTAGAAAGCGCGCTCCGACGGGTCGAAGTCCGGGTCCTGCCAAAAGGCCTCCAACGCCGCCGCGCCGATCGCGTTCGAATAGATCGCCTCTTGGATATCGACCGTGTTGCCGACCGGCGGAAGCGCGCCCTCGGCGCCCGGCTCGCGGTCACCGGACCAGGCCACGTCATAGATCTTCTCTTGGGTCTCGCCATTCTCATCGAGCCAGCCCTTGATGAGTTGAATGCGATCAAGGTTGGCGCCGTCGACGTCACGGATGGCGCGGATCAAGAAAGCCGGTGCTTTGCCTTCGGGCGCTTCGGTCAAATCGGCGCCCATGGCCACGCCCCGCTCATACCCCTGTTTGGCGAAATCCGAGCGATCGAGGTCGTCTTCGGAAAAATTCCATCCGGCGAAGACTCGAACTTTGAGACGGGTGCCCGTGGTTGCGAACACCTCCTTACGGGCCAAAGCATCCCAGATCGCTTCGCGCGTGTTCTCGCGCGCCCATACCCCGGCAAGCCCCGAGGCAGATGTTTGACGCGCATATTGACGAACCTCGGGCGGACCGCCGATGCCACCGATGACCTCGTCGAAGCGTACGGGATCGCTCGTCGGCTCAACGGCGGCAACCTTGCCGAAGAAGTTGTCTTCGGTCGTTGTCGACAGCGACGCGTGCGTGTCGGTCGAGCCGATCAGGCCGAACTTGAAGGGGTTGGTCCCGAGCTTTTCCTCGTATGCCAAACCGCGCTTAAGAGCCTCGCGGGCATATTCGCGCGGCAGCATGTCCGGTGTCTTCGGCGCCGGGCCGAGCTGGCCCTTGTCCCAGATCTCGAAGTCGGCGAACTCGTCCCGAGACGAAAGCGAAGGATGGGCCTCGCCGGTCCCTTTCATCTGCGTCACCTCGTAGAGAGGCTCCCAGCGCGCCCGGCGCCGGGCATAGCCGGGATCGAACGGCAGCTTCGAGACCAGGGTGACGTCGTCGAACATCAGTCCGTTTGACAGGTTTCCATTGTGCGGAATCGCAAGCAGCCGATCGCCGGTCTTTTCCTCGTATGCGGCCATCCACGTCCAGAGATCTTCCGGGTCGAAGGAGTCGAAATTGGAGAACGGAATGATCGTGTCCGCCTTTTCCTTGCCGCCGCGGAAGATCACATTGCGATGGAGATTGTTCCGGTCCGGATTGGAGGTCCATTCGAAGCCGATCAAGGCCGTGAACTGACCTGGGTTATTGTGCTGCTCTGCGGCCTCGGTGATGTGTGACCACGCGTTGCGATAAATCTCCTCATGCCCGGCAAGAGGATCCTTTCCGGTCGATTTGGCTTTCGACCAAATCGACCAGGCGCCGGCCGGGTCACCGGCGTCCAACGCGGCCCGAAGCTGCGTCCCGAAGTCGGTGGCGAGCAGAGCGGGGTCGTTCGCGGCGAGTAGCGGGGCCAGCCCGAGATTCTCGGCATGGTCGGCAATGACGAGGAAGTCGAGCGGACGGGCGAGGCGCGCCTTGAGACCCGTGGACGAGGTGACTTCCTCGCCTTTGGCGAAACGGTAGGCTTGATCAGGCCCAAGCGTGTTGCCGATCATCCCCGCATCGGCCGAGTAGGACGTATGCACGTGTGTGTCTCCGAAAAAGACGCGGTTCGGAAAGGACTGGTCCGGGTAGGGCGAATAGGCCCGCTCGCCCGGGAACACGGCAGGCACGTCATCTTGCGCCAAGGCGCCGCCGCTTGTCACGGCGCCGATCGACAAGAGAAGCGCGGCCGATAGAGCAACGCTCCCCAATGCGCCGCCGAGTTTCAACTTGCCGAGCACGCGGCCCTATCCTTTCGGCGTGTACCAAATGGGTGACGTGTAGGCGCGTTCTTGTCCCTTAAGCGGAATCTTGTCAGGCAGGGTTAGGCCGAACTTCGCGGCATCGTAGGCCGTCCAGCGTGGCGTCGGGATCTCGAGCACCCGCGCGTAGTAGAACGCCCGAACCTTGGGATCGAAGTCGGGATCGATCCACACCGTGCCGAGCTCGGCAGCGCCGATCGTGTTGGTCCAGCTTGGGATCGACAGATCGACTGTGTCCCCGACCGGCGGAACCTTGCCGTCCGCGCCCGGCTTGCGACCGCCAGACCAGACAACGTCGTAGACCTTCTCCTGAGGCGTCCCATCCGCGTCGATCCAGCCCTTGATAATCTGGATGCGGTCGAGATTGGCGCCGATCGGATCGCGCAGAGCATAGACGAGAAAGCCGGGTGCCTTCCCCTCGGGTGCTTCGGTCAGATCGCTGCCCATGGGGACGCCTTTGCTGTAGCCGAGGACCGCGAGATCGCGGCGCGAGGCGTCGTCCGCGCCGAAATCGTAACCGCCGAAGAACCGCACGCGCATGCGCGGGCCCGTGGTGGCATAGGTCTCGCGGCGCTCCATGGCGTCGAACAGCGCGCCGCGCGTGTTGGCGGTGGACCAAACGCCCATGGTGCCGGCGGCGCTGTACTTCCAGCCCTCGAAGCCCTCGATACCAAGCTCCTCGTTTTTCTTGCCCACATGCGTCGCCCGCTTCGGGTTCGGCTCGTAGGCGATGAACTTCGAGAAGAAGTTGTCCTCGTCGATGGTGCTGAGTCCGGTATGCGTGTCCGTCGCGCCGCCCATGCCAAACTTGAATGGATTGGCCCCAAGCTTCTCCTCCAGCAGGAGCCCCCGCTGCAGGCCGCTTCGCGCATACTCGCCCGGCAACATCTCAGGCGTCTTCGCTTCGCTGACATCGAGATTGCCGAAGTCCCAGGTCTCGTAATCGGCAAACTCGTCCGCCGGCGACAGCAGCGGGTGGGTCTCGCCGTCTCCTTTATATTGCGTGACCTCGTAGAGCCGCTCCCACTTTTGCCGCTGCTTGGCGTATTCGGCGTCATACGGTGCGCCGTCTTCGAAAGCGTTCTGCAGCGCGAACATCATACCGTTTGAGAGATTGCCGTTGTGCGGAATGGCGAGAACGTTTCCACCGGTCGTGTCCTCGTAAGTCTGCATCCATTTCCACAGATCGCGCGGGTCGCGGCTGCCGATCGGCGGCGTCGTGGTGTACGGCTCAACGCGGCTGGCACGCTCAGGGCCGTCGCGGAAAATGACGTTGCGGTGGAGATTGTTGCCTTGGACGAGCGAAGTCCATTCGAAGGCGATGAATGTGGTGAAGGAGCCGGGATCGTTAAACTCCTCGGCCGCGGCCACGATGTCGTCCCACACGCGTCTGTAGTTCGGATTGCCGGGCTGGTAGTTGATGGCATCGGAGATCTCACCCTGGGCGAATTGGGTGATGAGCCGGAACATGGCCTCTTCGGCCTTTTTGCCGCCAGCGTTGAAGTCTTCGTGGAAGCGGCGGCCCTCCGGGTCGGCCATGATGTTGGGCGTTCCCTTGATGATGTCGGTGATTGCCCCCATGGCGTCCGAGTGGTCGGTGATCATGAAGAAGTCGTAGGGCCGGGCGAGTTTCACCGGCTGACCGCTGTTGGAAACAACCTGCTCGCCGCGGGCGAAACGATAGGCGTCGCGCGGCATGAGAGTCGTGCCCGAGCCTCCGGCGTCCGGCGAAAGGCCCGTATGCACATGCGTGTCGCCGAAATAGACTTCCGTCGGGAAGGCCCGGTCGGCATAGGGCGAGTACGGCCTGCCCTTGTAGATGCTGGCCTCAACGCCGGTGGTGTCCTGGGCCACGGCGGGAACGGTGAACGCCGCGAGCATGAGCGCTGCGCCGAAAGTCGAACTTACAAAACGTGGCATTCCAGACTCCTCGTCGCGTCATCCTTTCGGCGCGTACCAAATGGGCGAGGTGTAAGCGCGCTCTTGCGTCGTCATCGGCACCTCGTCGGTCATGTCGATTTCGAAGCGCTTCGCCTCGTAGGCCGTCCAGCGCGGGGTCGGAATCTCGATGACGCGCGCGTAGTAGAAGGCCTTCTGGTTCGGATCGAAGTCCGGGTCCTGCCACACCGCGATCATCTCAGGTGCGCCGATCGAGTTGCTCCACGTGGCGTTCTCGACATCGACCGTGTTGCCGACGGGCGGCACCTTGCCGTCGGCGTCCGGCTTGCGGTCATCCGACCAGACGACGTCGTAGACCTTCTCCTCGGTCTCGCCGTCTTCGTTCAGCCAGCCCTTGATGATCTGGATGCGATCGAGATTGCCGCTGTAAGGGTCTTTGGCCGCCGCGACGAGGAAGGTCGGCGCTTTGCCCCCCGGCGCGTCTTGAAGATCGCCGCCCATGGGGACACCCTTGGCATAGCCGGCATTGGCCGGCAGACGCGTCTTGGTGTCGGCATCGTCGAAGTCCCAGCCGCCGAAGAAGCGCACGGTCATGCGCGGGCCTGTCGTGGCGTAGGTCTCCTTGCGCTTCATGGCGTCGAAGATGGCCTCGCGCGTGTTCTCGGTGGCCCAAACCCCCGCATAGCCACCGGAGGCCTGCTGCCAGCCTTTGATGGTGAACTTCGGATCGGGCGCCTCGATCACCACATGTTCCCAGCGATGGGGCTCGGGCTCGACGCCCGAATGCTTGCCGAAGAAGTTCTCCTCCTCGACCGCCGCCATTGAGGTATGGCTGTCGGTGGAGCCCACCATGCCGAACTTGTAGGGATTGACGCCCAGACTCTCGTCCAGCTTCAGACCGGTCTTGAGCGCTTCGCGGGCATATTCCCACTTGATCATCCCCGGCGTCTTGGCCTCGGTGCCGTTGAGGTTGGACTTGTCCCACAGCTCGTAGTCCGCGAACTCGTCGTTCGGCGACAGCATCGGGTGCGATTCCCCGTCACCTTTGATCTGAGTCACCTCGACCAGCGGCTCGTACTTGGCTCGCATGGCCGCGAGCTCTTTGGTCAGCGGCTTGCCGTCGAAGGTTTCGACCGTGAACATGCGGCCGTTCGACAAATTGCCATTGTGCGGGATCGCGAGAACCTCTGCGCCAGCCTTGTCCTCGAGCGCCGAAAGATGCTTCCAGAGATCCTCCGGATTCTTGCTGTCGTATTGCGAGAAGGGAACCGTGCGGTTGGCGGTGCTCGCGTCGCCTCGGAAGATCACATTGCGGTGCAGGTTGTAGCCGCCGATCGCGGTCCATTCGTACCCAATGAGAGCCGTGAACACGCCGGGATCGTTATATTTGTCCGCCAGCGCCGTGTAGTTCTGCCAGGCGTTCTTGACCGCTTTGTCGCTCTTGATCGGCGGCTCGTCGCCCGACAGCGACCCGACGATCTCCATCGCCGTGTCGAACTTCTTCTGATCGTCGCCTTCCGTCAGCGCATCGTACCACTTCTTGCCGGCTTCCGTGGCCAGGATCTCCTGGTCGCCGCTGAGCAGTTGCGGCATCAGACCGTACATCTCGGCGTGGTCGGCGATGACGAGGAAATCCAGCGGCCGCGACAGCTTGGCGCGAAGACCGTGGGTGGTGGTGATCTCCTCGCCGCGCGCGAAGCGATACGCATCCTCCTGGCCCACCCGATTCATCGTGCCGGCGTCGACGGACACGGCGGTGTGGAGATGCGTGTCTCCCCAAAAGACCTTGGTCGGGAAGTTCCGGCCCGCGTAGGGGGAGAACTGAGGCGGCGCGATCTCCGCCACGCCTTCCTTCGTCGGGAGTTGGATGACTCCTTCTCCAACCGGTTCCGCCCAGGCCACCGTCGAAAACAGGCAGACGGCGCATAGGGATAGTCCACTCGTGACCAGTGACGCCTTCAAACTCATGAAATCCTCCTCGTTTCGCTCTTCGTTAGACTTATTCACCCTCCAGTCGGGAACAGAAGCTGCACCTGAAAGCGCAGCTGCCAGTCCGGTCCGCCTTCGGGCGCGATGACGTTGTCGTAGGCGCTGAGCGACATGTTCACCGGCTGCGAACCGACATTGAAGACGCGGCCAACGCCGCCGCCGAACGGCAGCGTCCACTGATCGTCGGAGTCCGCCTCCCAATTGGCGGTGATGATCGGCGCGGAGGTGAGATACCAGCCGTGCTTCAGGTTGTAGTTGACGAAGTACTGAAGCAGGAAGGCGTTCACGTCCGGCTCGTTGGAGTCACCGGCGACGGACCAGATATTGTTGACGAGCGCGCCGACCACCCATTTGCCCGGCGTCCACACGATGGCCGCGGTCGGGCCGACGCCCCATTTGTCGGGGCCGAGACTTCTGTCGGTGTTTGTCGGCAGGAGGAAGGTCGGACCGGCGCCGATCATGAGCTTCGGGCTCACCTGCTTCACGAAGAAGAAGCTCGGATTGAAATTGCCGAGGCCGAAATCGCTCTCGTCACCTTGGTATACGGGCGGCTGATAGACCACCGGCAGGATCCAGCGCGTGACCAGGTTCCAGTCCTCGTTCAGCTTGAACGGAATGACCGGCTGGATGTTGAGAATGTTCTGGTCTTTGTCGAACGGCCCGACATTGAAGTTCGTGTTGTTCTGGAACGGGACCGAAATCAGGTTGGCGATCGGGTTCTGCGCTTGCTGCGCGAGATCGCCCTCCTGGGATTGGACGGGAGAGACGTCCAGTACGGCGAGCGAAAGGACGCCCGCCAAAAGCCCACGCAACGCGTACATGCCGCATCCTCCCAGCTCGCCCTCGGACTCTGACGGTCCTTGATCCGGATGTGGCAGCTAGAGCGTCGCCAACCAAGCCCGGAGGTTGTGGAACTCTACCAGAAGTAGGTTATGCTATTGTCCCCTAGGGAGCAATTCGAAGTAATTTGCTAATGAGGTTGCTTGCCGGATTCTCTGGTCGTGAGTGAGGCTGCTTATGGCAGAGTTTGTTGAGGGCGAAAATTTGAGCGGGCGCCCCTCCCTGTATCACGACGATTTCCCCGATCAAGTGCGGCGCCTCGGCGGGCTTTCAACCGGCCCCAGGACCGCCGAGGGCAAGGCGCGGATCGCAGCGGCGCAGCGCAGGCGGTGGGCTGAGCGGCGAAGCTCAATTCAGATCCGGACCGACTGAAGTCGCTTTCGATGTCGGTGGCAACACCACCGTCGCTGGCGTCACGTTGGTTGCCTGGCATGCGCCGGCCAAGGACAACAAGCCGACCATCCTTTATTTCCACGGCAACGCGGCCAACGCCGCTAATCGCGCATCCAGAATCGAAACCATCCGCGAGAGCGGTTTCGGTGTGTTCTACCTCAACAACCGCGGCTATGGCGGCTCCGGCGGAAGCCCCACGGAAGAGCACAATGTCGCCGATGCGATCGCCGCCTACGATCACCTGGTTGGCCTCCGGGTGCCGGCAGGCAAAATTGTCGCCTACGGGGAGTCGCTGGGCTCGGGCCAGGCGG
>JBAUEK010000238.1:0-8301 GCA_049678565.1 Methyloceanibacter sp. | reverse complement strand
GTTAGCCGGCGATCTGAGCAGTTCCCAAGCTGGCTTCGTCTACGCCGAAAAATATTGCTCGAAATGTCACGGCCTCTCGGCCGAGCCGTCGCCTCTGCCACAGGCGCCGCGCTTCAAAGAGGTGGCGGAACAGCCTGGGATCACGGCGATGTCGTTGCAGGTCTGGCTGCAAACCTCGCACCCGACCATGCCCAACATCATCATCGAGCCGAAAGACATGAGCGATGTCATCGCCTATATCCTCAGCCTCAAGGACCGGGAGTGAGTGCCGTCAGCCAGCGTGCTGCCATGAAGCTTGTCAGAATTCTTCTGCCGATCGCTCAGCAGGGCACGACCGAGGCCTGCCGCAAGGTCGCCTTCGGCCTGGCGCAGCGCTTCGGCGCGCGCCTTGAAGTCCTGCATCTCTGTCCGGCGCCCTGGCAAAGGCTGCCTTATTCGACCGAGCTCAGCCCGTTCTACTCGCAAGACTTGATCGACATCGGCCGCGAACAGGTCTCAGCCGAGCAGGCCGAAGCAAGGACCTGGTACGAGAAGGCCGCGCAAGCTCATCCGGGGGTGGCGGCCGACTTCGTGCCGATGGAGGGCGTCTTCATCCTGATCGCGGCCGCCCGCGCGCGCGTTGCGGATTTCAGCGTAGTGCCCAGCATCGGCTCCGCCGACGACGCTTTTTGGGCGGCGGTCCGGGAGGGGGCGCTGTTCCAATCGGGGCGGCCGCTTCTGGTGGTGCCTGAGGCGGACCCGGGCAATCTGGGGGAGACGGTGGTGGTGGCGTGGAAGGACGGCGTCGAGGCGACCCGCGCCGTGGTGGCGGCCGCGCCCTTCTTGGCCACGGCCAAGCGCATTCTGCTGGTGAGCGTGCAGGAGGGCGATCGCGAGGACCCCTCGCTTGCGGCGATGGCCGACTACCTCATCATGACCGGGCTGAAAGTGGAGACCTCGATCATCGGATCGGAATCCGACAATGCCGGGGACGCGATCCTGCGCCAGGCCGCGAGCCAGCCGGGCCCCCTGCTGGTCATGGGCGCCTATGGCCATTGGCGCTGGCGCGAATGGGCCTTTGGCGGGGTCACGCATCGCGTGCTGACCAACACCACGGTCCCGGTGCTGATGGCCCACTGAGCGGCCTCGCGCGTCGCCTAACGGCGGGTGAGAACGCCGCAGAGAAAACCAACCCCCGCGGCGATGGCGACGGCGGAGAGGGGATTGCGGCGGACCGCTTCCGCGACCTCGGCCGCGGCGGCATTGGCCGTGCTCTGCATGCGGTCGAACTGGTGGTGGCCAACGCGACCGACGTCGCCGGCGAGCGTCTCCAGATCCTTGCGCAGGCTCGCGATATGGCCGGAGATCTGCTTGAGGTCGTCACCGAGGCCCGGTGCGGGGGGCATTTCGGCGTCGTTCGGGGACATTTTGCTTTCCTTTCTGCGCGACAAAGCGAGCGTGACTGCGGCCTCGGATGCGCCCCGGCGGCCACGAGCCGCGATGCGCCGGCGCCATCATCTAAACCGGCTTAATAGAGTGAATCCAACCCAGAAGTTCGTCAGCTGGCCCTCGCCAATTGACACGCATCTTTGACCGAGGCTTTGATCGGGCTCAAGCTTCTTTGCGTGGCCGCGACCAGGCTTCGGACCGTCACCAGGTGTTCTCAGTGAGTTCTCAATCCGTAGCCGGCCCCTTGCAACGATTGAAGCAGGCGGTCCTCCATCCACCGCCGGCCGCGGCCCATTACTGGCTCGCTCTGGCCGCGGTCGGTGTGTTGCTGCTGCTGCGCCTCGCGCTCAATCCGTGGCTGCACGGCCATGCGGCCTTCCTCCTCTTCATCCCGGCCATTCTGCTCGCCGCTGGCGTCGGGGGGTTGGGACCGGGACTGCTTGCGACCGCTGTCGGTTTGGTTTTGGGAATTGTTGTCGGCGGTGCCGAGACGCTGGCTTTCCCGGAAATCGTCGAAGGCGCGATTTTCGCCGCCGTAGGCGTCGGCACGTCTTGGTTTGGCGAGCAATTGTGCCGTGCCCGCATCCACGATCAGCAGACGGCGCGCGATCTCCGTGCGCGCGAGGCCCATCTGCAATCGGTCCTCAACACGGTTCCCGACGCGACCGTGGTGATCGACGAAAAGGGCATCATGAAGTCCTTCACCACCGCGGCCGAGCGCCTGTTCGGTCATCGAGAGGCGGAGGTGCTTGGCCGAAATGTAAGCATGCTCATGCCAAATCCCTTTCGCGAGGAGCATGACGGCTATATCGCCCGCTATCTCGCCACCGGCGAGAAGCGGATCATCGGCATCGACCGCGTCGTGACGGGACAGCGCAAGGATGGCTCGACCTTTCCCATGAAGCTCGAAGTCGCTGAAATGCGCTCTGGCGACCGCCGCTTCTTCACCGGCTTCATCCGCGATCTGACCGAGCGCCAGGCGACCGTGCGTCAGTTGCAGGAACTTGAATCCGAGCTCGCCCGCCTGTCGCGGCTGACGGCCATGGGCGAGATGGCCTCGACCCTGGCCCATGAAATCAACCAGCCGCTCTCGGCGATCGCCAACTATCTGCAAGGCTGCGGCCGCCTGATTGACGAGGTCGAGCATCCAAACGCGCCGAAGATCCGCGACGCCCTGGCTGAGACGACGAAGCAGACCTTGCGCGCCGGACAGATCATCCGGCAATTGCGGGAGTTCGTGACGCGCGGTGAGACGGAAAAGCGGCCCGAGAACATCAACAAGCTGGTTGAAGAGGCGAGCGCCCTGGCGCTGGTCGGAGCCAAGGAGCAGGGCGTCAAGACGGTGTTTCACTTCGACCCGGGTATCGGTCCGGTGCTGGTGGAGAAGGTTCAGATTCAGCAAGTGCTGTTGAATCTGATACGGAACGCCATCGAGGCCATGCATGGCTGCGAGCGAAAGGAGCTTCTGGTTGAAACGTCTTTGTTGGATGAGGGCATGATCGAGGTGAGCGTGATCGACACCGGCAGCGGTCTGGCGGAGGACATCGTACCGCGACTGTTTCAGCCTTTCGTCACCTCCAAACCGGGCGGCATGGGTGTCGGCCTGTCGATCTCGAAACGCATCGTCGAAGCCCATGGGGGAGAAATGTGGGCCAAGCCCAACCCCGGAGGGGGAACCGAGTTCCGCTTCACCTTGGAGCCTGCAAGCGATGTGAGCAGCCGCGATGCAAGATAATTTCGTCGTCCATATCGTCGATGACGACGAGGCCGTGCGCCAATCGCTCGCCTTTCTGTTGAGCACCGCCGGCGTGCCGGTCAGGGTCTACGATTCGGCCACATCGTTTCTCGATGGCCTCGCATCGCTCCAGCCCGGCTGTCTGATCACCGACGTGCGCATGCCGGACATGACCGGCATCGAGCTGCTGCAACGCCTCAAGGCCAAATCCGTCGACCTTCCGGTGATCGTGATCACGGGTCACGGCGACATCCCCCTGGCGGTCGAGGCGATGAAATCCGGCGCCATCGATTTCATCGAGAAGCCGTTCGCCGAGGAAGCGATTTTGCGAGCGGTTCGCGTCGCCGAGGGTTACGTCAAAAGACAGGGGCGTCGATCCGAGGAAGAGACGGCCGTCGCGGCAAGGCTGCAGTCCCTGTCTGAGCGCGAGCGCCAGGTGCTGGACGGCCTGGTGGCGGGGAACGCGAACAAGACGATCGCCTATGAGCTTGGCATCAGTCCCCGGACCGTCGAGGTTTACCGGGCCAATGTGATGACCAAGATGCAGGCGAAATCGCTGTCGGAACTCATTCGCATGGCCGTCGCCATCCGCCTGCCCGACTAGGCCGCCGCCGCTCTCGATCCCCAATCACGACGGTTCGCCGGTTTCTCCGCCTTGACCCAGCTCAAGGCCGCGCCGGGCCGGGCTGTTTTACCCTCCAGGTTTGCGGAACGGGTGCTGCCCGCGGCCCGCAAGGAAGGGGACAGGAGGAGCCTGGCGGTGTCTGGTACCGTGCTTATCGCGGTCAGAGATGTGGTCCTCGCGGATTCCTTGCGCTTTTCCTTGGAGCTCGAGGGCTATGAGGCGAGGCTGTGCGAGCCGCCCATCGAGCCGGTCAAGAGCGGCGCGTTCCGGGCTTGTCTTCTGCTCGACCAGGATGTGTTCGCCGCCATGATTGGGGCCGGCGATACCAAATCCCTGGAGCAATTGGGCATACCGACCGTGCTCATGGTGAACCAGCAGAGCCAGCGCCTCTTGGACCAGGCCTTGGCGGCGGGCGTGACCAATATCGTCGAAAAGCCGTTGCTTGGCGGCGTGCTGCTCGACGCCATAAGATCGGCGCTGGACGGGGCGCCCCGCTAGCCTGAAACTGCAGCCTCTTGGCGCCGAAGCCCCGCGGGACAAGTGACGACGAAATGCTGTCTTACAAGGAAATGGACAACCTCGCCGCGGTCGAGATCGACATTTCCGGGCGGGTCTCCACCGAGGAATTCGACCGGATAGCGGGCAAGCTCGAAGCCTTTATCCAGCGTCACGACCGCGTGCGCGTGCTCGAGATCATCCACGATTTCGAGGGCATGGATGCCAAGGCGCTCTGGCACGATCTGAAGTTCAGCCTCCGCCATCTCAACGATTTCAGCCGCTGCGCCATCGTCTCCGACGCCAGGTTTCTCTCGATCTGGTCGGCCATCGCGGAACCCTTCATCGATTGCGAAGTGGAGTATTTTCCTCCCGATGAGGTGGAGGCCGCGCGCGACTGGCTGTTATGGCCCGAAGGCGCCGCCGACGACATTTGACGACATTTAAGGTCGATCGCAAATCCTCGGGCTGCCTCTGCCGGTCTACGTAGTTTCCCGTAGGGAGGCGCCCCGAGTTTCGGCGGCGAGGCGGCAAGCTTACCTAAGCATCAGACATCTGAATCCCTCGGGAGGACCTTCGATGCTGACGCCGGCCGCCACTGTTTCCCTTCCCCTGCGCCAACCGGACCTGGCGTTGCCCCTGCGCGGCAAGCTCCCCGATCCGGCGACCGGGCTCGGTGCCCTCGGCATCGCCATGAGCTTCGGCCGCAACACGGAGATCTACGCCGAGGGTGAGCCGCCGGCTCATGTCTACAAGGTCGTTTCCGGCGTCGTCAGGATCAGTAAGCTGCTCTCCGATGGACGCCGGCAGATCAGTGCGTTCCATACGGCAGGCGACATGTTCGGTTTTGAAGCCGGCGATTTGCACCATGCCTCGGCCGAGGCGGTCGTGCCGGTGAAATTGATCGCCTATCGCTGGCAGAGCCTGCTCTTGGCCGGGGTGCGTTCGGTCAACCTCGTGCGCGACCTGCTCAATCTGACGATGATCGGCTTGCGCAACACTCAGGAGCATCTTCTCCTGCTCGGACGGAAGAACGCGCTCGAACGCGTCGCGGCGTTTCTGCTGGATATGGCCAAGCGCAGCAATGCGGACGAAATCGTCGAGCTGGCGATGCCGCGGCACGATATCGCCGACTATCTCGGCCTCACCCTGGAGACGGTGTCGCGCATGTTCGCCGAATTGAAGCAGCAGGGCGCCATCGAGCTTGAAAGCGCCCGCCGCGTGCGTCTGCTCGATCTGGAGCGGCTGACCGCTCTCAGTACGTGAGTGTGCGTGGAAGGATTCCCATGACCATCCGACGTAGCGGTCTGCTCGGCCGCGTCCTTCTCGTTCTTTCGCTTTTGTTTTGGGGGAGCGCCGCGATCGCCGGGCCCACGTCGAAACCGGACCCGGTGCATGGCAAGGATTTGGCCGCAAAGCTCTGCACCAATTGCCATCTCATCGGCAGTGCCACGCAGCAACATGCCAATCCCGACGTTCCGAGTTTTCCCGAGATTGCCAATTTCGAGGGGCAGACGGCTGGCGCCATCACTGCCCGGATTATTCTGCCCAAGCACGCCATGCCGCAAATCCCGCTGACGCAGAGCGAGCTTGCCGACCTCGCCGCTTACATTCTCAGCCTGCGCGACGTGGCACGGCCTTAGGCGAATTCAGCCTGGCTGCTCGCATGCGCCTTTGGGCGGCGACGAGTCTTCCGCCTATAATCCCTGAAGCACCGATAGCCTAAGGAAGGAGTGCCAAGCCATGGGCCAGGATCGCGCCATGAGGGGATTTCTCATCCATCTCGGCATTTTCGTGGCGGTCGTCGGCGGCCTCGCGCTGCTGAACATCGTCAGGAACCCGCAGCATATCTGGTTCATTTGGGTGCTCGCCGGCTGGGGCATTGGCGTTGCCGCTCATGATATCGCCTTGCTGCTTCAGCGCAGCGGCCGCTCCGAAGCGATCTTCACCGACGCCAAGGTAAGGGGCTTCTTTCTCCACCTCTTCGTCTATGTGGCGGTGAACGCGCTCCTGATCGTCGTCAACCTGCTCTATATGCCGACCTATTATTGGTTTCTCTATCCGTTGTTGGGCTGGGGGCTGCTGCTCGCCGCCCATGCCTATATCGTGTTCCGCCGGCGCTGACCGGGCGCTGTTTCGCATTGGAGTCGCATCAATGAAGAAAGCCAAGCTTTGGTACGTCATCGCCGACGGCGGACGGGCACGTTTCGTCGAGCAGGACGATGCAGGCGCCTTCCGCACGCTTTCGAGCTTCGTGTCCACGGAGTTGCATAAGAGCACGGAGGAGCTTGGCCGCGATCGCCCGGCACGGGTGCAGGAGAGCGCCACGCCAGCCCGCCACGCGGTCGAGCCCCGGCGCGATTTGCACGAAGCGGCCAAGGAGGATTTCATCCGCACCGTCGGGGCTGAACTCGCCACCCTGGCCAAGGAGGGACGCTTCGACAAGCTCGTGCTCGTGGCGCCTCCCGGCGTGATCAGAAACCTCAAGGACTCCCTGACCAAGCCGGTGGCCGATAGCGTGGTCAAGGAGCTGCACAAGGACCTGACCAAGGTCCCCGACCACGACCTCAATTCGCATTTTGCCTAGCTGACGGCGGCTATCTCAGTCACGCGTGGCGCGCGGCACAAGTGCAGCACGCGCTCATTGGCGGCGTCGCCAAGAGTTCGCGCAAGCCCTCGCTTGCCGCAGGCGGCCGGTCCAGCCCCTGCCGTTCGCCCCGATCACGGCGATAGAGCCTGGGCTGAGGGCGCGTTTGAGATTACAGATCGTCACGGAAGTGCGACCCCCGGGCCTCCCTGACGGACGCCCTTTACTCCACCGGCTTGACCATCGTCACCTTGAACGTTCGCAACACATCGTCATGCTCCTTGATCGAGACGTATTCTCCGGGAACAAACCGGTGATCGCCGAAGCGATATCCCGCCTCGTCATCGTCAGGATCGCCAAGCAGATCGTAATGAAAGGCCCAAGACCCGCCCGGCTTGCGAATGAGGTGTCCGACCTCGTCAGGCTCCCCGCTCCAGAAACGCCGCACGCGGCAGCGTTCACGCTCGGCCTTCCAGTCGCTGTCGCTGATTTTGGCGTCGTCCGCGAGCGGGGCGGTGAATTCATAGCCTCGATCGCGGCTTCCATCGGGAAAATCATGGTCGCGGGCAAGCTCCAAGCGGATTTTGCTCAAGCTCATTTGTGTCCTCCGGGAGAGTTAGGGCCGAATGGTTTCATCGGATGACAGACGGCGGCAGAATAGGGTGTCTAGCCTTGAGAGAGATCAAGCTGAGGCGGATACAGGTTGGGAAGGCCAACCTTAACCGCGCATGACGGCCGTATCTCGACCTCGATCTCCCGGCCCCGGCCGCAGCCGCTCCATTCTGGATAAGCTCCGCGCGGCGCTGATCACGCCGGTCCGCGCCATGCGGCTCCGTTATCTGCCGCTGCTCATGATCTATTACGCCTATGGCGCGCTTGGCCTCATCACCATCGCCCAGGCATTCTGGATCAAACAGGCGCTGACCCTCACCCCGGCCGAGCTCGCCGGCATTGCCGTCTGGCTCACTCTCCCCTGGACCATCAAGATGGTGTTCGGCCAGCTGGTGGATTCGGTGCCGGTGCTGGGGTCGCAACGCCGCGCCTATGTGTTCATGGGCGCGAGCCTGGTCGCTACGGGCCTGATCGTTCTTGCCGGCGCCGCCGGAGGCTGGATCGCGTTTGCCAGCCCGAACGCGCTCTACGTCATGGCCCAGCTCCTGATCGTCATCGGCATCGTGCTTCAGGACGTGGTCGCCGACGCCATGACCACCGAAGTCGTCGATCGAACCCGCCCTGACGGCACCCCGCGGCCGCTGCTCGAGATCGAGCGCGATCTCGGCCTGGTCCAGGTGCTGGGGCGGCTCGCGCTATGGTCCGGCATCCTTTCCGTCGCCGGACTATCCGGCTGGCTCGCGCAAGCCTTCAGCTACGAGACCGTGTTCCTGCTCGGTCTCGTCATCCCCGTCGTCTCCGTCACCGGCGCGCTCCTGG
>JBAUEK010000237.1:0-13646 GCA_049678565.1 Methyloceanibacter sp. | reverse complement strand
CCCGAACGGCGCTTGGCGAGCTGATAGCGCACCATGCGATGCAGCAGATCGGCGCGCGGCTCAAGCCCGAACACATCGTCCGACAGATCCACGGTGCCCGCCTTCTTGGCGTCGAGCGTTGTTACGTCCGCCTTCATCACGCGCTTTCCCCGCTCGCTGCCGACTGTCCGGCATCCTTCGTCTCGTTAGCGGCCACGGGAGCCGCCTGCTCATCGGCGCCCTTACGGAATGCGCCCGGCTTCGGCACACCGTCGGGCAACGCCCGCTTCACGGCATCGCTCAGCAGCACCCAACCGCCCTTGGCACCCGGCACGGCGCCCCTGATCATGATCAGGCCGCGCTCCACGTCCGTCTTCACCACCCGCAGATTCTGCGTGGTGACACTTACGTTGCCCATCTGGCCGGCCATCTTCTTGCCCTTGAACACCTTGCCCGGGTCCTGGCGCTGGCCGGTCGAGCCGTGGCTTCGATGGCTCACCGAGACGCCGTGGCTCGCGCGCAAGCCGTGAAAGCCGTGCCGCTTCATGGCGCCGGCGAAGCCCTTGCCGATGGTGGTGCCCGAGACGTCGACGAACTGACCCTCGACGAAATGGTCGGCCGTGATCTCGGCTCCGACATCGATCACATTCTCGGGGCTCACGCGAAATTCCGCCAGGCGCCGCTTCGGCTCGACATTGACGGCGGCGAAATGGCCGCGCGCGGCGCGCGTCAACCGCGACACCTTCGGCGTACCGGCGCCCAGCTGCAACGCCGTGTAGCCGTTCTTCTCGGGCGTGCGATGGCCGACGACCTGACAATGGTCGAGGCGCAGCACCGTCACGGGGATATGCTCACCAGCGTCGGTGAAGATCCTCGTCATGCCGAGCTTTTGTGCGATGACACCTGATCGCATCGGTCTTGCTTCCTTGCCTCGTCCAGAGTCCGTCTAGAGCTTGATTTCGACGTCAACGCCAGCGGCGAGGTCGAGCTTCATCAGCGCATCGACGGTCTGCGGCGTCGGATCGACAATGTCGAGCAGGCGCTTATGCGTGCGCATCTCGAACTGTTCCCGACTTTTCTTATCGATATGGGGCGAACGGTTCACGGTGAACTTCTCGATGCGCGTCGGCAGCGGGATCGGACCCCGCACCTCCGCGCCCGTGCGCTTCGCCGTGTTCACGATCTCCTTGGTCGACGCATCGAGAATACGGTGGTCGAAGGCTTTGAGCCTGATCCTGATATTTTGACTTTGCATCTCGATGGTCCTTGAGAGTCGAAAAGCGCGCCGCTCTAAACGGCGCGCTCCGCTCTGATTCTCGCTACTCGATGATCGACGCCACCACGCCGGCGCCGACGGTGCGGCCACCTTCGCGAATGGCGAAACGGAGCTTTTCCTCCATGGCGATCGGCACGATCAGCTCGACCGTCATGGCGATGTTGTCGCCCGGCATGACCATCTCCGTGCCTTCCGGCAACTCCACCACGCCGGTCACGTCGGTGGTGCGGAAATAGAATTGCGGACGATAATTGCCGAAGAACGGGGTGTGACGTCCGCCCTCCTCCTTGGTCAGGATATAGGCTTCCGCCTTGAACTTGGTGTGCGGCTTGATCGAGCCGGGCTTGGCCAGAACCTGGCCGCGCTCCACGCCTTCGCGATCGACGCCACGCAACAGGCAACCAACATTGTCGCCGGCCTCGCCCTGGTCGAGCAGCTTGCGGAACATTTCCACGCCCGTGACCACGGTCTTGGTGGTGGGTCTGATGCCGATGATCTCGACTTCCTCGCCAACCTTGACCACGCCACGTTCGATGCGGCCGGTGACCACCGTGCCGCGACCGGAGATGGAGAACACGTCCTCGATCGGCATGAGGAACGGCTTGTCCTTGGGACGATCGGGCTGCGGGATGTAGGAGTCGACCGCCTCCATCAACGCCGTGATCGAATTTTTGCCCATCTCGTCGTTCTTGCCCTCAAGCGCCGCCAGCGCCGAACCCTTGACGATCGGAATCTCGTCGCCCGGGAACTCGTATTTGGTCAGGAGCTCGCGCACCTCGAGCTCGACCAGGTCGAGCAGCTCGGGGTCGTCGACCATGTCGGTCTTGTTCAGATAGACGACCAGCGCTGGCACGCCGACCTGGCGGGCCAGCAGAATGTGCTCGCGGGTCTGCGGCATCGGACCGTCGGCGGCCGAGACCACGAGAATGCCGCCATCCATCTGCGCGGCACCGGTAATCATATTCTTCACATAGTCGGCGTGGCCCGGACAGTCGACATGGGCGTAATGCCGCTTGTCGGTCTCGTATTCGACATGCGCGGTCGAGATGGTGATACCGCGCGCCTTCTCTTCCGGCGCCTTGTCGATCTCGTCATAGGCGGTGAACTTAGCTCCGCCTTTTTCCGCCAAAACCTTGGTGATCGCGGCCGTCAGCGTAGTTTTGCCGTGATCGACGTGACCGATGGTCCCGATGTTGCAATGCGGCTTGGTCCGCTGGAATTTTTCCTTAGCCATGTTGGCTCTCCATCCTTCAACACAAAGACGAATCTATTCCTGAGGCCTCACGGCCGGGGATTGGTCAGGCGAACTTCGCCTGCACCTCTTCGGCGACCGCCTGCGGAACTTGCGCATAGTGGTCGAACTGCATCGTGAACTGTGCCCGGCCCTGACTCATGGACCGGAGCGTGTTCACGTAACCAAACATATTGGCGAGCGGCACCATGGCGTTGATCACCGCGGCGTTGCCGCGGCTCTCTTGGCCCCTGACCTGGCCACGGCGGCTGGTGAGATCGCCGATGATGCCGCCGACATAGTCCTCGGGCGTCACCACCTCCACCTTCATGATGGGCTCAAGCAGCTTGGGAGCGGCCTTCATGGCACCCTCGCGGAAGGCCATTCTTCCCGCGATCTCAAACGCCATGACGCTCGAATCGACGTCGTGATAGGCGCCGTCGACGAGGCTGACCTTCACGTCGAGAATGGGAAAGCCCGCGAGCACGCCGGACTCGACCACGCCCTTAACCCCCTTCTGCACGCCGGGGATGAATTCCTTGGGCACATTGCCGCCGACGACCTTGTTCTCGAACTCGTAGCCCTTGCCGGCCTCGTTCGGCTCGATCACGAGCTTCACCCGAGCGAACTGGCCAGAGCCGCCGGTCTGCTTCTTATGGGTGTAATCGACATCCGCCCGCTTCGACACAGTCTCGCGATAGGCGACTTGCGGCATGCCGACATTGGCCTCGACCTTGAACTCACGCCGCATGCGATCGACGATGATGTCGAGATGCAACTCGCCCATGCCCTTGATGATGGTCTGACCGGATTCGTGGTCGACCGAAACGCGGAAGGACGGGTCTTCTTGCGCCAGACGGTGCAGCGCGACCCCGAGCTTTTCCTGATCGCCCTTGGTCTTGGGCTCGACCGCAACCTCGATGACGGGCTCCGGGAACTCCATGCGCTCCAGGATCACGGGCTTGGCCGGATCGCAGAGCGTATCGCCAGTGGTTACGTCCTTGAGACCGGCCAACGCCACGATGTCGCCGGTATAGGCCTCCTTGATATCCTCGCGGTGATTGGCGTGCATGAGCAGCATGCGGCCGATCCGCTCCTTCTTGTCCTTCACCGTGTTCACTAGGGTCGAGCCGGTCTCGACCTTGCCGGAATAGATGCGGCAGAAGGTGAGCGAGCCGACGAAGGGGTCGTTCATGATCTTGAAGGCCAGCATGGAGAGCGGCTCGGTATCGGACGGGGCGCGGGTCGCCTCCTCGCCAGTCTTGAAGTCGATGCCCTTCATCGGCGGCACATCGAGGGGCGAGGGCAGATAGTCGACCACGGCGTCCAGCATCGGCTGCACGCCCTTGTTCTTGAAGGCGGAGCCGCACAGGATCGGCACGAACACATTGTGTATGGTGCCCTTGCGGATCAGCGCCTTGATCGTGTCCTCGCTCGGCTCCTTGCCCTCGAGGTAGGCCTCCATGGCTCCCTCGTCGAGCTCGACCGCCTGCTCCACCAGTTTCTCGCGGTATTCCTTAGCCTTATCCAGCAGATCGGCTGGGATATCCTCGTCGCGGAAGCTCGCGCCAAGGGATTCGTCGTCCCAAATCACCGCCTTCATCCGGACCAGGTCGACGATGCCCTTGTAATTGTTCTCCGCGCCGACCGGAAGTTGCAGCACGATCACATTGGCGCCAAGCCGGTCCTTCACCATCTTCACGCAGAGGTCGAAATCGGCCCCGATCTTGTCCATCTTGTTGACGAAGATCATGCGCGGCACACCGTATTTGTCGGCCTGACGCCAAACCGTCTCGGTCTGCGGCTCGACCCCCTGATTGGCGTCGAGCAGAGCCACGGCGCCGTCGAGCACGCGAAGCGAACGCTCTACCTCAATGGTGAAGTCGACGTGACCAGGCGTGTCGATGATGTTGATGCGCTTGTCGTTCCAATAGGCCGTGGTCGCCGCCGACGTGATGGTGATGCCGCGCTCCTGCTCCTGCTCCATCCAGTCCATGGTGGCGGCGCCGTCGTGCACTTCGCCGATCTTGTGGCTACGGCCGGTGTAATAGAGCACACGCTCGGTCGTCGTGGTCTTGCCGGCGTCGATATGCGCCATGATCCCGATGTTACGGTAATCTTTGAGTGGGGTGGTTCGGGGCATAGCCGACGTCCTTGAACTTGCTTACCAGCGGTAATGGGAGAAGGCGCGGTTCGCCTCTGCCATCCGATGGGTATCTTCGCGCTTTTTCACCGCGGTGCCGCGGTTGTTGGCGGCATCGAGCAGCTCCCCCGACAGGCGCTCGACCATGGTGTTCTCATTGCGTCCGCGCGCCGACGAGATGATCCAGCGGATGGCAAGCGCCTGGCGGCGCTCCGACCTGACCTCGACCGGCACCTGGTAGGTGGCGCCACCCACGCGCCGCGACCGCACCTCAAGCGCCGGCATCACATTCCGCAGCGCCTCATGGAACAGCTCGACCGGATTCTGCTTGGCTTTGCGCTCCATCTGGTCGAGCGCGCCATAGACGATCCGCTCGGCGGCCGACTTCTTGCCTTCGTACATGATGCTGTTCATGAACTTGGTCAACACGACGTCCCCGAATTTCGGATCGGGAATAATGTCGCGCTTCTCTGCCTTGTGCCGCCGGGACATATCTTACGTTCCTTGATCGTTCATCCGAAGGTCGAGGGCTCGCTTTGGCGCGCCTCTGTGACCTTCGCCTTGTCAAAAGGTCATTTCGGCCGCTTGGCGCCGTATTTGGACCGCCGCTGGCGGCGATTGCTCACGCCTTGAGTATCGAGCACACCGCGAATGATGTGATAGCGCACACCCGGCAAATCCTTGACGCGACCGCCTCGGATCAGGACCACCGAATGCTCCTGGAGGTTATGGCCTTCGCCCGGGATATAGCTCGTCACCTCAAGCCCGTTGGTGAGACGAACGCGCGCCACTTTACGCAGCGCAGAGTTCGGCTTCTTCGGCGTCGTCGTGTAGACGCGCGTGCATACACCGCGTTTCTGCGGGCAGGCCTGCATGGCCGGCACTTTGTTCCGCTTCACCGGCTGGCGGCGCGGCTTGCGAATCAGCTGTTGTATCGTCGGCATGTCAGCCTTCGTCCAATCGTCTCATCAAGGGGCGCAAAGGCCCACAACACCTGAGGCCGAAGCGCGGGTGAGCGCGTTCTTCAGCCCCTTCAATCCAGAGGACCTTGGAGGTCATGCCCCCAAGGTCATGTGCCCGAAATATGACCCGGTTAATCCAGCAGCGTCTAACCCACGCCTGAACGGCCAAAAGAGTCCGAGGCGAGAAGGGCTACCGCCTGCCATGAAGTGCGCGCGTTTTATCAGGCCGCTTCTCTTATCGTCAAGGGTAAGACGCGATAAATCGCCCAAATCGCGAGGCCGGGAGCCCAGAAGTTCCCCGAAAGAAACTTCCGCGCTTCGATAAAGGCTTCACACTGGGCGTTAGACCGCTTCTGGCGCTTCCGCGTCCTCCTCCTCCTCCGCTTGTTCGAGCTGCTCGTCGCTCGCGCGCTGACGCTCCTCGAGGATCAGCTCGTCGCGATGCGACGCGATCTTGTTCAGACGCGTGAGCATGCTGCCCGTGCCGGCCGGGATCAGCCGCCCGACAATGACGTTCTCCTTGAGGCCCTCCAGCACGTCGGTCTTGCCGAGGACGGCAGCGTCGGTGAGCACCCGCGTTGTCTCCTGGAAGGAGGCAGCCGAGATGAAGGAGCGGGTCTGGAGGCTCGCTTTGGTGATGCCGAGCAGAACCGGCTGTCCGGTGGCGGGCTTGCCGCCGCCGGCGACCACCGCGATATTGGCGTCCTCGAAGTCGATCCGGTCAACCTGTTCCGCCTTGAGGAACTCGGTGTCGCCCGGGTCCTGGACCTCCGTCTTCTGCAACATCTGCCGGACGATCACCTCGATATGCTTGTCGTTGATGGTGACGCCCTGTAGCCGGTACACCTCCTGGATCTCGTTCACGAGATAGTTGGCGAGTTCCTCCACGCCCTTGATGGCAAGGATATCGTGCGGCGCCGGGTGGCCGTCGAGCAGATATTCGCCCTTTTCGATACGGTCACCCTCCTGCACCGCAAGGTGGCGGCCCTTCGGGATCAGAAACTCAACCGGCTCCTCGCCGTCGTCGGGCACGATGGTGATGCGCCGCTTGTTCTTATAGTCGCGGCCAAGCTGTACCGTGCCGGACACTTCGGCGATGATGGCATGGTCTTTCGGGCGCCTCGCCTCGAACAGCTCGGCCACCCTTGGCAGACCGCCGGTGATGTCGCGGGTCTTTGCGCTCTCCATCGGGATACGCGCGAGCACGTCGCCCGCCTTCACCTCATGGCCAGGCTCGACCGACATGATTGCATCCACGGGCAAGAGGTAGCGCGCCTCGCCGCCCCGCGACAGCTTCAGGACGTCGCCCTTCTTGTCCTTGATCGCGACCGCCGGCCTAAGATCGGAGCCGCGCGGGCTCGCCCGCCAGTCGATGATGACGCTGTTGGTGATACCCGTCGACTCGTCCTTGCGCTCGCTCACCGACACGCCTTCGACCAAATCCTCGAAGTCGATGATGCCGTCGAGCTCGGTCAACACCGGGCGGGTATAGGGATCCCACTCGGCCAGCCGGTCGCCACGCTTGACCTTGTCTCCGTCGTCGACACGCAAATGCGTGCCATAGGGCAGCCGGTGCACGGCGCGCTCGGTACCGTCCGGATCGGCCACCACGAGGATCGTATTGCGGCCCATGACCATGAGGCGCCCTTGCGAGTCCTTGACCACGTTGCGCTGCTTGATCTTCACCTCGCCGTCGAAATTGGACTCCAACGACGATTGATCGACGACCTTGGAACTCGCGACACCGCCCAAATGGAAGGTGCGCATGGTCAGCTGCGTGCCGGGCTCTCCGATCGACTGCGCGGCGATGACGCCCACCGCCTCACCGAGATTGACCGGCGTGCCGCGGGCAAGATCGCGTCCATAGCATGTGCCGCAGATACCATTGCGGGTCTCGCAGGTGAGGGCCGAGCGGATACGAACCTCCTGCACATTCGCCACCTCCAAGGCCTCGACCTGTTCTTCCTCGATCAGCTCGCCGGCCTTGATGACAACCTTGCCCGTCGCCGGATTCTTCACGTTCTCCGCCGCGCTGCGGCCGAGGACACGCTGTCCGAGCGAGACCGTGACCTCACCGGCCTCCAGCAACGCCCGGGCCATGATGCCTTCCTTGGTGCCGCAATCGGGTTCGGTGACGATGCAGTCCTGCGCCACGTCCACGAGCCGCCGGGTCAGATAACCGGAGTTCGCGGTCTTCAACGCGGTGTCGGCAAGGCCTTTGCGGGCGCCATGAGTCGAATTGAAATATTCGAGCACCGACAGCCCCTCCTTGAAGTTGGAGATAATCGGGGTCTCGATGATCTCGCCCGACGGCTTGGTCATCAGGCCGCGCATGCCGGCAAGCTGCTTCATCTGCGCCGGTGAACCACGGGCGCCAGAATGCGACATCATATAGATGGAATTGACCGGCAACTCGCGGCCGGTTTTCGGATCGCGCTCGACCGCCGAGATGCGCTTCATCATCTCCTTGGCCACCAGCTCGGTGCACTCGGTCCAGGCGTCGACGACCTTGTTGTACTTCTCGCCCCGGGTGATCAGGCCGTCATTGTACTGTTGCTCATATTCGCGCACGAGGTCGGACGTCTTCTGCACGATGGCGTCCTTGGTCTCGGGGATCACCATGTCGTCCTTGCCGAAGGAGATGCCGGCGCGGCAGGCATAGGCGAAGCCCATGCCCATGATCCTGTCGCAGAAGATCACCGTCTCCTTCTGACCGCAGTGGCGGTAGACCACGTCGATCAAGTGCGAGATGTCCTTCTTGGTGAGCAGACGGTTGATCAGCTCGAAGGGAACATTCGGGTTCCGCGGCAGGAGGTCGCCCAACAGCATGCGGCCCGGCGTCGTGTCGTAGATGTCCGAGAGGGGCTTGCCCTTCTCGTCGACGGTCCGGAAACGGCCCTTGATCCTCGCATGCAGGGACACGGCCTTCGCATCGAGCGCGTGCTGGATCTCGGAAATGCTGCCGAATGCCATGCCCTCGCCGGGCTCACCCTCCATCTCGATCGAAAGGTAATAGAGGCCAAGCACGATGTCCTGGGACGGCACGATGATCGGCGAGCCGTTGGCCGGGTGCAGGATGTTGTTGGTCGACATCATCAGCACGCGCGCCTCGAGCTGGGCTTCGAGCGACAAGGGCACATGCACGGCCATCTGATCGCCGTCGAAATCGGCGTTGAAGGCGGCGCAGACGAGCGGATGCAGCTGGATGGCCTTGCCCTCGATCAGCACCGGCTCGAACGCCTGAATGCCGAGACGATGGAGCGTGGGCGCCCGGTTGAGCAGCACGGGATGCTCGCGGATCACCTCATCCAGGATGTCCCAAACCTCGGGCTTTTCCTTCTCGACGAGCTTCTTCGCCTGCTTCACCGTGGCGGCATGGCCCTTGGCGTCGAGGCGCGAATAGATGAACGGCTTGAACAGCTCGAGCGCCATTTTCTTCGGCAGCCCGCATTGATGCAGCTTGAGCTCTGGCCCGACCACGATCACCGAGCGGCCCGAATAGTCGACGCGCTTGCCGAGCAGGTTCTGGCGGAAGCGCCCCTGCTTGCCCTTGAGCATGTCGGCGAGCGACTTGAGCGGCCGCTTGTTGGCGCCGGTGATGACGCGCCCACGCCGGCCATTGTCGAACAGCGCGTCGACCGCCTCCTGCAACATCCGCTTCTCGTTACGGATGATGATATCAGGCGCGCGGAGCTCCATCAGCCGCTTCAACCGGTTGTTGCGGTTGATGACGCGGCGGTAGAGATCGTTCAAATCCGAGGTGGCGAAACGGCCGCCATCAAGCGGCACCAGCGGCCGCAGCTCCGGTGGGATCACCGGCACCACGGTCAGGATCATCCATTCGGGCTTGTTGCCGGACTCGATAAAGGCCTCCACGACCTTGAGCCGCTTGGCCAGCTTCTTGGGCTTGAGCTCCGAGGTCGACTCGGCGATCTCCTGCCTGAGTTCGACCGCGGTCTTTTCCAGGTCGAGCCCCTTGAGCAGCTCGCGGATGGCCTCCGCGCCGATCGCCCCGGTGAAGCTATCCTCGCCGAACTCGTCCTGCGCCGTGGCGTAGTCTTCCTCGCTGAGCAGCTGCAGCGGCTTGAGCGTGGTCAGACCCGGCTCAAGCACGATGTAGTTCTCGAAATAGAGCACCCGCTCGAGGTCCTTGAGCGTCATGTCGAGTAGAAGGCCGATGCGGGACGGCAGCGATTTGAGAAACCAGATATGCGCGACCGGCGCCGCAAGCTCGATATGGCCCATGCGCTCGCGCCGGACCTTGGCCAGCGTCACCTCGACGCCGCACTTCTCGCAGATGACGCCCTTGTACTTCATGCGCTTGTACTTGCCGCACAAGCACTCATAGTCCTTCACCGGACCGAAGATGCGCGCACAGAACAGGCCGTCGCGCTCCGGTTTGAACGTCCGGTAGTTGATCGTCTCCGGCTTCTTGATCTCCCCATAGGACCAGGACAGAATTTTCTCCGGGCTCGCGATACCGATGCGAATCTGGTCGAAATTCTGCTGCTGAGCCTGAGGACTGAAGAGATTGGCGATTTCTTGGTTCATTCAGCTGTCTCCCACCGGGCGCCCACGGCGCCCTTCGCGCAATTCGCGTTGTTAGTCCGCCTGCTCATTCGGCCGCAGGTCGCTGAGGCAGTCTCGGCCGCACCGGCTGCTCTTCCGGGCGGGGCTGCACCAGCTCGACATTGAGCCCAAGCGCGCGCATTTCCTTGACCAGGACGTTGAAGCTCTCGGGGATACCCGCCTCGAACGTGTCGTCGCCACGCACGATGGCCTCGTAGACCTTGGTGCGGCCGGCAACGTCGTCGGATTTGACGGTCAGCATCTCCTGCAGCGTGTAGGCGGCGCCGTAAGCCTCGAGCGCCCACACCTCCATCTCACCGAAACGCTGGCCGCCGAACTGGGCCTTACCGCCCAGCGGCTGCTGGGTGACGAGGCTGTAGGGCCCGATCGAGCGCGCGTGGATCTTGTCGTCGACGAGATGGTGGAGCTTCAGCATATAGATGTAGCCCACCGTCACCTTCCGCTCGAAGGCCTCGCCCGAGCGCCCGTCATACAAGGTCACCTGACCCGACGTATCGAGATCGGCGGCCGCGAGCAGGGCCGAGACGTCGCCCTCATGCGCCCCATCGAACACCGGAGTGGAGACTGGCACGCCCGCCCGCAGCTTGTCGGTGACGTTGATGAGCTCGTCCTCCTTCAGCGCGGCCACGGTCTTGTCGTCGCCATATACGGTCTTCATCAGATCCCTGAGCGGCTTCACCTTCTTCGAGGCGTGATACGCATCGAGCGCTTCGCCGATTTTCCGGCCCAAGCCACGGCAAGCCCAGCCGAGATGGGTCTCCAGGATCTGACCGACATTCATGCGGCTCGGCACGCCGAGTGGATTGAGCACGATGTCGATGGCGATCCCGTCCTCCAGATACGGCATGTCCTCGACCGGCACGATCTGGCTGATCACGCCCTTGTTGCCGTGGCGCCCGGCCATCTTGTCGCCAGGCTGGATCTTGCGCTTCACCGCGACGAAAACCTTGACCATCTTCATCACGCCAGGGGGCAACTCGTCGCCGCGCTGCAACTTGTCGACCTTGTCGACAAAGCGCTGCTCCAGCCGCTTCTTGGCGTCTTCATATTGGCGCCCGATGGCCTCGACCTCGGCCATCGCCTTCTCGTTCTTGAGCGCGATCTCCCACCAATGGGAGCGCGGCACATCGTCAAGCAGGGCCTCGGTGACCTTGGCGTCCTTCTTGAAGCCCTTCGGGCCCTTGGCCACGACCTTGTGCATGAGCACGTCCCTGAGCCGGCCGTAGACGTTGCGGTCGAGAATGGCGAGCTCGTCGTCCCGGTCCTTGGCGAGGCGCTCGATTTCCTCCCGCTCGATGGCCATGGCGCGCTCGTCCTTCTCCACCCCGTGGCGATTGAACACGCGCACCTCGACGACCGTGCCCGAAACGCCGGGCGGCAGCTTGAGCGAAGTGTCGCGCACGTCCGAGGCCTTCTCGCCGAAGATGGCGCGGAGCAGCTTCTCCTCCGGCGTCATTGGGCTTTCGCCCTTGGGCGTGATCTTGCCCACGAGAATGTCGCTGGGGTTCACCTCGGCGCCGATATAGACGATGCCTGCCTCGTCGAGATTCTTCAGCGCCTCTTCCGAGACGTTGGGAATGTCGCGCGTGATCTCCTCCGGCCCGAGCTTGGTATCGCGGGCCATGACCTCGAATTCCTCGATATGGATCGAGGTGAACACGTCGTCGCGGACGACGCGCTCAGAGATCAGGATGGAGTCCTCGAAATTGTAGCCCATCCACGGCATGAACGCGACGAGCACGTTCCGCCCGAGCGCCAGCTCGCCGAGATCCGTCGACGGACCGTCGGCGATGATCTCACCAGCCTGCACGGCATCGCCGACGCGAACGAGCGGGCGCTGATTGATGCAAGTATTCTGGTTCGAGCGCTGGAACTTGCGCAGATTGTAGATGTCGACGCCAGACTTCGAAGGATCGGTCTCCTCCGTCGCCCGGATGACGATGCGGGTTGCGTCCACCTGATCGACGACCCCGGTGCGCCGGGCGCCGATGGCCGCCCCTGAATCGCGCGCCACCACCTCTTCCATGCCAGTGCCTACCAGCGGCGCCTCGGCCGTGATCAGCGGCACCGCCTGGCGCTGCATGTTGGAGCCCCTCAAAGCGCGGTTGGCGTCGTCGTTCTCGAGGAACGGGATCAGCGCCGCCGCGACCGAGACGAGCTGCTTCGGTGACACGTCGATGAGGTCGACTTTCTCCGGCGGCATCAGCTCGACGTCGCCAGCATGCCGGCACACGATCAACTCCTCGGTGAAGGTACCGTTCGGCGCGAGCTCGGCATTGGCCTGCGCGATGATGTAGCGCGCCTCCTCCATGGCCGAGAGATAGACCACCTCGTCTGTCACCTTGCCCTTGACCACGCGACGGTAGGGGCTCTCGATGAAGCCGTATTTGTTCACCCGCGCGTAAGTCGCGAGCGAGTTGATAAGGCCTATATTCGGTCCCTCGGGCGTCTCGATCGGGCAGATCCGGCCGTAATGGGTCGGATGCACGTCGCGCACCTCGAAGCCCGCGCGCTCGCGCGTCAGGCCGCCAGGCCCAAGGGCGGAAAGCCTGCGCTTATGCGTGATCTCCGACAGCGGGTTGGTCTGGTCCATGAACTGCGACAGCTGCGAGGAGCCGAAGAACTCGCGCACCGCGGCAGCGGCCGGCTTCGCATTGATCAAATCCTGCGGCATCACCGTGTCGATATCGACGGAGCTCATGCGCTCCTTGATCGCGCGCTCCATGCGGAGCAGCCCGACGCGGTATTGATTCTCCATCAGCTCGCCGACCGACCGCACGCGGCGGTTGCCGAGATGGTCGATGTCATCGATCTCGCCCTTGCCGTCGCGCAAACCCACAAGGGTCGTGATCACGGAGAGGATGTCCTCTTTCCGCAGCGTGCGCACGGTGTCGGGGCATTCGAGATCGAGACGCATGTTCATCTTGACGCGTCCGACGGCCGAAAGGTCGTAGCGCTCGGGATCGAAGAAAATGCCTTTGAACAACGCCGCGGCCGCATCCGGCGTCGGCGGCTCGCCTGGGCGCATCACGCGATAAATATCGAGCAGCGCTTCCTCGGTATTGGAGCTCTTGTCGATAGCCAGCGTGTTGCGGATGAAGGCGCCGACATTGACATGGTCGATATCGAGGATGGGGATATCCTTGAGGCCGAGCCCTTTCAGGGTGCCGAGGAGTTTTTCATCGATCTCCTCTCCGGCCTCGCCATAGATCTCGCCCGACTCCAGATTGACGACGTCCTCGGCGAGGTAGCGGCCATAGAGATCCGCGTCCTTGACCAGAAGCTCCTTCAAGCCTTCATCGGCAAGCTTCTTCGCCAGCCGGGCGGTGATCTTGCGACCGGCCTCGATCGCGACCTTTCCGGTCTTGGCATCGATCAAATCGCTCGTCGATTTGATGCCGCGCATGCGGTCGGGCCGGAATGGCATGCGCCATCCATCCTTGGCCGCCTTCAGCGGAATGCGGT
>JBAUEK010000236.1:0-8744 GCA_049678565.1 Methyloceanibacter sp. | reverse complement strand
GATTTCGACTGCGCGCGATGCCTCCGGCAGCCGCGCATCGTCAGAGCTCTACGAGAATGTAGCCTGCCCCTTTTGCGGCATGCTTTGCGACGATCTGGAGGTCGAGCGAAAGGGGACCAAGCTTGAGGTCCGCAAGAATGGTTGCGGCAAGGCGATCGCCGGGTTTCAGCGCGAGCTGCCTAAGGCGGTGCCTGCGGTGGAGGGTAAGGAGGCCGCGCTGGCCGAGGCCGTCAAGGCTGCGGCAGCGCTGATCAACCAAGCCCGCCTGCCTCTCTATGGAGGGCTCGCCACCGATGTGGAGGGGATGCGCGCGGTGATGGCGCTGGCCGAGCGCACGGGCGGCATTGTCGACCACGCTCTGAGCGAGGCGCAATACCGCAATGTCAGGGTCTTGCAGACCACCGGCTGGACAATGTCGACCCTGACCGAGGTGCGTAACCGCGCGGATCTGATCATCGTGGTTGGGAACGACATCGAGAAGCTGCATCCGCGCTTCTTCGAGCGGATCGTGTATCCACCCGACTCCATGTTCGATGTGACGGCGCCGAAGCGCACCGTCGTGGTGCTCGGAAAGGGTCCGGGGAGGGCCGCGGCCAAGGGCGAGCGCGTCGGTGAGGTGGTTTCGGTTCCTTGCGATATCGAGCAGGTGGGCGAAGTCTTGGGGGTCCTCAGAGCGAGGCTCCGCGGCTTTCGAGTGAAACCCGTTTCGATCGACGGCGTCACCCTCGCCGATATCGATTCGCTGGCGGAGCGGTGCCGGCAGGCTAAATACGGCGTCGTGGTTTGGGCGCCGCCGGTCCTCAATATTCCCTATGCCGAGCTCATCGTCGACCAGATCACCGGTTTGGTGAAGGATCTCAACCAGACGACGCGTTTCGCCGGTCTGGCATTGGGCGGCGCCGAAGGTGGCATCACGGCCGGCGCGGTGGCGACTTGGCAGAGCGGCTTCCCGCTCCGCATCAGCTATGCGAGCGGGGCGCCCGATTTCGATCCCTACCGCCACGCTATTGGCCGCATGCTCGCCGACGGCGAGGGGGATTTACTCGTCTGGATCGCATCCTTTTCACCCGACATCACCCCGCCGCCGACCAAGGTGCCGACGATCCTGTTGGGCACGCCGGGGATGAAGCTTGCCAACGCGCCTGCTGTGTACATCCCCGTCGGCACACCCGGGGTCGACCATGCGGGACGCCTCGTCCGCTGCGACAATGTCGTGTCGCTGCCGCTGACAGATCTCGGCCGGTCGGAGCTTCCTCGCGTCGCCGATGTGGTCGCCGCAATCGAAGCCGCGCTTTAGGACTGGAGCTCCATCTCATGCTGACCAAGCTTTCCGGCGGAAAGGTGTATGACCCCGCCAATGGGGTGAGCGGCGAAGTTCGCGACATCTATGTGCAGGATGGAAAGATCGTGGCGGCGCCTCCGCCCAACGCCCGCATCGACAAGACCCACGACCTCAAGGGCAAGGTCGTGATGGCCGGAGCCATCGACCCGCACACCCATATCGGCGGCGGCAAGATGACCATCGCGCGCATGCTGCTGCCCGAAGACCACATCAAGGACGAGGTGGCGCGCACGGATCTCACTCGCGCCGGCACCGGCCATGCGGTGCCCTCGACCCTGATCACCGGATATCGCTACGCCGAGATGGGCTACACCGCCTGCTTCGAGCCGGCGATGCTGCCAGCCAATGCGCGCCAGGCGCATATGGAGATGGGCGACACGCCAATGGTCGACAAGGGCGCCTTCGCCATGCTCGGCAGCGACGATTTCTTTCTGCGCCAGCTCGCCGGGAAGCAGGATTTCGAGAGCATCAAGGACTATGTCGCCTGGACCATGCACGCCAGCCAAGCGATCGCGGTCAAGGTGGTCAATCCCGGCGGCATCAGCGCCTTCAAGTTCAATCAGCGCAAGCTTGATCTCGACGAGGAGCATGAGTTCTACCACGTGACCCCGCGGCAGATCATCTTGACGCTCGCGCGTGCGCTCCAGGAGCTCGGCGTCACCCATCCGCTGCATATTCATGGCTGCAATCTGGGCGTGCCCGGCAATGTGGAGACCACGCTCGAGACCATCCGCGCGGCGGAAGGGCTCCCCATCCACCTCACCCATATCCAATTCCACAGCTACGGCACCGAGGGCGACCGGCACTTCTCCTCCGGTGCGGCGCGCATCTCCGAGCTGCTGGCCAAGAACCCCAACGTCTCCATCGACGTTGGCCAGGTCATGTTCGGGCAGACCTGCACCGCGTCGGGCGACAGCATGCGCCAATACGCCATCTCGCGGAGCGCGCACCCGAAGAAGCCGGTGGTGATGGATATCGAATGCGACGCCGGCTGCGGCGTGGTGCCGATGCGCTATCGCGACAAGAGTTTCGTCAACGCGCTGCAATGGGCCATCGGGCTCGAGACGTTCCTGCTGATGGACGACCCCTGGCGCATCTTTCTCACCACCGACCACCCGAACGGCGCGCCGTTCTACACCTACCCGCATCTGATCAGGCTGTTGATGGACAAGGGCTTCCGCGACGACATGATCCAGAAGATCAACCCCGACGCGGCGGCTCAAGGCATCCTCAAATCGCTGACCCGGGAGTATACGCTGGACGAGATCGCGATCATGACGCGCGCCGGTCCCGCTCGCAGTCTGGGCCTGAAGGACCGCGGGCATTTGGGTGCCGGCGCCAACGCCGACATCACCGTCTATAAGGACGACCCGGATCGCGAGGCGATGTTCGCCACGCCGGAGCTTGTGTTCAAGAATGGCGAGCTGATCGTGCGCAAGGGCAAGGTGGTGAAAGTCGTCAATGGCGCGACCCATGTGGCGCGGCCAGATTTCGACCGCGGCATCGAGCGTCAGCTCAAGGACTATTTCGACCGTTACCACACGATGCGGATGGAGAACTTCAAGCTCGCCGACGACGAAATCCTGGACCACGGCCGCGGCAGCCTCATCGTGCAGCCGACCAGGGCGCGCGTGTCGTAGGCTGAAGCGTGCCGGCGAGAGCCAGCGTCACTGCTTCGGCCGGGTACCCATGATGTCGAAATCGGCTTCTTGCAGATGATATTTGTGCACCACGCTTGACGTCTCGGCGAGGGCGCGAAGGCAGGCCTCATGTGCCGCACCCTTCTCCTGCTCGCTGAGAGTCTCGCCGTCCTTGGTGACGCGGTCCGCCGCGGCGAAGCAGATCTGCGTATCCTGAGCGAGGGCGGGCGCTGAGTTGACCGCCAGCAACAGGCCGGTCAGAGCGATCAGGGTAAAGCGTCTATTCGGCATGCGCGCCTCCTCAAGGTTCGCCGCGTTTTGTCCCAGCCTCCAGGGTAAAGGCGAATTGTGGCGCGGCAACGCGATTTACGCTTCCTTTGCCGCGATGTGTTGAGATGGGCCGAGTGCGGTTGCGCGGCCAAGCGACACCGCCTAGAACTCACGGAAAGCGAGGACAGCCTTATGCGCGCCACGAGCCTATTCATCTTCGCCCTGCTGCTGTGTGGCGTCCTGTCGGCGATCACTTCTCGTCCGGCTTCGTCGCTGCCCGCCACCCCAGGTGCTGCCGTGGACAGCCAGGACTTGAGCAACGGACTGGTCGAGCAGACCCGGACCTATCGCAACTGAAGGCGAGGCGGCGCGGCTATCGGCGTCCTTATTACGCCCCTTATTTCTGCGCTCGTCCCTACCAGCTCCGCTATTGGCAGTATTACGCCCCGATCTGCTACCCGCTTTAGGCTCAGGCGCCTCAGTACAGCAGAAAGCTGCGTCTGATCTCCTCGAACTCGGCGATGCCGGGGCGCCAGCTCGCCACGATCTCCTCGATCGGCATTTGCTGCTCGATCTGCCGGCGCAACTCCGGCGAGCCGGCCAGGATGTCAATGGGCATCTTCTCGTGCTCATATTCATAGGGCGGGTCGCGCCATGGGGATCGGTCAGGCGCGAGACCGACGCACTCGCGCAGCAGGGACACGCCGGCCTTCACGGGTTCGAATGCTTCGCGGCTCGTGACATGGATCTGGCAGCCGCCGCAGGTCTCGCGCGCGTGCTTCTGGAAGGTTGGCTCGAAGTTCACGCCGCGGAAATGAACGCCCTTCAGCCCTACCAGGTTCATGCGCTCCGCCAGCTGGTCGCCGTCGAGCCATGGCGCGCCGATGAGTTCGAACGGGCGCGTCGTGCCACGACCCTCCGACAGTCTGGTGCCTTCGAACAGCACCGTGCCGGGATAGACGATCGCCGTATCGAGGGTGGGCATGTTCGGCGACGGCATCACCCATGGCAAATCGGTCGCGTCCCAATACATCTCGCGCGACCAGCCTTCCATGGGCACGATTTCGAGGTCGGCGTGGATGCCGTGATGCTCGTTGAACAGCTTCGCGAGCTCGGCGATGGTCATGCCATGCCGCATGGGCATGCGGAACAGGCCCACAAAGGATTCAAATCCGGGTTCGAGTGTGGGCCCTTCGACCTCTAGCCCTCCAATCGGATTGGGTCGGTCGCAGACGATGACCGGCAGCCCCTGACGGGCCGCGGCGCGCAGGCAATTGGCCATGGTGTAGATGAACGTGTAGATGCGCGCGCCAACGTCCTGCAAGTCGATGAGAAGGACATCGATGAGATCGAGCATCTCGCGTGTCGGCTCGCGCGTCTCGCTGTAGAGCGAGAAGATCGGCACGTTGCGGCGCCCGTCCTTCGCGTGCGGCGTCTCGATCATGTTGTCCTGCAGGTCCGAACGATAGCCGTGCTGCGGCCCGAAGATCGCGGTAAGCTTGTAGCGATTGGAGTGGGTAAAGCGATCGACCACGTGGCGGTAAGCGTGGTCGATGGATGAGGGATTGGCGAGGACACCCACGCGAAGCCCATTCAGGCGTTCGGAGGCGAGCAGTCGTTCGGAGCCGAGCAGCATGGCGAGCTTCTTAGGTCTGTTCGCCGGTCCAGCGCCAGCAAAAAGGGTCGGCTCCGGCAGGCCCTTTGCTTTGGGAAGACATATCCGCCTAGGCGGCGTCGACCAGAATGATCTCGGAATCTTCGAGCGCGGTGACCTTCACCAGCGCCTCGTCTTCGATCGCCGCGCCATCCCGCGCCTTGAGTCTTACGCCATTCGTCTCGACCGCGCCTCTGGCCGGCACGAGATAGGCGTGGCGGCCTCGGCCCAGTCCATAGTCCAGGCTCTCCCCGGCCTTCAGCGTGGCGCCGAGCACGCGCGCCTCGGCGCGGATCGGCAGGGCCTCGGTATCGGCGGCGAAGCCGCTCGCCAGGACTACGAATTTGCCCGCGCGGTCGCCGGTGGGAAAAGGCTTGGCGCCCCAGTGGGGCTTGCCGCCTTCGCGGTCGGGCTCGATCCAGATCTGGAAGATGCGGGTGGTCTCCGCCTCGCGATTATATTCGGCGTGACGGAGGCCCGAACCCGCACTCATCACCTGCACGTCGCCAGCCTCGGTGCGGCCCTCATTGCCCAGGCTGTCCTCATGGGTGATGGCGCCCTCGCGGACGAAGGTGATGATCTCCATATTGGCGTGGGGATGCGGGGGGAAGCCGGTATGCGGCGCGATTTCGTCGTCGTTCCAAACGCGAATAGCGCCCCAGCCCATGCGCTCGGGGTCGTAATAGCGGCTGAAGGAGAAGTGATGCTTGGCCTTGAGCCAGCCGTGGTCCGCGCCTCCAAGCCCCTCAAACGGTCGCAGTTCGATCATGACGTCATCCTTCGTACACAGATGGTCCTTCAGCCTCCCTTAGATAGCGCGGTAACTCACAGCCAAAAGAGGCAATATGACCCGTCTCGAAGTTGTGATCAGGTTTGCATCGAACTGGTGATAGGCGACGGCTATGGGTTCAATTGGCCAAGGGTATTTCCCCAAGAGCCGCCAAACGGCTCTTATCGGATGACGCTTGAGGCAATCGGCGTATCACTCGTGAAAAATGGAAAACGGAGCGACCTGATGACAGCGAAGACCACCACCATCTCACTTGCACTTGCCGGCGCTTTGGCAAGCGTGCTCGCCACCCTCCCGGCAGCGGCCGAAGAGGCAGGCAAGGAAAAATGCTTTGGCGTTGCCGAAAAAGGCATGAATGACTGCGCTGCCGGCCCGGGCACTACTTGCGCCGGGACCTCCAAGACCGATTATCAGGGCGATGCCTGGAAGCTTGTGCCCAAGGGGACCTGCACCACCATCGAGACCCCCAACGGCCTCGGCTCGCTTGAGCCCAAGGCAAGCTAGGTCTAGACCAAGAGACATGGGGGGCGGAGACGGCGAGACCGGTCCTGGCCGGCGTCCCGGCTGCCTTCGCTCCCCGCTCTTGCCAGCGAGGCTGATATGTCGGTCCTGAGTTTCGACACCGGAGCAACCATCCCGGCGGGCGGCGTCGGGGTCGGCTTCAAACCCGAGCACGCCCCGGAGGTGTTCGGCACCGATCATGGCCTCGGCTTCTTCGAGGTGCACGCCGAAAACTACATGGGCGACGGGGGTCCGCCCCATCGTATGCTGGCCGAGCTTCGCGCACTGGCGCCCTTGTCCCTCCACGGCGTGGCGCTCTCCATCGGCGGCGCAGCGCCGCTCGACCGCGAGCATCTCGCGCGGCTGAAGCGTCTGATCGATCGCTACGAACCGGCTCTCTTCTCCGAGCATCTCGCCTGGTCGACGCATGAGGGGGTCTTTCTCAACGATCTGCTCCCGGTGCCGTACACGGCCGAGACACTGGCCCGCGTCTGCGACCACATCGACGAGGTGCAGGAGACGCTTGGGCGCACGATGCTGCTTGAGAACCCCTCGACGTATGTCGACTTCGAAAGCTCGACCATGAGCGAGGTCGATTTCTTGCGCGCAGTGGTGAAGCGCGCCGGCTGTGGGCTCTTGCTCGACGTCAACAATGTCTACGTCTCGGCCGTCAATCACGGCACCGAGCCGATGGCCTATCTCGACGACTTTCCCATGGAGCATGTCGGCGAAATCCATCTCGGCGGTCATTTCGAGGATCGCGACGACCTCGACGCCCCGCTCCTTATCGACGCCCATGGAACTCCGGTCGCGGAGACCGTCTGGCATCTCTATGCCCGGACGCTCGCCCGCATCGGCGCAATCCCAACCTTGATCGAATGGGACAATGATGTGCCGAGCTTCCCCGTGCTGGTGGCCGAGGCGGCCAGGGCCCGCGGCCTTATGGCGGCCGAGATCAAACGGCGCGGGCGTTAGACCGTCTATGCAGATGGGTGCTAGGAATGAGACTATGCCCGGCCTGGCCGATATCCAGGACGACTTCGCCAATGCGCTGCTGAGCACCACGACCCCAGTGCCGTCTTGCCTCAAGGGCGCGGCAATCCGGCGGGCGGACCGGCGCTTCGCGGTTTATCGCAACAATGTCGCGGCGGGCCTGATCGATGCCGTGGCCGCGCGGTTCCCGGTGGTCAAGCGCTTGGTCGGTGATGAATTCTTCAACGCCATGGCGCATGCCTATGTCCTGCGCGAGCCGCCTTTCTCGCCCCTCCTCATCCACTACGGCGAAACATTCCCCGCCTTTATCGAGGAGTTCGAAGCGGCGAGGCCGCTCCCCTATCTCAGCGATGTAGCGCGGCTCGAGCTGGCGCGGGGCCGCGCCTACCATGCAGCCGACGCGGAGCCGCTTTCGCGCCCAGCCTTCGCCGAGCTGCCCAAGGCGCGCATTGGCGAATATTGCGTCACCCTGCACCCCTCCGCCGAAATCGTGACGTCCACCTACCCCGTGCTTTCGATCTGGGAGGTCAATCAGGCGGGCGCGGCGAGGCCGGTAGAGCATTGGGGCGCGGAGTCGGTGCTGGTGGCTCGGCCTTTGTTCGAGGTCGAGACTCGGCGGCTGCCCGCCGGCACCGATATGTTCCTGTTTGCGCTTCAGTCCGGCTCCACCATCGCCAAGGCGGTCGAGGCCGCCAGTGCCGCGAGCGCAGACTTCAGCCCCTCCGATGGGCTCGCCGTGCTGATCGGCGCTCAGCTCGCGATCGGCCTCAGCGACACCAACTGATCCATCTGGACGAGATTCGCACCCGCCAGCGCCAACGCCAACTGGCCGGGGCAAGCCCGGCCATTTCCGATTTTCGTCAAGGCTGAGTGCTAGCGTGCCGGCGCGGGTGCCGGCTGCACCCGGCCCCAGATCAGATGGTCGAGCGAGATCACGCCCGGTCCCCTGGCGATGATCAAGAGCAGCGGCGCGACCCAGAGAATGTGCTCCGGCCAACCGTCCGGGTAGACGAAGGTCTGGATCACGGCCGTCATGACCAGGAGCCCTAGCGCCGACAGACGCGAGGCGAGGCCGACCAGGAGCAACACCGGAAACACATGCTCGGCGATCGTGGACAAATAGGCCGCCACATCGGGGGGCAATAACGGGACCATATACTCCTCGCGGAACAGAAAAAACGTGTTGTCCTTGAGGCGAAAGAAGCCTTCGACCTTGGTTTGGCCGGAGCGCCAGAACACGCTCGCGGCGGCGAATCGCGCGACCAGGGCAACAAAACTGTAGGGAATGCGCTCGGCCAGCGCTCTGCCCGTTTCAAGCAGATTGATGAGCCACATCGACCGTCTCCTTGTCTTGTTTCCGGGGCTCAGTCTCCATCCTCGACGGGCGCCGGAAGCATGTTTTGCCGCCTGCATCAAAGCCTGAGCCGGGGCCATTGAGGAAATGCCGATCGATAATCGACATCATAGCGTCTCGCTATTGGACCCGAGGTTCCCCAAGGCGCCTAATCAAAAGCCTGTCATGGCCTCTGCGGCTCCCCCGGCCAGCAGCGGCAC